>CALUKK010000152.1 GCA_944321205.1 uncultured Alistipes sp.
GAGTTGATCTTTTCGGTGAGGGATACCGGGCGGGGTATCGGGCGTGAGGAGCGGGAGCGGATTTTCGCCGAATTCGTCCGGTTGAGTTCGGCACGCGGTGTCGACGGGTTCGGCCTGGGACTTTCGATCGTGGATCGGCTGGTGAAGCTTCTCGGCGGAAGAATCTCCCTCGAAAGCAGACCCGGAGAGGGAAGCCGGTTCATCGTGACGGTTCCGGTTCGTGAAACCGGAGAGACGGGGATGCTCGCCGCTCCGGAGGCCGTTCCTGCGGCAGAAGTCCCGTGTCCGGCCGAGGCTCCGGTTGCAGGAGGAGGGGTGCGGGTGCTGCTGGTCGATGACGACCCTCTGCAACTGGAGATGACGGCCGCAATGTGCCGCCGGAGCGGAGTCTCGGTCGAGGGCTGTCAGTACCCCGAGTATGTGGGCAAACTCGTTGCCGAAGGTGATTTCGATCTGGTTCTGACCGATATTCAGATGCCGTCGGCCGATGGCTTCCGGGTCCTGGAGATCGTACATGAGGTCGATCCGGGGTTACCCGTGGTGGCGGTTTCGGCTCGGGGCGAGCTGGCGGTCGATGATCTCCGCAAACGGGGTTTTGCCGGGTGCCTGCGCAAGCCTTTCACCTCGCAGGAGCTGTTGGCGGCGATTCGGGCCGCCCTGCCGGCTGGTGATGTGAGGGAGGAGGGGCCCGGTTCCACAGGTGCGGTGAGAACCCCGGAGTCGGAACCGGCCGCCGGAGCGGAGCCCGACGGAACGGAACGGCCCCTTCCCGGAGCGGATGAGGGCGGGAACGGGCGGCCCGAAGCGGTCGATTTCCGGGTTCTGACGGCCTATGCCGGAGAGGATGCCGAGGCGGCCCGGGATATTCTGCGCACCTTTGTCGAACAGACCACGGCAAATTGTCTGGAATTCGAAAAGGCGCTCGACGCGGCGGATACGGCTGCCGTGAAGGCTCTGGCACACAGAATGCTTCCGATCTTCACGATGCTCCGGATCCGGGAGGTTGCCGATGTGCTGCGACGGATCGAAACCGATGAGCGACCCGCCGCCGAGGGGCTTCCCGACGAGTGGCGGAACCTGCTTGTGAAAATCCGCGCCGTGGTCGCGGAAGCGGAAAAAAACGTATCTTTGCAGCATGATGGAGCGAATTCTGATCGTTGACGATGATATCACCTTTGCGTTGATGCTGCGCACGTGGCTTTCGAAACGCGGATTTGAGGTGGCGACGGCCTCGTCGGTCGCTGCGGCGCGAAAAGCCCTCGGTGAAGGGAAATTTTCCCTGGTGCTCAGTGATATGCGGCTGCCCGACGAGGATGGAATCGCTCTCCTGCAATGGATGGCCGGAGAGGAGATGACCGCTCCGGTGATCGTCATGACGAGTTATGCCGAGATTCAGAACGCCGTGCGCTGCATGAAACTCGGAGCCCGGGACTACGTGGCCAAACCGGTCAATCCCGACGAACTGCTCAAGAAGATCCGGGAGGCGCTGGAGATCTCCGCCCAAGAGCCTCCGACGCCGAAACCCGCACGGCGGAGTGTGGCAAAGGAGAATCCCGCTCCGGAATCGCTCAACTACATCGAAGGGCGCTGCGATGCCTCCCGAAAACTTTACGAATATATCCGGCTGGTGGCTCCGACCAACATGTCGGTGCTGGTCAACGGCGCCAGCGGTACGGGCAAGGAGCATGTCGCGCAACTTATCCACCAGAACAGCAAACGGGCTGCGAAACCCTTCGTGGCGGTCGATTGCGGTGCCATACCCCGGGAGTTGGCCGCATCGGAGTTTTTCGGCCATGTCAAGGGATCGTTCACCGGAGCCGTGGGCGACAAGAAGGGGGCTTTCGAATTGGCGAACGGCGGTACGCTCTTTCTCGACGAGGTGGGAAATCTGACCTATGAGACCCAGGTTCAGCTGCTGAGGGCCCTTCAGGAGCGTCGGATCCGTCCTGTGGGGGCGAGTCGCGAGATTCCCGTGGATATTCGTCTGGTGGCCGCCACGAACGAGGATCTCGAGGCCGCCATCGCGCGCGGCACATTCCGTGCGGACCTCTATCACCGGATCAACTCCTTTACGTTGCGGGTACCCTCTCTGAGCGAGCGCCGCGAGGATATTCCGCTCTTTGCCGACTTCTTTCTCGATCAGGCCAACCGGGAGCTCGACAAACGGATTGTCGGGTTCGACTCCGGAGCTGCCGGGGCGCTGGCGGCATACGACTGGCCGGGAAATCTGCGGCAGTTGAAGAATGCCGTGATGTCGGCCACGTTGCTTGCCGGCGGTGAATACATCACCGTGGCGGATTTGCCGCAGGAGATCACCGGAGAGTCGGGTCCGGCCGTTTCCTACTCGTTGCGGGATCCCCTCATCGAGGAGGAGCAGATCCGGCGTGCCCTGGCGGCGGCCGGCGGCAACAAGTCGCAGGCGGCCAAACTCCTCGGCATCGACCGCAAGACGCTCTACAACAAGATGCATCTTTACGGGATTGAATAGCGTTCTGACGGAGGCTCCGGCAGGGCGTTTTGTGGAATGTTTCCACAGTCAGGACCTATTTTCCACACTCCGACAACATCTCTCTTTTTCGGGGGATTGCCATGTATCGTGTTCTGGATCATCATGTTACTTTTGTGAGTGGCTGTTTTGGCACCGGCTTTGAACATTTCTCTCACGGAACGGGACCGACAGACCGTTCCCGGAAAATGAAAGTTCAACCTTAAAAACAAAAAGTTATGAAAAAGAGCGTAATGATGTTGGCAGCCATGATGCTGATGGGAGGAGGATTTGTCGTCGCTCAGGAGCCCGAAAAACCCGAAACGCCGAAGACGGAGTGCCCGGCTCCCGATCAGAAACCCGAGCAAAAGCCCGAACAGAAACCCGAGCAGAAGCCCGAAGAGAAGCCTGAAACTCCGGAACAGACTCCGGCTGAACCCGAATCCCAACCCGTAAAATAGAGATCATATCTGTAAAATGGATGGGGCCGGCGAGGAGTTTCGCGTGGAGAGTGAGATTTTGAAATTTTTTTGTCGACTGCCATCCTCTTTTTTTAGTTAAATAATTGTTTGCCTGGTACCCTGCCTTCGGGCAGGGCTTTTTTTTTGAGGGGTCGGCGAAAAGCCCCCCCCCTCCTCCGAAAGTCGGGGGGTGTGTGGTGGGGATTACGCCGGGAATGTCAGGCGATCAGGGGCGTGTGGTTGCAGAAAGGTGCATGCGGGGGGCCGGAGCGGGCGAGGGTGATCTCTCAGGTCACTCTTTGCGCTTTTTCGGATTGCCGGTGATGCGTTCGAGATGCTGGCGGAGTTGTTCGCTGAACTCTTCGCGGCGGTGTTTGAGGTTGGCCCGCCATCCCTGCCACCGGGTATAGCGGAGCCGCTTCTCGGGGTAGATGTCCCGGATGGTCACCAGAATTCCCGTCTCCTCGACCCCTCCGAAGTCGGGATTCGACACCGTGTCGAAAACCCGCATCGTGGGCGAGAGATTCATGTAGGCGTTGATCAGCGGCGGGATATTTTCATTGAATTCCCGCACCTTCTGGATCAGAATGCGATAGTTCTCCATGTAGGTCTCCCCGCTGAAGAGCTCTTCGTAGTAGGGATCGTCCAGATCCAGACGGATCGGGTGGATCCCCTCGACCAGCCCCTCGCGATCGGGAAAGTAGCGGCGCAGAAACCAGATCAGCGCATTGCGTGCCACAGCCTTGTAGGTGGTGTACATGGTGACCTTCCCGAAGAGATATTTGGCCTTGGGGTTCAGAACGATCAGGGCTCCGAGCCCGTCCCAGAGATTGTCCAGGGCATAGATGCTCTTCGAGTTGCCCCGGGCCTGGTAGGAGGGTTGGATGAAGGAGCGGCCGAGCTCGATCGTCCGGGGCAGGTATTTTTTGCGGAAACGGTCGCTGAAACGGAAATAGTGCTCCGTCGAAAGGTGTCGCGGATAGGGCGTCGTGCAGACGATGAAGCGATAGCCTCCGATGATCTCCCGGGCGGAGGGATCCCAGACGATCAACTGGTAGTAACCGTCCGGAGCGAGATCCTCCTCGTCGATGTCGACTTCATGGCCGGTACCGCCTCCGGCTCCGCGGAAGGCCACTTCGCGCAGCCGTCCGATTTCCCGCATCAAAGCCGGGCATTCCGCGGCCGGAAAGATGTAGATCTCATTGCCGGCCCTGTGGGTGTCACGGACCTTGCGCGCCGGAGTCAGCTCCGCCAGCAGCAACTCCCGGTCGACGGGTTCGATGATGGGTTCCATTCTTTTCTGTTGCATTGACCCAACAAAAATACCACAATTAGCGGTATTTTGCGGGTTCGGCGAGCTTTTTTTCCAAAAAATACGCCTTTTTGCGTACCTCTTCGGCCTGTTCGCGCAGCGATCCGTGATGCTGAAGCTCGGAGACCGGGATCGGATCCCCCACGACGATCCGGAAATGACGCCCCTTCTGGGAGAACATCTCGTCGGGCAACCACAGCATCTCGATGTTGAATTTCAACCCCAGGGCCTTGCGCAGATGATAGACCCGATAGAAGAAGTTCGACAGACGCCCCTCGACGAAGACCGGCACGATCTGTCGCTGCGAAGCATACGCCTTTTTCAGAAAACTGAGCTTCCACTCCGGATCGGTGACCTGTCCGTCGATCGTCCGCGAGCAGAGTCCCGCGGGAAAGGTCAGGATCGGGCGGTCGCCGAAGAACTCCTCGTCGAACTTGCGGGCGTAGGCCGCATTCTGCGCGCCGTGCTTGTTGACTGGGATCCAGAGCGGACGCAGCGGTTCGAGGTGCATCAAGAGGTCGTTGACCACCACGCGGGCATCACCGAAGTGCTCGATCAGCTTGTCGGCCAGCATCATGCCGTCCATCCCTCCGAAGGGGTGGTTCGAAACGAAAAGATAACGTCCCCGGGGATCGAGGTGCTCGAGTCCCTGGACCGAGTAGGAGACCTGCCATTCGCAGAACGTCGCGCGGATGAACTCCTGGGGCGGCAGCGTCCAGTAATGTTCGAGGATGTGGTTGATCTCCCGTTCGTGGATCGTGCGGCGCAGCCACTCGACGACCGGACGGGGAATCCACCGGGCCGCACGCGGCGCTTTCTCCCTGATTACGGCGCCGATATCTATCTGAGGCATGGAATCTTCTAATTTATTGCAACAAATATACGGAATCTTTTTTGGAAAAGCATTAACTTTACGCCCAAATAGACCTTTGTCAAGCGCAATCATGTCTGGCTATCATACACCCGTGCTTCTGGAGGAGTCCGTGGGGCTGTTGGGCCTCGAACCGGCGGGAACCTACGTCGATCTGACCTTCGGCGGAGGAGGTCATTCGCGTCGCATACTCTCCGGACTGGGCCCCGAAGGCCGTCTCTACGCCTTCGACCAGGACCGCGATACCCGGGCCAACTGTCCCGAGGATCCGCGTTTCCATTACGTGGAGAGCAACTTCCGCTTTCTGCGTGGCGCCCTGCGTCTGCGCGGCGTGACCGAAGTCGACGGCATTCTGGCCGATCTGGGGGTCTCGTCCCACCATTTCGACGATCTCGAACGCGGCTTCTCGTTCCGCGGCGAGGCCCCGCTCGACATGCGCATGAACCAGCGGGCCGGGATCACGGCGGCCGATGTGGTGAACACCTACACCTCCGAGGCGTTGACCCGCGTGTTGGGCGACTGGGGCGAACTGGAGACCCCGTGGAAGGTGGCCGGCTGTCTGGTCCGCGCCCGGGCGACGGCGCCGTTGACGACTACGGCGGCATTGGTCGAGGCGGTGAAACCCTGTACGCCGGCCAAGGATCCCTCGAAGTTCCTGACGAAGCTCTTCCAGGCCTTGCGCATCGAGGTCAACGGCGAGATGGAGGCGCTGAAGATGGCCCTCGAACAGAGCCTCAAGGTGCTGCGGCCCGGCGGCCGTCTGGTCGTCATCTCCTACCACTCGCTCGAAGACCGCCTGGTGAAGAACTTCCTGCGCAGCGGCAACTTCACGGGACAGGTCGAAAAGGATTTCTTCGGGCATTCGCTCGCCCCCTTCGAAGCGCTGACCCGCAAGGCCGTCACGCCGTCGGCCGGGGAGTTGGCCCGCAATCCCCGCTCGCGCTCGGCAAAACTCCGGGCCGCCGTAAAACGTTGAGCAGCATGTATCGCGACCACGAATTCGATCCCATAACTCCCGAGGAGCAGGCACGGCGCGACGAGGAGGCGGAATTCGCCCGCCGCGTGCGGCGCGAGGTGCGCCGCATGGAGCGCGGGGAGGCCGACGAGGATCTGCGTGCCGATGAGGAGCTGGAGGCTGCCGAACGTGCCGAAGCCGAGCAGCGCGAAGCCCGGGAACGCCGCCGCCGCTCGAGTACCCTGTGGCAGCTCTTTTCGGGTACGATCCTCGTACGAAAGGGGGTTTCGCAATACTATCCCTATCTGTTGACCATTGCCGGGATGTTTTTCCTGAGCATCGTGGTGATGTTCTGGTCGTTGCACCTCGATATGCGCTACACGCGTCTGGAACGCGAGGTGCAGAAGCTGCGCGAACGTTCGATCCGGCTCCAGGAGCAGCGTTTTCAACGTACGACCCATTCGGCCATCATCGAAGAGCTCCATGCCCGGGGCATTGATCTCTACGACCCGCTGGCTCCGGGAGAAATCATTGAAAACTGATCGGCCATGAAGGAGGAGCGTTCGAAGGTCAAGAGTGACATTCTGCTGCGGGTGAGGCTGTTGTACGTGCTCTTCATCCTGGCCGGAGCCGTTGTGCTTACCCGGCTTGTCTGGGTGCAGCTCTTCAGCCGCGAAGTGGCCTACAATGCCGACCGGCTTGCCAGCCGCATCTTCACCCGCGAGGAGATCAAGGCCCAGCGCGGCAACATCCTTTCGCGCGACGGAGAGCCGCTCGCCACCTCGATCTTCCGCTATCAGGCCGCCTTCGACTTCGCATCGCCCGGGCTCGACTCGCTCGAGACGTTCCATGAACAGGCCGATTCGCTGGCCAAGCTGCTGGCCGCCTTCTTCAGGGACAAGCCCGCCTCGGCCTATGCCCGCAAGTTCCGGGAGGAGCATGCCCGGCGCTACCGCCTGGTGCGGCCCCGTGATACGACCTATCTGCGCTCCGAAGGCCCCGTTGCGCGCTTCTTCGACCGCCTGCGCGGGGAGGAGTACATCACGCGGCGCATCTACGATACCCTGCGCGACCATACACCGGTGAATATCTTTCCCCGCGAGGTGGACTATGCCGAATGGGAGGTGCTGCGGCGCTATCCGCTGCTGAACTGGAACATGGGCATGGTCTACACGCTTGTCGAGCGTGACGAACGCATCTATCCGCAGGGTGAACTGGCCCGCCGGACGATCGGCCTGACGGGCGACCGCGGCAACTACGGCATCGAGGAGGCCTATCGCGAGGAGTTGGCCGGCAAGGATGGAAAGGCCTTGCGGCAGCGTATCGCACGCGGGTTCTATGGCCGTGTGGCGGGCGCCGATCACCAGGATCCGGTCGACGGGATGGATGTGGTGACGACCCTGGATCTCGACTTGCAGGATGTGGCCGACAAGGCCCTGCGGCAGCAGCTCGAACGGCAGAATGCCCTCTGGGGTACGACGATCGTCATGGAGGTCCATACGGGGGAGATTCTGGCGCTGGCCAACCTCGGGCGCGATCCCGGCGGCGGATACTCCGAACGGGAGAACTATGCCCTGAGCCGTTCGATGGAGCCCGGTTCAACCTTCAAACTGGCCACGATGCTCGCGCTGTTGGACGATGCCCGGATGTCGCCCTCCACCGTTTATGATGTGCACAACGGTGATCCGGTGACGGTGGGACCGGCCCGCAATATTCGTGATTCGCACCGCGGAGACCATGAAATCGACTTCCGGCGCGCCGTGGCCACGTCGTCGAACGTCTACTTCGCCGAGGCGGTCTGGGACCGCTACGGTATCACGGGCAAGAAGTTCGATTACAGCCGCTATCTCCACGAAACGCTCCATCTGGGTGAGACCGTGGGACTTGAACGCCTCGGCGAGCGGAAGCCCTCGATCACAACCGACTGGAAGGTCCCCGATCCGGGAGTAATGCTGGTGAAGATGGCCTATGGCTACCGCGTGCGGCTGGCACCGATTCAGATGATCACCTTCTACAATGCCATCGCCAACGGCGGGCGGATGATCTCTCCGGTCCTGATTCGCGAGTTGCGGCGCGGGGAGCATGTCGAGGAGCGTTTCGAGAGCCGCACGATCGCCTCGTCGATCGCCTCGCGGGCGGCGCTGCACGAGGTGCAGCGGTGTCTGCAGGCCGTCTGCACCGAAGGAACGGCCAGCGCCTTCTTCCGCGATACGACGCGTGTGCGGGTGGCCGCCAAGACCGGTACGGCACAGATCACCTCTCCGACCGAGGGTGGTCGCCCCTATCTGGGTTCGATGATCGCCTACTTCCCGGCCGATGCCCCGCGCTATACGGTCCTGACGACCATCGAGACCCGGGCCCAGCCCGGAAAGGCCTATTACGGAGGACCGTTGGCGGGCCCCGTCGTCAAGCGCATGGTCGACTACATCTACAACCGCGGGCACGACTGGTACGGACGGGTCGAGTCGGATGGCCCGCGCCGCTATCCCGATCGGATCAAGGGGGGTGATATCGCCCAGATCCGCCGTGTGGCGAGCAAGTTCTCGCCCCGTACCGAGTGTGAGGAGCGTCGGGGCTGGGGCCGTACCCGCATCGACAGCCTCTCACGCGTGGTGGTCACGGCGCTCGACGAGACCCCCGGCCGGATGCCCGACGTACGCGGCATGGGGTTGAAGGATGCCCTCTTTCTGCTTGAGAGCCACGGCCTGTGGGTCCGCTTCTCGGGGCAGGGGGCTGTCATACGGCAATCGATTCCCGCCGGGACCCGCATTGTACCGGGAACGGCGGTAACCATAACGTTGAAATAGAGATGAAGAGAATTTCGGAACTGATTCGTCACACGCCCGTTGCGGCGGTGACCGGTGATCCCGAAACCGCGGTCGGCGGATTGACCTACGATTCGCGGCGCGTAAACCCCGGCGACTGCTTCTTCGCCATCCGGGGAACACAGAGCGACGGCCACGACTACATCCCGATGGCCGTGGAACGGGGGGCTGCGGCGGTGGTTTGCGAGCGGCGCCCCGACAAGCCGGCCGATGGCGTCGTCTACATCGAGGTGGGCGATTCGTCGGGGGCGATGGCCGATCTGGCCGCGGCCTTCTACGACTTCCCGAGCCGCGAACTGCGGCTGGTGGGCATTACCGGGACCAACGGCAAGACCACGACCGTCACGCTGCTTTACGATCTGGTGCGGGCGCTGGGATACCGCGCCGGACTGATCTCCACGGTGGTCTACCGCATCGACGGCCGTGAGATCGAGGCCACGCATACGACCCCCGATCCGATCCGGCTGAATGCCATGATGCGTCAGATGGTCGATGCCGGGTGCGAATACTGCTTCATGGAGTGTTCGTCGCACGCCATCGTGCAGGAGCGTATCCGCAGACTCGAATTTGCCGGCGGCATCTTCTCGAACATCACCCACGACCATCTGGATTACCACAAGACCTTCGCCGAATATATCCGGGCCAAGAAGCTCTTCTTCGATCACCTGCCCAAGGGGGCCTTTGCCCTGACGAACGTCGACGACCGCAACGGTCGGGTCATGGTCCAGAATACGGCGGCTGCGGTCAGCACCTATTCG
The DNA here is from genome assembly GCA_944321205.1 of uncultured Alistipes sp. GTDB lineage: Bacteria > Bacteroidota > Bacteroidia > Bacteroidales > Rikenellaceae > Alistipes. The sequence continues at coordinate 9,668 of CALUKK010000152.1, forward strand.
TTGCGCGAGATGGCCGATTTCCGCTGCAAGATCCTCGAGATGCATGTCGACGGCATGTTGCTGCGCATCGACGGGCAGGAGCTCTGGACCGGATTGCTGGGGCGCTTCAACGCCTACAATCTGCTGGCCGTCTACGGTGCTGCCGTACTGCTGGGCTTTGACCGGCAGGAGGTGCTGCGCGTCTTGTCGACGCTGCACGCCGTGAGCGGGCGCTTCGAGATCGTCCGCGCCAAGAACGGAACGGTGGCCGTGGTCGACTATGCCCATACGCCTGATGCGCTGGAGAACGTGCTGCGCACGATCGAGGAGCTGCGGACGCCCGGGCAACAACTCATCGTGGTGTGCGGATGCGGCGGGGACCGCGACCGTACGAAACGCCCCGAAATGGCGCAGATCGCCGTCCGCTATGCCTCGACGGCCATCTTCACCTCGGACAATCCGCGCCACGAGTCGCCCGAGGCGATTCTCGACGAGATGACGGCGGGCCTTCAGCCCGGGACCCGTTACGTGCGCATCACGGACCGTGCTGAGGCCATCCGTACGGCGGTGCTGCTCTCCCGCCCGGGCGATTTGATCCTCATCGCCGGCAAGGGCCACGAAACCTATCAGATCATCGGCGACGTGAAACACCACTTCGATGACCGCGAAGAGGTCCGTCGCGCCTTCGAAACACTGCCCTCCGGGAACAAAATCTGATCGTTCAACCATCTATTGACTCAACATGCTCTATCATCTTTTCAAGTATCTGGACGAAGTGTATGACCTGCCCGGGTCGGGTATGTTCCAGTACATCTCGTTCCGTGCGGCGGCGGCCATCATCCTCTCGCTGCTGATCGTCATCATCTTCGGCCGGAAGATCATCGACTTCCTGCGTCGGAAACAGATCGGCGAGGAGATCCGCGACCTGGGGCTCCAGGGGCAGCTCCAGAAGAAGGGAACCCCGACGATGGGCGGCGTGATCATCCTCGTGGCCATTCTGGTGCCGATGCTGCTCTTCGGAAAACTCGACAATGTCTACATTCAGCTGATGTTGGTTTCGACCGTCTGGCTGGGGTTGATCGGCGGACTGGACGACTACATCAAGGTCTTCCGTCATCGCAAGGAGGGCCTCAAGGGACGTTTCAAGATCGTCGGACAGGTCGGACTGGGCATCATCGTCGGTACGACCATGTGGCTCTCGCCCCAGATTGTCGTCCGCGACAAGGTGACGCAACCCGTGCAGACGGTCTACATGAATCCCGACGGGTCGGTCATCGAAAGTGTCGAACGTAACGTCGTGCTGAGCTCCGAAAGCCTCAAGACCACTCAGACGACCATCCCCTTTGTCAAGAACAACGAGTTCGACTACGGCTGGCTCACGGGCGGCAACGAGACGGCCACGTGGCTGCTCTACGTGCTGGTTGCGATCTTCGTGGTGACGGCCGTCTCGAACGGCGCCAACCTCACGGACGGGCTCGACGGCCTGGCAACGGGCGTCTCGGTCCCGATCGTGGCGGTGCTGGGGGTGCTGGCCTACCTCTCGGGGCACATCGTCTATGCCGACTACCTCAACATCATGTATATCCCGGACAGCGGCGAACTGGTGATATTTGCCGCCGCGCTGGTCGGTGCGCTGGTCGGCTTCCTCTGGTACAACTCCTTCCCGGCGCAGATCTTCATGGGCGATACGGGCTCGCTCTCGATTGGCGGCGTGATTGCCGTCTTTGCCCTCTGTATCCGCAAGGAGCTGCTGCTGCCGATCCTTTGCGGCGTCTTCCTGGTCGAGAGCTTCTCGGTGATGATGCAGGTCGGCTGGTTCAAGTACACCAAGCACAAGTACGGCGAGGGCCGGCGCATCCTGCTCATGTCGCCGATCCACCACCACTACCAGAAGAAGGGCCTCTTCGAAACGAAGATCGTCACCCGTTTCTGGATCATCTCGCTGCTGCTGGCAGCCATTACGTTGGTCACGTTGAAGATTCGATAATTCCCCTATCATGAAAAACATTGTCGTATTGGGCGGCGGCATCAGCGGTTACGGTTCCGCGATCCTCGCCCGCAAGAAGGGCTTCGGAGTCTTTCTCTCCGATGCCAGAAAGATTGCCGACCGCTTCCGGGCCAAACTCGACGAGTGGCAGGTCCCCTACGAGGAGGGCGGACACACCGAGGAGCGGATCCTTGCCGCCTCGGAGGTGATCAAGTCGCCGGGAATCCCCGATTCGGCCCCCATCGTGCGCAAGGTCCGCGAGGCGGGCATTCCGGTGATCTCCGAGATGGAGTTTGCCGGCCGCTACATGGGCCGTGCCAAGTGTATCTGCATCACCGGCTCGAACGGCAAGACCACCACGACGTCGATCATCTACAAGATCCTGCGCGACGCCGGCTATAACGTGGCGCTCGGCGGCAACATCGGTGAGAGCTTCGCTTACTCGGTCGCCACGGGCAACTACGACTGGTATGTGCTGGAGCTGAGTTCGTTCCAGCTGGACGGCATGTACAAGTTTCGGGCCCATATCGGTGTGCTGACGAATATCACGCCCGATCATCTGGACCGTTACGACCATTGCTTCCAGAACTACATCGACGCCAAGATGCGCATTACGCAGAACATGACTTCGCGCGACTGGTTCATCTATTCGGGCGATGATCCGGTGATCCGCGAACAACTGCCGAAGTACGACCTGCGGATGCGCCAACTGCCCTTCATGGCTCACAGCGCCGTGGCCAGTGGGGCCGGTGATGCCTTCCTGTGCGACGGCAAGTTCACGGCCGTGGCCGGGAAACATGCCGTGGAGATCGACACCGCGAAGCTGCAGATCAAGGGGCTGCACAACGCCTACAACGCCATGGCGGCCTCGCTGGCGGCGTTGGCCGCCGGGGTTCCGCCGACAAAGATCCGCCGTTCGCTCTACGACTTCGCGCCGGTCGAGCACCGGCTCGAGCCCGTGCTCGAAAAGGACGGGGTGCTGTGGATCAACGATTCGAAGGCCACGAACGTCGATTCGGTCTTCTACGCCCTGGAGAGCATGACACGCCCCGTGGTGTGGATCGCCGGCGGTACGGACAAGGGAAACGACTACACCCCGCTCAAGAAATTCGCCCGGGAAAAGGTCCATACGCTGGTCTGCATGGGTCTGGACAATGCCAAACTGGTGCGTGAGTTCACCGGTGTCATCCCCGAGATCATCTCGACCGATTCGCTCGATGCCGCCATGAAGGCCTGCAAGGCGGCGGCACGTCCGGGCGACGTGGTGCTGCTCTCGCCGGCCTGCGCCAGCTTCGACCTCTTCCACAATTACGAACATCGCGGCGAACTCTTCAAGGAGTGGGTCCGGGAACATGCTTAGGCGATGGAGCGCGATGCATCCGGATATGACGAACGGACGGTAGCCGAAACGGCCCGCGATGCTGCACCGCGCCGCGAAGATGGTGCGATGCGGCGGCCCGGTGCCGCCGGAGGCGCCTTTGCCCGTGATCCGGGTCGTCTGCCCCGCGATCTGGAGCGCGGAGACGATATCTCCTCGCGCCGGGAGGATTCGCTGCGAAATGACGGCCGGACTGTCTTCCGCGGGGAGCGCGCGGGGGCTGCTGGAAGAGCGTCGGCTGCGAACGATATGGACACAGGGAACCCTGCGTCTGCAGACTCCGTCGGAGGGCGAACTCGGCGGCCGGGCGGTTCCGACCGGTCGACAGCCGCCGGGACAATGGCCGGAGCAACGGCCGGAACGGTCGGCGCCGGGGAGGCCGAGAAGAATCGTTTCCGCCTTTTTACCGGCGACCGTGTGCTGTGGATCATCATTGCGGTACTGGCGGTCATCTCGGTGCTGGTGGTCTACTCCTCCACGGCCAAGATGGCCTACGATGCCCACACGGCCCGTACGACGGCCCATTTTCTGCGGCAGCAGCTGATGATCCTCGTTGTCAGTCTGGGAATCATGATCGCCGTGCAGAAGATCAACTGCCGCGTCTACAACCTCTTTTCGCGACCGATCTACTTTGTCTCGGTGGCGTTGACCCTGGCCGTCTATTTCATCGGTGCCACGACCAACGGTGCCGCACGGTGGATTCCCCTCGGACCCTTCCAATTCCAGCCGTCGGAGGCGTTGAAGGTCGCCACGGTGCTCTTCCTGGCCCGGCAGCTGGCCGGACGGCAGTCGAAGATCGACCGCATACGGATCGTCCCGAGCTGGCGGTTCTGGACGTGGCGTACCTCGGCCCTGCAGCGCAAGATCTGGCGGGAGGGTACTTGGCCCATTCTGATGCCCGTTCTGGTGTCGTGTCTGGTGATCTTCCCGGCACACACCTCTTCGGCCGTGCTGGTCTTCCTGGCCTCGTGGGTGATGATGCTCATCGGAAGAGTCCGTTTCAGCGAGCTGCTGAAACTTGTGGGGTGGGCGCTGGTCGGCGTGGTCCTTATCATGCTCCTCAATCTGGGCCGCAGCGAGACCGCCGAAGGCCGTGTCTCAACCTGGATTCATCTCTGGACACAGCCCCAGACCGAAAAGCCGATCGAACACCTCACCGATACCGAACGCTCGATGATTGCCATCCACAACGGCGGCATCTTCGGCGAAGGGGCCGGACAAAGCGCCATGCGTGTGGAGATGATTCACCCCGAGAGCGACTATGCCTACGCCTTCTTCGTCGAGGAGTACGGCATCATTCTGGCCGTGGTGCTGCTGATGCTCTACCTGTGGATCTTCTTCCGGGCGATCGAGATCTTCCGCCGCTGCGGAACGGCATTCCCCGGGCTGTTGGTGCTGGGGCTGGCGTTGCTGATTACGTGTCAGGCCCTGCTGCACATCATGGTGACGGTCAATCTCATCCCCGAGACGGGGCAGACCCTGCCGCTGATCTCACGGGGCGGTTCGTCGGTGCTCTTTACGACCATTGCCCTGGGGATGATCCTCAGTGTCAGCCGTCAGAACGACGAACAGTCGCACGACCGTCCGAAGAACCAGGAGCTCCGCATCGACGGGTGAGTCCGGCGGGGAGCGCGTGGCGGCAGTCAATCTGATCGGGGGCCGGCTGCGGGGCTGACGTCGACTCGGTCCGATGGCAGGAGATGGCAGGAGATGGCAGGAGATGGCGGGAGACGGCGGGAGACGGCAGGAAATCGCGGGAGATCGCGGGCGGTGGCCCCTCATGTCGATGTCGGTGGCTGCTTATGTGGGGTAGAGGCTGTCGTTGACACCGGGCGGTGTGGAGTTCCCGGAATGCGGAGTAGAGACTGTGGTTGACACAGGGCGGTGTGTGTTTCCGGAATGCGGGGTGAGGAGGAAAATGTACAATTGCAGAAACAAGAAGATGTTATGGAAGATATTCGTCTCGACAAATACCTGTGGGCCGTGCGGGTCTTCAAAACCCGCAGCGATGCCGCCGATGCCATCCGCACCAACAAGGTGACGGTCAACGGTTCCTATGCCAAACCTTCGCGCGAGGTCAAGATCGGTGATGTGATCGCCGTGCGCAAGATGCAGGTGACCTATTCCTATAAGGTGCTCGATCTGGTATCGAGCCGCCAGCCGGCCAAGAATGTCCCCGCCTACTGCCTCAACATCACTCCGCAGGAGGAGTTGGACAAGCTGAATGTTCCGCGGGAGACCATCTTCGTCTTCCGCGACCGCGGGACGGGACGCCCCACCAAAAAGGAGCGTCGTGAGCTTGACACCTTGATGGACGAGGTCTATTACGGCGACGACGAGTGACTCATCCCATTCGTCCCCAGGTGCCGGAGGCTGTGCCGCGGTGGTGAGTCTTCCGTTTCGTCGTACGGTGCGAACCTTCCGGTGAGAGACGACAAAAAGCGGCCCGCAGGCCGCTTTCGTTTCGTGGAAGGGCAAATTGCCCTATTTCTTGTTGAAAAAGTTCATCGTCATGGCGCATCCCTGTGTGACGAAGGAACGGATGGCTTCGACAAAGAGTTGCAGCCGTTCGGGCATGGCCTTCCGCTCCTCGTCGGTCCATTCGCCCAGCACATAATCCACCTGGTGTCCCCGCGGAAAGTCGCCGCCGATTCCGAACCGCATCCGCGCATACTCCTCGGTACCGAGCAACTCGGCGATGTTTTTCAATCCGTTGTGACCTCCGGCACTCCCTTTCGGCCGGAGCCGCAGCGTGCCGAACGGCAGGGCGATATCGTCCGAAATGACCAGCAGATTCCCGAGATCGATCTTCTCGGCATCCAGCCAGTAGCGGACGGCCTTCCCCGAGAGATTCATGTAGGTCGAGGGCTTCAGCAGCACGAGCGTACGCCCCTTGTAGTGGACCTCGGCCACATCACCGTAACGGGCCGTGGTAAAAACAGCGTTGGACGCCTCGGCAAGGGCGTCCAACACTTTGAAACCGATGTTGTGGCGGGTTCCGGCGTATTCGGCACCGATATTCCCGAGCCCAACAATGAGGTATTTCATGATCGCTCAGCGGCTATTTGGCTGCAGCTGCGGCATCGGCGCCACGCGAAGCGCGCGTTACACGTACGGCGCAAACGGCGGTCGTAGCGGGCGTCACGAACTTCAGATTCTCGAACTTCAGGTCGCCGACGAAGATCGTCTTGCCTACACCGAGGTTCGTTACGTCAACGACGATCTCGTCGGGCAGATTCTCAACCAGGGCGCTCACCGTCAGTTTGCGGGCCGACAGCACGAGCTTGCCACCGACCTTCACGCCTTCGGCGTTACCGGTCAGACGTACCGGAATGGCGATCGATACGGGTTTGCCGTCGGCGATGCGGTAGAAATCCATGTGGAGGATCTCCTCGCGGACGGGGTGGAACTGAGCCTCACGCAGAACGGCGAGCTCCTTCTTGCCGTCGAAATCGAACTCGACGATGTAGGAATTCGGGGTGTAGATCAGGGGTTTGATCTCGCGGGGATCCACGGAGAACATCTCCGTCTCACCGTTTCCGCACAATACGCAGGGTACCAGACCCTCGCGACGTACGCTCTTGGCGGCCTTCTTGCCGAAATCGGCACGCTTTACGGCCTTTACCGAAATGGTTTTCATGGTTGTTTGTGTTTTGTGTTATTACCTGCGGCGGTTCTCAATACGGTCTCAGCGGGCCGTATCCCAATTCCGCCTGTTTCGGGTGGCAAAGATAGGCAAAAGCTTGAAAAAAAGAAAATTTTGTGACAAAAACCTGCTGTTGAGGGGCTTGTTCCGGCAACAGGAAGGGCGGAGACCGACAGATCTCCGCCCCTTCTGTGCGGGGTATGGGCTGTTCGGCTGACCGGACCCTGCCCATTTTGTTGCCGGACGAGGGCTATTGGTCTCCCGGACTCTGCCCCTTTTGTTGCCGGACGAGGACTATTGGCCTCCCGGACTCTGTCCTCTCGTCGCAGGTGTGCGGCTGTTCGGCCTCCCCGTTTGCGGGAATGCCGAAGCCGACTCCGTCCGGGCGCTATTTCAGTCCGCGGATGTGCTTCTCCCAGGCCCAGGCCGAGGCGAGCGTCTCATCGAGCGTACGTTCGGCCTTCCAGCCCAGTTCGGTGTTGGCCAGCGTCGGATCGGCCCAGATGGCGATGATGTCACCCTCGCGGCGCGGCGCGATCTTGTAGTTGAGCTTCAGGTGGTTGACCTCCTCGAACTTGTGGACCAGCTCCAGCACCGAAACACCGCGTCCCGTACCGATGTTGAAGATCTCGTAGGTCGCCTTGTTCTTGTCTTCGATCATGCGGCGGATGGCTGCCACGTGGGCCTTGGCCAGGTCCACGACGTCGATGTAGTCGCGGATGCACGAGCCGTCGGGCGTCGGATAGTCGTCGCCGAAGACCGAAAGGCATTCGCGGATCCCGGCGGCCGTCTGCGTGATGTAGGGCACGAGGTTCTGCGGCACGCCACGCGGCAATTCGCCGATCAGGGCCGACGGATGGGCGCCGATCGGGTTGAAGTAGCGAAGGGCGATGCCCTTCAGTCCGGCATAGGCCGTCACCGAATCCCGGAGGATGTCCTCGCACATCTGTTTCGTGTTGCCGTAGGGCGAGGTGGCCGGCTTGCGGGGCGTCTGCTCCGTGACGGGCTGCTTCTCGGGCTCGCCGTAGACGGTGCACGACGACGAGAAGACGATGTTCTGACGCCCGAACTCCCGCATCAGCGTGATGACGTTCATGAACGACGTGAGGTTGTTGCGGTAGTATTCCAGAGGCTTCTGGACCGACTCGCCGACGGCTTTCGAGGCGGCGAAGTGGATCACCGAGTCGAACTGGTACTGTTCGAAGACCTTGCGGAAGCCCTCCAGGTCGCAGCAGTCGACCTTCACGAAGGGAATGTCGACACCGGTGATCTGGCGTACCCCCTCGACGGCCTTCATGTCGCTGTTCGAGAAGTTGTCGACGATCACTACGTCGTAACCGGCATTGATAAGTTCCACGGTGGTGTGCGAACCGATGTAACCGGCTCCGCCGCTCACCAAGACACACGATTTTTTCATAAGTCGCAAAAATTGATTGAGTAACAAAGATACGTATTTTTTCGTAACCCCGTGATGCGGGACGTATAAAATTTGCGGGAAGGGTCGTGACCCTCCCGCCAAACGGCGCTTTGCAGCGTGAAAACTGACGATTCGTAACCTCGGGTGTGAAAAATAAAGGCCGTCGGGTGTCTGTTTTCGAAAAAGTTTCCTATATTTGTAACAGATTGATATCGCAAAGGCGAATTTTCATCAAAAAAATAACGCGATATGTACGGAAAAATGAAGGAGTACCTGCAACATGAACTCGCCGAAATCGAGGCTGCAGGGCTCTACAAGCACGAACGAATCATCTGCTCGCCCCAACGTGCCGAGATTGAGGTTGCAGGTCGAAAGGTGTTGAACTTCTGCGCCAACAACTACCTCGGACTCTCGGACAATCCGCGTCTGATCGAGGCGGCCAAACGCGCCATGGATGCCCGCGGTTACGGCATGTCCTCCGTGCGTTTCATCTGCGGCTGCCAGGACATCCACAAGGAGCTCGAAAAGGCCATCTCGGACTACTTCGGAACCGAGGACACCATCCTCTATGCCGCCTGCTTCGATGCCAACGGCGGGGTCTTCGAACCCCTTTTCACCGATCAGGACGCCATCATCTCCGATGCGCTGAACCACGCCTCGATCATCGACGGCGTACGCCTCTGCAAGGCCGTGCGTTATCGCTACGCCAATGCCGACATGGCCGAACTCGAAGAGTGCCTCAAGAAGGCCCAGACGCAGCGCTTCCGCATCATCTGCACCGACGGTGTCTTCTCGATGGACGGCAACGCCGCACCTCTGGACAAGATCTGCGCCCTGGCCGAGAAGTACGACGCGCTGGTGATGGTTGACGAGTGCCACTCGGCCGGCGTGCTCGGCAAGACCGGCCGCGGTATTACCGAACTCTTCAATCTGCGCGGACAGGTCGACATCCTCACCGGTACGCTCGGCAAGGCCTTCGGCGGTGCCGTGGGCGGATTTACCACCGGCCGCAAGGAGATCATCGACCTGCTGCGTCAGCGTTCGCGACCCTACCTCTTCTCCAATTCGCTGCCCCCTGCCGTTGTCGGCGCCGGGATCGAGTTGTTCAAGATGCTTGCCGAGAGCAACGAGCTCCACGACCGGCTGGTGGCCAACGTCGAACACTTCCGCAAGGGTATGATGGCCGCCGGATTCGACATCAAACCCACGCAGTCGGCTATCTGCGCCGTGATGCTCTACGATGCCAAACTGTCGCAGGATTTTGCCGCGAAGTTGCAGGACGAGGGAATTTTCGTCACGGGATTCTACTATCCGGTTGTCCCGAAGGGCCAGGCCCGCATCCGCGTGCAGGTCTCCGCAGGCCATACCTTCGAACAGCTCGATCGTTGCATCGCAGCCTTTACGAAGATCGGCAAAGAGTTGAATATCATCAAGTAAACCCCAATAATCTATCGAAATCATGGCTAAAACCGCATTGGATGCGATCGATCGCAAGATCCTGAAATACCTCATCAAGAATGCGCGCATGCCGTTTCTGGAGATTGCCCGCGAGTGCGGCATCTCGGGAGCAGCCATTCATCAGCGGATCCGGAAACTCGATGAGGCGGGGGTGATCCGCGGCAGCCGGCTGATCGTGGATCCCAAGGTGATGGGATTTGACGTCTGCGCCTATATCAGCATTCTGCTCAAGGACCCGCAGTTGCAGGCCCGCACGGTCGAGGAACTGAAAAAGGTTGACGAGATCGTCGAGTGCCACTATATTACCGGCAAGGGCAACATTCTGGTGAAACTCTACTGCGTGGACAACGAGCACCTGATGCACACGATCTTCGACGGGATTCTGCGGATTCAGGGTATTGCAACCACCGAGACGAACATCTCCCTGCAGGAGGTTTTCCAGCGCGAGGTGAACATCGACTTTATCGAAGAGTAGATCCTCTTTCCTTCCGGGAAAGCGTATGAAGGAGCAGGGATTGTCCGTCGGACAATCCCTGCTCCTTTTGGCGGTTGTCGGGGTATCGGGGATACTCAGGGATGCGGATTGCGGATTTCCCGCCGATATTCCGAGGGGGTGATGCCGCGTTGTTGCTTGAACATCCGTGAGAGATTCTTGATGTCGGAGAATCCCAGTTCGAGAGCCGCTTCCGAGACGCTCATCCCGTCACACAGCAGTTGTGCGACCTTTTCGATCCGGGTCTGGAGAATGTAGTCGTAGATCGATGTGCCCATGCTCTTCTTGAACCGCGTCTCAAGCAGACGGCGCGACAGCGGAACCAGTCGCACCAGGTCGTTGACGGAGATCTTCTGACTGATGTTTTCATGGATGTATTTCAATACCCGGGCGATATGTTGGTCATTGTTGGCGTAGATGTCCGTCGACTGACGGGTGACGATATGGGTCGGCAGCACCTCGACATCCTCTCGGGGTGTTGTCGGATCGCGGAGAATGCGGTCGATGAGTTGGGCGACGTCGTATCCGCCCTGTTCGATGTTCTGGTTGAGCGACGAGAGGTTGGGGGTGGAGAGTTTGCAGATCGTTTCGTCGTTGTCCACGCCCAGCACGGCGATACGGTCCGGGATCCGGAGGTCGCCCGCGTCGCTCTGTTGACAGGCTTCGGTAATGTGGTAGGCATGATTGTCGTCGCAGGCCATGATGGCAACCGGTTTCGGCAACGACTGCAGCCAGCTCACCAGCTGGTGCGGATCGTAATCCCAAAGGGCATTGTCCGTGCTTTTGCAGAGGGCCGAGAAGGTGAAGGCCGGATTCGCCGTACGGATCGCCTCCCGAAAACCCTGCATGCGTTCGTCGGACCACACTACGCCGTCCGTACCGTAGAAGGCGAAGTGGCGGAATCCCTTCTTGATGAAGTATTCGGCCCCCATCTTTCCGGCCAGGGTATGCGGTCCGGTGATGTTGGGGATGGTCGAGAATCTCGCCTTGAAGTCCTGGGCGATGGTGATAATGCCGTTCCGGACGAGCAGTTCGACGTTGTCCGTATTGTAGAACTGTCCGATGACGGCGTTGGCGCGCATCTGCCGGGCCATTTCGAAGACGGTTTCGAGACCGAACTTGTCGCGGATCGACAGCGGCATCCGGCAGAGGCTCCAGGCCTGTCCGACGGTGTGGGCGTAGCGGGCGATGCCGAGCAGCAGATTGCGGGCATAGGCTTCCGAAAAGTCGGTCAGAAAGAGAATTCGTGCCATGGTGAGGGTTTGTCGATCTAAAGGTAGCTCTTTTTTTGGGAAAATGATCCGTTCGGGATATTTTTCGTCTCCCCTGTTTCCGAAAACCTGCCGGGATGGGCGTCGGCAGGTTTTGCGGAATCTGAGGATCTAAAGACGCAAATCGCCTCGAATCGGCCGACGCGTTTTGATTATATTTGTACAACCTGAAACCAACTGAAACCAACCGATCTTTTCAATCATGAAGCGAACCTTGGTCTTCGCGCTGCTGGTTTTTGCCGGTACAGCCTGCTCGGAGAGTTCCGATCCGCTTGCGTATGTCGACCCCTTCATCGGAACGGGCTTTCACGGACATACCTATCCCGGGGCGACGACCCCTTACGGCATGGTGCAGCTCAGCCCCGACACCCGTTCGGGCGACTGGGATGCCTGTGCGGGCTATTACTACGACGATACGACCCTCGACGGGTTTTCGCACACGCATCTCAGCGGTACGGGATGTGCTGATCTGGCCGACGTGCTGTTTCGCCCGACGATGCTCCGCGAAGTGGACTCTGCGGGGTGTTATGCTCCGCAGCCGATCCGGTTTACGCACGACGGGGAACGGGCTTCGTGCGGGTATTATGGCGTGCGGCTGCCTGACGAGTCGGTAGACGTGGAGCTGACCGCCACGCCGCGTACGGGCGTGCACCGGTATGTGTTCCGGGGCGAGGGTCCGCGTTACGTAACGGTGGATCTGACCCATTCGGTGGGTGAGGAGCGGCTTGACAGCTGCTCGCTGACGCCCCGTTGTCCGATGGAGCTTTGCGGAATGCGCCTGACCCAGGGTTGGACGCCGAATCACCATGTCTTCTTTTCGGCCGGGTTCTCGGTGCCGTACGAGAAGGTCGAGGTGCTGGACAACCGGGTGGCGATCCTTACCTTCGCCCCGGAGGTCGACACGCTGACCGTCGCCGTGGGCCTCTCGTCGGTGAGCTGTGGGAATGCGCGTGAGAACCGCCTGACGGAGGTCCCGGAACTCGATTTCGACGCCGTGCGGTCGCAGGCCGAAGCGTTGTGGCGCGAGGCGCTGGGGACGATCCGCATCCTGGGCGGTACCCGTGCACAGCGGACCAACTTCTATACGGCTCTCTACCATACGCAGCTGACCCCCAATCTGATGAACGACGTCAACGGCGAATACCGCCGTCACGACCAGACGATCGGCCGTCTTCCGGCCGGGCGCCGCTACTATTCGACCCTCTCGCTGTGGGATACCTTCCGGGCGTGGCACCCGCTGCAGACGCTTGTCGATACCTGCCTGGTCAACGACCTGATTCGCAGCATGCTGGAGATGTACGACTGTACGGGCGAACTGCCGATCTGGCCGCTGGCTTCGGGCGAGACGCGGACGATGATCGGCTACCATGCCGCCGCGGTGATTGCCGACGCCTGGATGAAGGGGATCCGGGGGTATGACGGCGAGGCGGCTCTTGCGGCGATGATCCGCTCGTCGTGCATCAATGCCAAGGGGTCGGATCTCTACCTGCGCTACGGATACATCCCCTCGAATCTGCGCAACGAGTCGGTGTCGTGTACGCTGGAGTATGCCTACGACGACTGGACCATCGCCCGCATGGCCGAGGCGCTGGGCCACACCGATGAGGCGGCCGTCTATTACGAACGCTCGGGGAACTATACGAATCTTTTCGACGGCTCGACGGGCTTCTTCCGTGGACGCCGCAGCGACGGCGGCTGGACCGAACCCTTCGAGCCCTTCGCCACGGGACGCGACTACACGGAGGCCACGCCGTGGCACTACCGATTCTTCGTGCCGCACGACGTGAACGGCCTCATCCAGTTGCTGGGCAGCCGCGAAGAGTTCCTCCGCCAGCTGGATCGGCTCTTTACCCTCACGACCGACGAGATGCAGCTCGATGTCTCGGACGTGACGGGCCTCCTGGGGCAATATGCCCACGGCAACGAGCCGAGTCACCACATGGCCTATCTTTACAGCTATGCGGGCGAACCGTGGAAAACCCAGGAGTTGACGCGGCGCCTGCTCGACGAGATGTACGCGCCGACGCCGGGCGGAATCATCGGCAACGAGGATTGCGGACAGATGTCGGCCTGGTACGTGCTTTCGTCGCTGGGGCTCTATGCGGTTTGCCCGGGGTCGAACGAGTTCGTGCTGACCACGCCGCTCTTCGACCGGGCCGAAATCCGCCTGGGCAACGGCCGTACGCTGATCATCACGGCCAACGATCCGGCCCGCAACCGCTACATCCGTGCCGTGCGCTTCAACGGCGAGGCCGTCGGGGAGAACTTCCTCACCTACGAACAGCTGATGGAGGGGGGCGAGCTGATCTTCGAATTGTGCCGCGAACCCGAGACGACGCGCGGTACGCAGCCCGAGGCGCAACCCTATTCGCTGACGCGCGGCCGGATGGTCTCGATCCCCTATACGACACAGGATGTGGGGCTCTTTGCCGATTCGGTGGCCGTGGATCTGGTCTCGACGACCTCCGGCGCCGAGATTCGCTATACGCTCGACGGCACGGAGCCGACGGCCGCCTCCCTGCGCTATGAGGGGCCGATCGGGGTAGACCGTACCCTGACGCTGCGGGCCCGGGGCTTCCTCGACGGAGCCGCCCCGAGCCGCGAACTGAAGCTCGAGGCCGTAAAGGCCCGTTTCCGGCCTGCGGAACGGGTGCGGGTAATGCGTCCCGGTGTTGTGTGGAGCTACTACGAGGGCATCTTCTCGCGGGTTGCCGACCTGGAGGGTGTGCGGCCGGTTGAGGTGGGGATCCTGCCGGCGGTGACGATCGACAGCGCCCGGCAGAGCGACCATTTCGGCTGCCGCTTCGAGGGGTTGATCCGTATTCCCGAGCGGGGCATCTGGGAGTTCCGGCTGCAGAGTGATGACGGCAGCGTGCTGGAGATCGGCGGTGAGCGGATTGTCGACAACGACGGCTCGCACGCCGCCGTGGCGGCAACCGGACGGGTGGCCCTCGACGAGGGGCTGCATCCCTACCGGCTGCTCTATTTCGAAGATTACGAGGGTGAGGAGCTCTCGTGGAGCTGGCGGAGACCCGGCGCCGCGGATTTCGAACCCGTTCCGGCGACGGCACTCTTCGTGGCCGGTTCCGATTCTGCAAGACGATAAACCGAAAACAGATAAACCATGAAAAAGAGTTTGATTTTGTGGGTTGCATCGTTGCCGCTGCTCTTCGCGATGTCCTGCGGCCCGAAACCGGCAACGAAACTGAACGTGATGACGTTCAACATGCGTTATGACAACCCCGAGGACGGGGAGAACAACTGGCAGTATCGTCGCGAGCGGGTAGCCCGCGTGATCGAGTCCAACGGGGTTGACATTTTCGGCGCCCAGGAGCTGCTCGTCAACCAACTCAACGACTTGAAGAGGCTGCTGCCCGAGTATGACGAGGTGGGCGTAGGCCGCGAGGACGGCCGTGAAGCGGGCGAATTCAATCCGGTCTTCTACCGTCGCGACCGTTTCGAACTGCTGGACTGGGGTACCTTCTGGTTGAGCGAGACGCCCGATTCGGCCGGTTCGAAGGGGTGGGACGGTGCTTGCGAACGGCTGGCTACCTGGACGGTGCTGCGCGACACGGACGGTCGCGAGCTCTTCTTCATCAACACCCATCTGGACCATGTCGGCGATACGGCCCGCCGCGAAGGGGTCACGCTGCTGCTCGACCGCATTGCGGAGCTGAGCGGAGGGCGTCCGGTGGTGTTGACGGGCGACTTCAATGCCGATCCCGAATCGGAGGTCATCGCCCATGTCGTGGAGAGCGGCCTGCTGCACCATACGCGTGATGCGGCGGCCGAATGCGGAGGGCTGAAGGGCAGCTTTTCCGATTTCGGATCGATTCCCGAGGCGATGCGTCCGCTGATCGACTATGTCTTTGTCAACGAAGGCTTCAAGACTCTCTCCTATCAGGTATTGCCCGATTCGCTGGAGGACGGCTACCTCTCGGACCACTCCCCCGTACTGGTCAAACTGCAATATAACGAACAACGATAGACAACAGGCAACCATGAATCTCCGGATATGGAAATACATCCTGCTGCTCGTGTTGGCGGCGGGTGTTGCGACGGCCCGGGCCGAACGCCCGATGCTGATCCATTCGCACAACGACTATACGCGTTGTGTCCCCTTCTACCAGGCCTATGCCCAGCATGTGGCTTCGATCGAAGCCGATCTCTTCCTGCACGACGGACGGCTGCTTGTCGGCCATGACGAGGAGGATCTGCGTGCCGATCTGACCTTCGGGAAACTCTATGTCGAGCCGTTGGTCGAGCTCTTTGCCCGCAACGGCGGCCGGGCGTGGCGTGACAGCGACGAGACGCTGCAGCTGATGATCGAACTCAAGTCGGAGACCGATCCGACGTTGCGGGCCGTGACGGAGCTGCTTGACCGCTGGCCCGAGGTCTTCGACGTGCGGCGCAACCCTCACGCCGTGCGCATTGCCGTGACGGGACGCGTGCCGGCGCCGGAGGATTTCGACCGCTACGCCCCCTACGTGCGTTTCGACGGGGCGTGGGATGTTGACTATACCCCCGCGCAGCTCGAACGGGTGGCATTGGTAAGCGCCAACTTCCGCGACTTCTCGCAGTGGAACGGCAAGGGGTCGATCCTGCCCGCCGAACTGCCCCGCCTGCGGCAGGTGATCGACCGGGCCCACGCCTGGGGCAAGCCCGTCCGCTTCTGGAACGCTCCCGAAGGGACGACGACCTATTATACGTTCTACAATTTGGGGATTGACTACATCAATACCGACCGTCCGGAGACCTGTGCGGCCTTTTTTGCCGACTTCGGCAACAAGAACTTCCGCATTGGCGACCATCGTAACGCCGAAGAGGGTGTGACCGGCACGAAACGCCTCGACAAGACAACGCGTGACTTTCGCGGCTTCCAGAACGACAAGCTCCAGCTCTCGAAGGGGATCGACATCTACCGGCCGACCTACCGCAACGACGGCGGTCAGGGCCCGGTCCGCAACGTGATCTTCCTGATCGGAGACGGTATGGGCCTTTCGCAGATTCTCGCCGCGGCCTATGCCAACCAGGGGCTTACGACCCTGCAGATGAAGTACATCGGCCTGCAGCGTAACAATGCCCTGGATGCCTTTACGACCGATTCGGCGGCCGGAGGCAGCGCCCTGGCAACGGGCGAACGCCACGCCAACCGCCACATTGCGATGAGTGTCGACGGCGAGATCTATCCATCGCTGAGCGACTACTTTCACGATCAGGGTCGAGCCGTTGGTGTGCTGACGCTGGGCAACGTGGCCGATGCCACTCCGACAGCCTTCTACGGCCATTCGGTCGAACGCGACAACGCCGACGAACTGACCCGCTCGCTGCTCGACGGGCGGATCGACCTGTTGTGCGGCAGCGGCATCCGGCAGTTCCGTGAGCGACAGGACGGCATCGACCTGGTGGGCGAACTTTCGAAGCGCTACACCTTTGCCCGTTCGACCGAGGCTCTCGGGCAGGGCAGCGATCCGATTATCTGTATCGACGAACGTATGGATGAGGCCGCCGAAGAGTCGAACCTTACGCTGCTGGCCGATGCCACGCGGGCCTCGATCGAACGTCTGCAGCGCCGCAGTGACCGGGGCTTCCTCCTGATGGTCGAGGGGGCGAAGATCGACTATGCGGGCCATTCGTGCTGTCTGCCGGGCTCGGTGATCGAGATGCTGAGCTTCGATCTGGCGGTGGCCGAGGCGCTGAAGTTCGCCGATTCGAACGGCGAGACGCTCGTTGTGGTGACGGCCGACCACGAGACGGGCGGTCTGGTGCTGCTCGACGGCGACGAACACACGGGCCGGATCCTGGGTGTCTACACGAGCGATGACCATACGCCGGCCATGCTGCCCGTCTTTGCCTATGGCCCCGGCGCCGACCGTTTCTGCGGTACCTACCTCAATACGGAGATCCCCCGCCGGATCCGTCAACTGACCGAATAGAACCATGAAACGCACCGATATGAAACGCATGCTGAGCGCGGCGGCCCTGGCCTGCTGCCTGGCGGTTTCGGCCGCCGCCCAGGGGTTGAAGTCGGGCCCCTACGAACTCCCCTACAAGAATACCTATGTCAAGGAGGTTTTCGTGGCCGAGAACGAGTTCCGTACGGCCGAACCCGAAAAGATTCTTCCCAAGCCCTTCGACCAGGCACGGAAGATTCTCCCGGCCCCCTTCTGGGAGGGGCACGACCGCGAGGTGGAGATGTACTGGCACGCCTGGCGCATCGCCATCGGCAACATCCGCCAGCCGCAGGAGGGGTCGGGATTCGTCTCGCCCTACCTCGATATCGCCTACAACGGCAACATCTTCATGTGGGACATGTCCTTCATGATGATGTACGCGCGCTACGGCTACCGCTACTTCCCCTTCCAGCGATCGCTCGACAACTTCTACGCCAAGCAGCATCCCGACGGCTTCATCTGCCGTGAGATCCGGGCCGACGGTTCGGACTGCTTCGAGCGTTACGATCCCACGTCGACGGGACCCGATCTGCTGCCGTGGGTTGAACTGGCCTACTACCGTCAGTTCGGTGATGCGGAGCGGTTGCACCGGGTCTTCCCGGTACTGTGCGCCTATGCCAAGTGGTGGCGGCTCAACCGCACGTGGCCCGACGGTTCCTATTGGTCGAGCGGCTGGGGTACGGGCATGGACAACATGCCGCGTGTGCGGGAGGGCTACAACCCGATCTATTCGCACGGCCACATGTCGTGGCTCGACACCAATCTGCAGCAGTATCTGGTCGACGCGTCGCTGCTCCAGATCGGCTTCTACATCGAGCGCTGGCAGGAGATCGAGGAGATGGAGGACGAGATGAAGTTCCTGAAGCGCTACCTCAACGAGAAGATGTGGGACGGGAAGCGCGGATTCCTCTGTGACCGCTATGCCGACGGTGAACTCTGCCCGACGGTCGGAATCGGGGCCTTCTGGGCGCTGCAGACCGACGTGCTGGACAGCGCGCGGCTCGACCGTCTGGTGGCCCACCTGCGCGACACGGCGGAGTTCAACCGCCCGCACCGGGTTCCGTCGCTGGCCGCCAACCATCCGAAATACAACCCCAACGGCCGCTACTGGCAAGGGGGCGTCTGGCCCGGTACGAACTACATGCTCATCGACGGCCTCTGGACGAAGGGTTACCGTGAGCTGGCACAGGAGATTGCCGAAAACCACTACCGCGCCGTCTTCGAGGTGTGGAAGAAGAGCGGCACCTTCTGGGAATACTACGCTCCGGAGCGGATCGAACCGGGCTTCATGGCCCGCAAGGATTTCGTCGGATGGACGGGACTGCCGCCCATCGCCATCTTCATTGAGTACATCCTGGGCATCCGCTCGGACTACTCCGAGCAGCGCATCGAGTGGAACATCACCCATACC
>CALUKK010000153.1 GCA_944321205.1 uncultured Alistipes sp.
CAAGACGGAGCTGGCCACGGCCTATCCCGATTGCCGTCTGGTAGTCACGAAAGAGACGCTGACGGTTGAGGGGATGATCAAGATTGTCTACGACCTGCTGAAGGATAAGCTCAACATCGCCAAGATCACCTTCACGAGCGGTGTGAACGCGGCCTCGGCGGAGTTTGTGACCAAGAACGACATCGACCGCTGCCCGCTGTGTGGCGTTGCACTCAACGAGGAGGGTGTATGTCCGAAGTGCGGGTATCGCAAGAAGAAGTAGCCGTCACACTTTGTGGATAGGGTAGTCGGGTTCCGAAAATCGGGGCCCGACTTTTTTATTCAGGGCGCAATTTTTTACTGAACGTCATGGCCTTTTCGCCGTGGTCAACTATTGGGGGGTATTATTTTAGGGGTAATATGGATTTTTATAAAGAATAATATTTTGTTCGTTATTGGATGTAGATGGCATCTATGAATAACATATTAGCAGTTGATGCCTTAAATCCAGGTGGGGTGGCGATACAGATTGCGGCGAGTGTCAAGGCTCGAAGGGCGAAACTGGATTTGATGCAGAACGTATTGGCTGCGCGCGAGAGAAGCAAGTTGCGGTATGCCTCAGGCTTTGATAAGCGGGAGAGGTCTTTTGTTAGGAGAACGGATTACTTTGCGTTGAATGTTCTATGAGCTGATTAGTCGTTCGGTCCTGATAGCGAGATTGCAGCTGGATTTATTAAACAATCTTTGATAATTGATCTTTGATTTTCGCTTCTTCGTCGGTGCCCGTGGTCGAGAGGCGCAGCAGCGGTAGGCCGTAGCGGACGAGGATGCGATCCTTCATCCTGTCGCGTTCGGATTGACGGGTTCCTTGTTTGTGGAACTGGTAGCCGTCGGTCTCGACAGCCAGAACGGGACGTTTGCTCACCCGGTTATAGATCAGGAAGTCGAGGTGCGTGGCGCCGTTCGAGGCATATCGGCGTTCCTCATCGTCGAGAAGCGTCCAGTCGCGGATCAATTGTTGCAGCGGTTGGTGGCAGAGGACGCCCAGATGCCGGAATGCCGGGTCCGCCTCCAACACCTGCTCCAGCAGGGCATAGGTCAGATTCTCGGAGTCGAACTCCGAGATCCGGCGGTGCCGCTTGAGAAATTCCCGCCGCGCCTTGGCATAGGGTTCGTAGAGCATGTCGAAAACCGAATGGATGGTGCTCTCCGTGATCTTGCCGCCGTTGTAGTCGATGTAGGCCAGCAGATCGGCAATGTTGCGGCTGTCGGGTTGTTCGTTGCTCGAGGTGACGAGCGTGAATTGCCGTTTGGCCCGCGATACGGCGACGTTCAGCAGATTGGGATCATCCGTGAAGGCGGTAATATGATCGTCGACGGTCGACAGGATGATGGCCTTCTTTTCCCGTCCCTGGAACTTGTGGACCGTGGCCACATCAACGCTTCCGCCCAGCTCGCGGTGGAGCGCATTGACCTGCTCGTTGTAGGGGGAGATAATGCCGATTTCGGCCTGCTCGCAGGGGAGTGACGGCAGCACCTCGCGCCGGATCGTTTCGATCTCGCGGGGATTGAATGCACCCCGCGCGTGATGCCCAGGCGCAGTCCGCCACGCCGTGATGACGTCGGGTTCGCCGCGATCCTCGGTCATAATCAACAGGCGCCCGCCGTAGAAACGCTGGTTGCAGAAGTTGATGATCTTCGGATGGCAGCGGTAGTGTTCGCGCAACAGCGTCTGAGGTGCTTCGGGAAAGACTCGGCCGACGGACTCCAGAAAACTCAGCGCGGCGCAGTCGTAGCGGGGATCGATCGCGTGTTTGGCGCCGATGGTCTGCATGCGGAGCCGGTCGGCATCCGTGATGACGTTGGGCAGCTGCATCGAGTCGCCGACAATCACCGCATTGCGGGCACACATCAGCGCCAGCGCCCCTGTTTCGGACGACACCTGCGAGGCTTCGTCCATGATCACGTAGTCGAACAACGTCTCTGCCCGGAAATTCGACCGCGAGGAGAAGGTCGTGCTCAACACGACAGGGTACTCCTTGAGCAGCTCGGGGGTGATGTGCTGGAAAATCGGTCGCTTGTGTCCTTTGCCGAAACGTCCAGCCAGTCGGCTGCGCAGGTAGCGCATCGAGTCGTCGCTCAGCCGGGCCACCATCGCCGGAGCATCCGACGTGGCAAGTTGCTTTTCAACTCGGTCGATTTCCGCCGCGAGCTCCTCCTGTCTGATCTGGTAGTAACTGCGCTGGAGGAGGGGGATCAACCGCTGGAGGTCCTGCCGCTCCGGGTGGCGGGGCAACCCGTTGAACAGACGGCGGATTCGTTGTTTGAGCAAAAACCATCGGACCGCTTCCCGCCATCGGTCAAAGAGTCCGTTCGGTTGCCATTCGACTGCGGCCTGCAATTCGTTCCACAGCATCAGCAGCCGGGCCGACGGAATCTGCCGACGAAGCGTGATGGTGGGATCAATCGTTGTCTCCTGCTCGAAATGGAGCTGTTCGGTTTGCAGCCCCGACAACTCCTGTCGAGCACGAGCCAGCCGCTCCTGCCGTTCGAAAATCGTTTGCAACGCTTCGGCTTCGGACTGGATGGTGCGGAGAAACTCCGGAGAGTCGGTTTCGGCCGAATACCACGAGTCGATCTCGGCCGGAATGGCCTTCTCGATAGCCTGTGTCTCGACGAAGGCCGTCTTTCGCTCACGGCAGCCCAGCAGGGCGGTGAGAAATCCCAGCCCCTGCTTCTCCAGCTTCTCGACCACATTTTCGATGGCCGAATTGTTGTTCGAGACGACCAGCACGCTCTTCTCCTGCACCACAAGGTTGGCCACGATGTTGAGGATCGTCTGCGTCTTGCCGGTTCCCGGAGGCCCTTGGATGATGCTGATCTGATTCCCGAAGGCTGCCTGGATGGCTCTCTGCTGGCTGGCGTTGCACCCGAAGGGGTAGATGAGCTGCGGCACCGGGAATTGTCGGGGCGAGTCCTTGCCGGGATTCAGGTAGAGGGCCGCCGCCGAACGGTCGGAGACGAAGTCGATCTTCTGATACTGCATCAGCAGCAGTTTCTGCTCGTCGTCGGTCTTCAGAGGGTTGAGCTCCGCCACGTCGCGCAGATAGGCGAAGCGATCTTGTGTGGGTGGTTCCTCCAGGCACGACCGAACGAGTTCGACCTCCGATCCCTTGTAGTGGGCACCGATGCCGTTGGCGTATTCCACGTACCAGAATCGCCGTGAGCCTTGTTGGAAGGCGGCGATGTAGGAGAGCGGCTCTATCCGGCGGCCTTTGTGGAGCAGGTGGCAATGCTGCGGATCAAATACCACGGGATCCTTCAGCCACAACACTTTGCTCGGGACATAGGAGTAGGTCTTCGGGAAATTGCAGAAAATGACATGGCAGCGGTTGGGTCTTGAGGTGTACCAACAGCGTTCGACGGAGTCGGTTTTGTCCTCTCCGTCGATGATGATTCTGTTTTCCCGGGGGGCGTACATCCTGATATAGCGGAGGTCTCGCTATTTTAGTTTCTTGCCGCAGGAGAATGCCTTGTCGACCGTGGCCCCTAATTCGATATATTCGAGATGAATGGGGTCGAAGCTGATCGGGCGCAACTTACGCAGGTCGATTTGTCCGTCGGTCAGAATGCTTTCGTCGGCCGAGATGTTGACGATACGTCCTGTCAGATGGCAGCTTGCGGGATCATAGGAGAGTAGTTCGCACTCGAGCGTCATGGGCAGTTCGTCGATCATCGGGGCATTGACGTGTG
>CALUKK010000154.1 GCA_944321205.1 uncultured Alistipes sp.
CAAAACGGCTGTGCCGTGGTGATGTCCACACACAACACGGCTCTGATCGAAAACTACCCTGCCAGGGCAATTCTCTTTGCCCAGGGACACATCCGCGAGGTCGACCTCAAGGCCGAACTGGCCTGAAGTCGGAACCGGGCAAAGCGAAAATCTCCGGCGGCCACATGGAGGGGCAAGACAGGAGGAGCGAGGCAGGAGTTGAGGACGGGAACAGAGAAGGCGTCGAGGACGGGAATAGAGAAGGCGTCAAGGACAGGAACAGAGAAGGCGCCAAAAACGGAAACAGGAGAGAAACTGTGAACGGGGCAAGAAAACCGGGCTCCATCCGGGAGTGATCAACATACGGAGTCATCCGGGTGTGATCGACATACGGAGTCATCCGGGTGTGATCGACATACGGGGCCGTCCGGGAGCGTCCGGGAACGGAGCGGCGATGTCTGTATCCCCGACTTCTCACCGGGAACTCTCCCGGTCTGCGGTCTCCCCGCTTCCAACCCTGCGAATGATTCCGTAAAGCCGCAAAGATCCTCGCCGACGCCCTTGTTAAATCCGAATCTTTTTCGTACATTTGTACGATATTTGAAAGCTTGAGATGACTACCGAACCAGAAATCATTAAGAAACAGGAAGAAGAATATTCCGCATCCAACATCCAGGTCCTCGAAGGCCTGGAAGCCGTGCGGAAACGTCCCGCCATGTACATCGGTGACATCGGCGAAAAGGGTCTCCACCACCTCGTATACGAGGTCGTCGACAACTCCATCGACGAGGCCCTCGCCGGATACTGCACCGATATCGATGTCACCATCAACGAGGACAACTCCATCACGGTCAAGGACAACGGCCGCGGTATCCCCACGGGATTCCACGAAAAGGAGGGTAAATCAGCCCTCGAGGTCGTATTGACCGTCCTCCACGCCGGAGGTAAATTCGACAAGGGAAGCTACAAGGTAACCGGAGGTCTGCACGGTGTCGGCGTATCCTGCGTCAATGCCCTTTCGACCCTCCTGATCGCCGAGGTGCATCGTGAAGGAAAGATCTTCCGCCAGACCTACTCGAAGGGCAAACCTACCTCCGAAGTCAAGATCATCGGCGAATGTTCGGACCGCGGTACGACAATCACCTTCAAGCCCGATGCCGAAATCTTCACTCATACCACCGAGTATAAGTACGATATCCTGGCCAACCGTCTGCGCGAGCTGGCCTTCCTGAACAAGGGTATCCACCTGAACCTCTACGACCGGCGACCCGACGAGGAGGGAAAACTCCGGGAGGATCACTTCCATTCGGAGGAGGGACTCAAGGAGTTCGTCAAGTATCTCGATGCCACGCGCGGCACCCCGATCATCGATCAGATCATCTATCTCGATACCGAAAAGAACGGTGTCCCCGTCGAGGTGGCCATGCAGTACAACGACTCCTTCTCGGAGAACGTACACTCCTACGTCAACAACATCAACACCATTGAGGGTGGCACCCATCTGACCGGTTTCCGCCGGGCCTTGACCCGCACACTCAAGAAATACGCCGAGGATTCGGGCATGCTCGCAAAACTGAAGTTCGACATCAACGGCGACGACTTCCGCGAAGGCCTTACGGCCGTGGTGTCGGTCAAGGTTGCAGAGCCCCAGTTCGAAGGGCAGACCAAAACCAAACTCGGAAACGATGAAGTCGCCACGGCCGTCGATCAGGCCATGGCTGCCGCATTGGGAGACTACCTTGAGGAGAACCCCAAGGATGCCAAGGCCATCGTTCAGAAGGTGATCCTCGCAGCTACGGCCCGTCATGCCGCCCGCCACGCCCGCGAACTCGTTCAGCGCAAGACCGTTCTCTCGGGCGCCGGACTGCCCGGAAAACTCGCCGACTGCACGAGCCGCGACCGTTCGGAAGCCGAGATCTTCTTCGTCGAGGGTGATTCCGCAGGCGGCACCGCCAAGTCGGGCCGTGACCGTAACTTCCAGGCCATCATGCCGCTGCGAGGCAAGATCCTGAACATCGAAAAGGCTCAGGAACACAAAATGTGGGAGAACGAGGAGATCAAGAACATGTTTCTCGCCCTGGGCGTCAAGATCGGTACCGAGGAGGACTCCAAGGCACTCAACCTCGAGGGGCTGCGGTACAACAAGATCATCATCATGACCGATGCCGATGTCGACGGAAGCCACATCGCCACGCTGATGCTTACGTTCTTCTTCCGCAAAATGAAGGAGTTGATCGAGAACGGACACGTATATATCGCTACCCCGCCCCTCTATCTGGTCAAGAAGGGCAAGCAGGAGCGTTACTGCTGGACCGAAAAGGAGCGCGACGAAATCACCGCCGAATTCGGAAAGGGTGCTCACGTACAACGTTACAAAGGTCTCGGTGAGATGAACGCTCACCAGCTGTGGGAAACCACGATGAATCCCGATACGCGCATCCTGCGTCAGGTCAATATCGAGAATGCCGCCGAAGCCGACCGCATCTTCTCGATGCTGATGGGTGACGACGTGCCGCCACGCCGCGAATTCATCGAACGAAACGCCCATTACGCCAATATCGACGCGTAATGACTCCAGCGAAAAGGGACTGTCCGGGAGATCCGGACAGTCCCTTTTCGACATACTGCAACCATCTACCAACCGACAAAAAAACGTCCAGCATGAAAGTTACGGTTATCGGTGTTGCCGGAGGTACAGGATCCGGGAAATCCACCCTTGTGAAACGCCTGCAAGAGGCATTCGTCGGGGACGATGTCGCCACGCTCTGCCACGACTATTACTACAAGGCCCATCCCGAGCTCACCTATGAGGAGCGCACGAAGCTCAATTACGACCATCCGCAGGCCTTCGATACCGAAATGCTTGTCGAACACATCAAGGCGCTGAAAAACAACGTCCCGATCGAACATCCCGTCTACTCGTTCGTCGAACACGACCGACTGGCCGAGACCGTAAGCGTGAAACCCTCCAAGGTGATCATTGTCGATGGTATTCTCATCTTCGAAAACAAGGAGTTGCGTGATCTGATGGACATCAAGGTTTTCGTCGATACGGATGCCGACATCCGCCTGGCGCGACGCATCCTGCGCGACGTCTGTGAACGCGGACGAACCATGCAGTCCGTCATTACGCAGTATACCACAACGGTGAAACCGATGCATGAGGAGTTCGTCGAGCCCTCGAAAAAATATGCGGATGTAATCATTCCGGAAGGAGGTTTCAACTCCGTGGCCGTCAGCATGTTGATTCAAAGTATCCGGTCGCTGATCGAGCGCAATAAATAGGTAACCTAAGAGCAGTCTTAAAATGATGAAGCTATGAAAAAACTTATTGTTCTTTTAATTTTCACGATTTCATTCAATTCGTTTGCTTTTGCTCAAAACAACAACGATGAAACTGAAAAAGCATCGCCAATGCAAAATGCGGAATTAATTCGTAAAGTTTGGTTTCTTGATATAGAAGGTGAAATGTATACCGATGTAGTAGTTTCAGTCAAATCCATTAGCCCAGATGGCTTTTTTAGCGACAAATACAGGGTTAAAGTAAAAGTAACAGACTCTAACGGTAAAACAGTGTGGAATAAGACTATGAAAAACGTTTATCTATATGTTTTTTCAGATGGACAAATTCAGATTGGAAGACCCAAATTCAGTCAACTTGTAATTTATTCAGGTAAGCGTGCCAACAAATATGAGAAAGGCATAATAAGAGAAAAAGAAGGCGTGTATAATTAGAATAACACCTAATCAAATAATAACACGAGCCCCGGCCCTTTTCGAGATATCCGGGGCTCGTTGCATACCTTACCTCAAGTATTGCTTCGTTAGATGCCGGTTATCTTTTTGATCTCGTTCAGCTTGTTCAGCGCCTCCAAAGGCGTCAGCGCGTTGATGTCGATCCCCTTGATCTGGTCGCGGATCTGCACCAGAACCGGATCGTCCAGCTGGAACATCGAAAGCTGCATGTTCTGCGGTATTCCACTCTCGGCAGCCTCCTTTACGGCCTGGGCCGATTTACGCCCCCGATCCTTCAGGCTGCGGCTCGGCACGATCTCGTTGTTGCCGTAGACCAGTTCGAGGTTGCGCAGAATCTCGTCGGCACGGGCGACTACCGAAGCCGGCATGCCCGCCATGCGTGCCACGTGGATACCGAACGAGTGCTCCGTACCGCCACGTTCCAGCTTGCGCAGGAAGACGATCTGGTTACCAACCTCCTTCACCGCCACATGGTAATTCTTCACCCGCGGGCACATCTGCTCCATCTCGTTCAACTCGTGGTAGTGCGTCGCAAAGAGGGTCTTGGCCCGTGCCGTCGGGTGGTTGTGCAGGTATTCGACCATCGCCCAGGCGATCGAGATGCCGTCGTAGGTGCTCGTGCCGCGGCCGATCTCGTCCAGAAGCACGATGCTGCGGTCCGAAATGTTGTTCAGAATGCTCGCCGACTCCAGCATCTCGACCATGAAGGTCGATTCGCCCTGCGAGATGTTGTCCGAGGCCCCCACGCGCGTGAAGATCTTGTCCACAACGCCGATATGGGCCGACTTTGCAGGAACGAACGACCCGATCTGTGCCATCAGGATGATCAGGGCCGTCTGTCGCAGCAGCGCCGATTTTCCCGACATGTTCGGACCGGTGATCATCATGATCTGCTGCTTCTCATCGTCCAGCATCACGTCGTTGGGAATGTACTCCTCACCTACGGGCATCAACGTCTCGATCACCGGGTGACGTCCCTGGCGAATGTCGATCCGCTTGCCGTCGTCGAGAACCGGACGCACGTAATGACGCTCCACGGCCAGCCGCGCGAACGATTGCAGACAGTCGATCCGCGCCACAACGGCCGCGTCCCGCAGCATCGGACTCAACGACCCGCAAATGAAGGCCATCAACTCGGCATAGATCTGCTGCTCGAGTTGCAGCATCTTCTCCTCGGCTCCGAGAATCTTCTCCTCGTACTCCTTCAACTCCTCCGTAATATAGCGTTCGGCGTTGGTCAGCGTCTGCTTGCGGATCCACGTCGGAGGAACCTTATCCTTGTGTGCATTGCGAACCTCGATATAGTAGCCGAAGACATTGTTGTAGTTGATCTTCAGCGAGGGAATCCCGGTAGCCTCACTCTCCCGCTGCTGGATCCGGGCCAGGTAATCCTTGCCGTGAAGGGCGATCCGCCGCAGATCGTCCAGCTCGGGATTCACGCCGTCAGCGATCACTCCGCCCTTCTGGATCTGATTGTTCAGCGGATCCGGATAGATTTCGTGCGCAATCCGCTCCCGGACCTCCTCCAGAAGATCGATCTGACCGGCCAGGGCATGAAGCCCCTCATCGTCCGTAGACTCCAGTGCCGCCTTCAGCATTTCGATCGCCGTGAGCGAATTCTTCAACTGAACCAGCTCCCGCGGTGTCACACGCTGAGCCGAAATACGACCTGCAATGCGTTCGAGATCCCCGACCATCGAGATCTGTTCCCGGATCGTATCCGACAGATCGGCATGTTGCGTGAAGTATTCCACAACGTCCAGACGCCGGTTGATCCGCTCCGGATCCTTGATCGGCATGGCAATCCACCGTTTCAGCAGGCGTCCGCCCATCGGTGTCAACGTGCGGTCGATCACGTCGGCGAAACTGCACTTCTCGCGCGCTCCGTTCGACGAAAAGAGCTCCAGATTCCGGATCGTGAACTTGTCCACCCAGACGTAATCGTCCTGGTCGATCCGGGAGATCGAGGTGATATGGCCCGTCTCGCGGTGTTCGGTGAAATCCAGGTAGTAGAGAATCGCCCCGGCAGCCGAAATTCCGGCCGTAAAATGGTCGATGCCGAAACCCTTGAGCGACTGGGTCCCGAACTGTTTGCACAGCTTTTCCCGATTCACGTCCTCGGAAAAAACCCACTCGTCGAGGCGGTAGGTATAGAGCCGTGACCCGAAGCTTGACGTGAAACGATCCTCGTAACCCCGTTGATAGACAACCTCTTTCGGCTGAAGATTCGAAATCAGCTTGTCAACATAGGTATCCGTTCCTTCAGCCACGTAAAATTCGCCCGTCGAAAGATCCAGAAAGGCGATGCCCGTCTTCTGACGTCCGAAATAGACCGAGGCAATGAAATTGTTCTCCTTGTTGGCCAGGATATTGTCGCCCAGAACGATACCCGGTGTCACCAGCTCGATCACGCCCCGTTTGACAAGGCCCTTGACCAGCTTCGGATCCTCCAGTTGCTCACAGATCGCAACTCGCTCCCCTGCCCGAACCAGTTTCGGAAGATAGGTATCGACGGCATGGTAGGGAAAACCTGCCAACTCCACATACGATGCCGCTCCGTTGGCCCGACGGGTCAGGGTGATGCCCAGAATGCCGCTCGCCTTGATCGCATCCTCGCCGAAGGTCTCGTAGAAGTCGCCCACGCGGAAGAGCAGAATGGCATCGGGATGGACCGCCTTGATCGAGTAATACTGCTTCATCAAGGGCGTTTCAACATATTTTTTCGGATCGTTTTTCTTTTCGGTAGCCAAGGTGGTAAAAAGTGCTAAAAGATGAGACAAAGATAACTTTTTTTCGGCTCCCCTGCAACGTGAAAACCCGAATTTTTTCGCTCCGAATACCCTTGTCCCGAAAATTCTCAGAGGATGCCGACCTCCTGAAAAGGCCGACGGTAGAACTCCGCCTTCCACTCGACGGAACGGGGATAGGCACGTGACGACGACGGCATCCGCCAGATCCGCAGCTCGCGGCCGGCATGGCGCGCCGGGCTCCAGGCTCCCACGGCCGGAAGTGCACAACCCGTGATGCGACACAGCGTCTCGGCCGCCTTCCCGCCCGTGGCAAGGAGGGTGTGACATTGCGGAATGGCGCTCAGCAACGCCCCGAGATTAACCTCGCGAACTACTTGAAGTGATGCATCAGACGCATTGTCATTCAGACGTATGATCTCCTCGGATGTGTCGTACATGGCGATTCCCCGTTCGCGGCAGAAGGCCTCGATTTTCGGCTGGTCGAAGCGTCGAGCCGACGGGTCCTCGAAGGCCTGTCTGTCCCCAAAGGTCAGGTAGCCTACGATACGCCACATGTCATTCTGGAAGTTCGGGTAGTAGAAATCCATCGACCACCGTTTGCGTTGTGGCGGAAAACTCCCCAGCATCAGCACGCGGGCATGGGCCGGAAGAAACGGTTGCAGAGGGTGTTGTTCGCTATTCATAGAACGAAGGATCAAAATTGACCAGATACAATTTCTCCGTGGCTCGCGTAAGGGCCGTATAGAGCCAGCGCAGAAGATCCCGACTCATCGGCTCGTCTCCGAACAAGCAGCGATCCACGAAAACAGCCCGCCACTGTCCGCCCTGCGCCTTGTGGCACGTCACGGCGTAGGAAAACTTTACCTGAAGTGCGTTAAAATGCGGATTTTCACGGATTTCCCGAAAACGCTTCAACTTGCTGCGGATATCCGTGTAATCCTTCTCGACCTCGTAGAACAGGCGTGTGGACTCCTCGCGCGTCAGCGACGGAGACTCCGACGTCAGCGTGTCAAGCAGAATCTTGCACTCCAGTTCCGTATCGTCGTAGTCCGGAAACGACAAAACCGCATCCGCAAAATGGAACCCGTAAAACGATTCAAAACGTCGCAGGCGTTTCAGCCGCGCGATGTCCCCGTTGGCGATGAAGTTCATCGGACAGTTCTCCATATGTTCCGGAAAGTAGTAGTTGTTCTTGACAACCATCAGCATGTCGTTGCTCTCGATCTCCTCCTCGGCATAGAGCACGTTGCGGCGGATACCTTCGTTATAGCGGTTCGCACGGCGGTTCGAACGCGTGATGACGATCGTCTCGTCCCGACCGTAGCGGTCGTAGCAATCCTGCAGCTTCTCGAGAAACTCACCCCCCTCGACCGCCTCGATGTCCGGGAAATTCATCTCGAAGCGGGGCGTCGCGCAGAGACCGTTCTCCAGCATGCAGCGAACAAGCGTCGCATTGAACAGGATGCCCGACTCCGACTCCTGGCGAACCACTTCGTCCATCGTACCGTAGACCACCTCCCCGTAGGCCGACATCGCCGTGGGATCCAGCGCCGGGCTGAAGTCGCTCCCAACCGGTGGAAGCTGCGCACTGTCTCCCACCAGGATCAGGCGGCAGCCCCGGCCCGAACGAACGTAGTCGATCAAGTCCGACAGCAGGGAACCACTCCCGAAAATCGATCCCGAAAAGGTCGTATCCGAGAGCATCGACGCCTCGTCGACAATGAAAACCGCCCCCCGTTCCGGATTCAGATTCAACGAAAACTTCGATTCATAATCCGCATTCGTCCGTTGGCGATAGATGCGCTTGTGGATCGTAAAGGCCTTCTCGTTAGCATATTGCGCCAGAACCTTCGCCGCACGGCCCGTCGGGGCCAGCAACACCGTCTTTACACCCAGATCCTTCAACGCCCCAACCAATGCCGCAACCAAGGTCGTCTTCCCCGTTCCCGCATAACCGTTCAAAATGAAAATCTTCGTAAAATCATCCTCCGAGAGGTATGCAGACAACTTTTCTATGATTTTTTTTTGCCCGGGAGTTGTTTCGAAACAAATTTTACCGTAAATTTGGGTCGCAATACGTGTGCTGAACATGTGGCGGGTTTTTACGGTGCAAAATTAACAACAAATATCTTATAAAATGAAAAAACTCTTTCAAATCATTCTGGCCGTAGCCATCATCGCGCTGGTGTACGTCATCTATGTCCAGATCTCGACCCCGATCCAGTTCGAGGCGGACACCAAGGCCAAAAAAGCCCTGGTCATCGAACGCCTGCAGGACATTCGAACCGCTCAACGGGCATTCAAAACCAAGTATCAACGTTTCACCGCTAGTTTCGATACCCTGGAGGCTTTCGTCCTGAACGATACCCTCGAACTCGAACGCAAAATCGTCGATGAGGATGACTCCGTGGCCATGGCCATGCTGAAAAAATCCGGCCGCAAGAATGTCGAAAAGTTCAAAATCGCCGTGATCGACACCATCTTCGCTCCCAAAAAACTCTCCCGCGAAGATGTGCAGAACTTCCGATACATCCCCGGAACCGACAACAAGGCGCAATTCATCATGGAGGCCGGTATCATCACCACCGAATCCAAGGTCGTGATCCCCGTCGTGGAGTGCCGGGCTCCCTACAAGATGTTCCTCGATACGGTGGCCTATCGCCAGGAGGTCATCAACCTGATCGATGACGAGGAGAACAACTACAATCGTTATGCCGGACTCAAGTTCGGATCCATGGATGCCGGTAACAATGAAGCGGGTAACTGGGAATAACGCTCCCGCATCCAAATTCAGAGTGTCCATTCAGCAAACGTTGGATGGACACTCTTTTTCACGCCCGGATCTCAACGTTACTCCGCCGTCGGAAGAGTGTGTCGAAGTCGAACTCCTGCTCCCGCATGTCGTCCTCGTCCCGGAAGCGTTCGACCGCAGCGAACTCCGAAAACAGATCCTTGCGGCTAACGGAACACCTGCCGCCCCGACCGAAGAGATCGTGGCCTGTGAGGCAAAAAACGGATGCGTAGCGCTGGTGGCCGTCGATCGTGCTGTCCTCGATGCAATCTCCGCAAAATTCCCCCGCGCTCGTTTTTCCTCCCCGCTGGAGCACCTGCCCAAAAAACGCGACAAATGCCTCTGGATCGCCTGCCGGGAAACGATAGCTTTCGTCAAAGTATACAACAACGGTCAACTGTTGCTGGCAGAGGCAATTCCCGCAGCCTCCGAGGCCGAAATCGAATACTTCTTCAAGCGGCTCGGAACAAGGTTCCCGCTGGCCGAGTACGAACTGCTGGTCGCTGGAGATAATCCGAAAGCACTCCGCAAATGGATCGGTAAACCTTTCTTGCGTGTCGTATGCGAATAATCAGTGGCAAATACAAAGGCAGAGCCATCAATCCGCCTCGGAATCTCAGAGCCCGCCCCACAACCGATTTCGCCAAGGAGAATCTGTTCAACGTTCTGAACAATCTGGTCGATTTCGAGGAGTGTGACGTGTTGGATCTCTTTGCCGGAACCGGATCAATCAGCTATGAATTCGCTTCGCGGGGTGCCCGCAGCGTAACTTCCGTGGAGATCAATCCCGTTCACTACAACTTCATCCGCCAAACGGCCCGGAGTCTGGGAATCGACAATCTGCACCCCGTCAAGGCCAATGTCTTCCTCTATCTGAAAAGCTGTCCCAAGCAATTCGATATCATTTTCTCGGATGCGCCCTATGACCTCGAAGGTAGTGAAGAGGTCATACGCGATGTTCTGGATCGGAATCTCCTGCGTCCGGATGGGCTGCTGATTTTCGAGCACTCCAAAAAGATGGATTTCTCGCAATACCCGGAATTCTGGCAATTACGAAGTTATGGAAGCGTGCAATTTTCTTTCTTCAAAAAAAGCTGAAAAATTTGCCCGTTCGAAAAAAAGTGCTACCTTTGCACTCGCAATACCGAAAGGGGTGCGTTAGTTCAGCTGGTTAGAATACGTGCCTGTCACGCACGGGGTCAGGGGTTCGAGTCCCCTACGCACCGCAAATAAGGGTGTAAATCAAATAGTTACGAGATTTACACCCAATTTTTATGCCCTGAATCGTGAAACTTTAATTTATTTTCTCAAGGTTCAATCAAACTTCTGATACCACAATCGATCGCTATTTTACTCCCTGAACAAATTGGATAAAATAGCGATCGATCTTTATTTAGGTGATAGTGCGGAAAGTCCGTATCAGAGGGAATCATTTTGAGCTATTTTATTTAATACAACACAACCATCGCTTTTCGAGCATCCGTCGGCGTAAGGCCTGTTTCCGGATTTATGCGGACCAGGCGGGAGGCCTGCTGCAGCAGAAAGTCCTCCTCATCATCCAAAATGACATAAGATGCATCCGGCTCGGCATGTCGGGTTAGCCACTCGGCAATTTCAAGGCCCCGGCAACCCGGCGTGAAGCCCATAAAGGGTTCTTCTTGTGGCGAGGAGCAATAGGCACCGAACAGGTAAAATGAAGTTATGCCGACCACCTCGCCCGGCAACGAACGGCTGTGCCAGAGGTTGCGCATGGTCGCAAGCCCTGCCGTTCGCCACGAAGAGGTGATGACGAGTTGGGCGCCGCTTCGCTTCAGAAGCATCCGCAGAGCATCGACCGCCTGCGGATCAAACCGGGGGCCTAAGGCATCCCGGAGCGTTTCGCCCCGAGCCTGCAACTCCCGCTGATAGCGTCCCGTACTGAGAACGCCATCGAAATCCAGAAAAATAAATCGTTCCATATCATACTATACGAACGAGCCCGGAAAAAGAATACAGGAATTTTCAAAAACACGAATTTTCCAGCAACTGCACCCTCTTTTT
>CALUKK010000155.1 GCA_944321205.1 uncultured Alistipes sp.
TTTCTCATGGCTCGAGAACTTCAGGAGACTGACCATTGACTATGAATACAGGGCCGATACGCACGAAGCCATGATGCATATCGCTGCCATAAAATTATTTTTGAATAAAATTTAAACAGCTTCTAAATACAAGGACAATGTCTGTGCGCGGTTGGAGATGACCCGTGGCTCGTTGAGCTCCTCGCCCGGGACGGAGATGTATCCGTTCAACCCTGCCGGACGTCACCGCCATCCGGAGGGGTGGACGGCCTACAATGCGGCGTGGAATGTCAGCCTGGCCTATCTGAATTTCTTCGAGAACGGAGAAAATACGACGATTCTGAAAACGCTTGGACAATGAGACGCCCGTTGAGAGTCCGGCTCGGTTCGAGCCTGCTGTGCATGGCCGTCTGCACGGCGGTCCATGCGCAGGGGAGCGTTTCGGAATTGTCGTCGGCAACGGATGTCGAGACGTTGATCATGGCCTCCCAGGGGGAGGCCTCGCAACTGGTCTTCACCACGGCCGGTCGCGATATTCCCGACATCACGCCGGGGGATTTCTGCAACGACCGGGAGTGCGAAGTCCGTTCGGGGATTCCCAATTTCTACGACAAGATCGATCGTGGAGAGGCTGTGACGGTGGCCTTTCTGGGCGGGAGCATCACCAAGGGGGATTTTTCCTATCGGCTCCAGATCTGTAAATACCTGGAGACCCTCAATCCGAAGACACGCTTCACCTGGGTCAATGCCGGCGTCTCCGGAACCGGAACCGATCTGGGCTCCTTCCGCCTCGGGGAGCATGTGCTGTCGTATGATCCGGATCTGGTGTTCATCGAATTCTCGGTCAACGGCGCCTATGAACCGGGTCTGGAGGGAATCATCCGACAGCTTCTCCGGCACGATCCGCATACGGATATCTGTCTGTTGCATTCGATCTCGGCCGGTCAGACCTCCGTCTATCGGGACGGCGGGCTTCCGCAGGGGGTGGCCCGTATGGAGCGGGTTGCTGCCCATTACGGGATTCCGTCGGTTCATCTGGCCTGCGAGACCTCGTTTCTGGATGGTGACGGGCGGATCTGCTGGTACTCCTCGGCGGGATGCGGTTCGGACCGGATCGCCTTTTCGAACGACGGTCTGCATCCCTTGAAGGCGGGCGGCAACCTCTATGCTGCGGCGTTGGCCCGGGGTCTTGCGAAGATGCGGACACGGAATGGCTCTGCGGGGGCCCATCCGCTTCCCGAACCGCTCTTCCCGGATCGCTGGGAGGAGGCCCGGATGTATGTTCCGACGCAGATTGCGACGTTCGACGGGGACTGGCGGGTCGAGACGACCGCCGCAACGCCGTTGAAGGGCTTTCGGGAGTGGTTTGCCGAGATCATCGACTCCTCCACTCCGGGAGCGGCATTCACCTTCTCTTTCGAGGGGGACATGTTCGGGATTTTCGATATCGGAGGTCCGGAGTGCGGACAGCTTGAAATCCGCGTCGACGGACATCCGATGAACCTTGTGGAGCTTCGTGACGGAGGCTTCCGCCGCTATGAGGCCTCGGAGGCGGCCGGCGCCTCGTCGCTGATCAACCGTTTCAACCGCTTCTGCAACAATCGCTACCGGGGGCAGCACGATGTGGTGGTGGTCCAACCCGGGGTCCATGAGGTGCAGATCCGGATTTCGGACCGGGACTGCGACAAACGGGCCATTCTGGGCTCTGAAAATCTGGCCAATATAAACGCGGAACCTTCGCGTTATGCCAAAAAATCGTTATTTTTGGGTCGGATCCTGATTCGGGGCCGGGCTCTTTAAAATCGGAAAAAATGAGAAGACTGGGATGTATCGTATGTCTGTTTCTGGTGTCGTGGCCGTTGGCTGCCCGAACGCGGGAGACGATTCCTTTGGAACGGTGGGAGTTCCATTTCGGCGAGATTGTCGGAACTGCGCCCGAGCATGATGACGGTTCGGCGTGGGAGCAGGTCCGCGTACCTCACGACTGGGCGATCGGAAAGCCGTTCGACCTGCGGATCGACGTGCAGAAGGTGCAGGTCGTTGAGGACGGGGAGACGCGTCCCATGCAGCGGACCGGAAGAACCGGAGCCTTGCCGGCCTACGGCGTAGGATATTATCGTACGGTAGTCCGTTCCGATGAGCGGATGCGGGGAAAACGGATCCGGATCGAGTTCGACGGAGCCATGAGTCAGGCCCAGGTCCGTCTGAACGGGGATTCGGTGGGTTTCTGGCCGTACGGTTATTCGTCGTTTGCCTTCGATCTTACGGAGGGCTGGAACTATGACGGCGAGAACGTGATCACCGTCAGACTGGAGAACGAACCCGAATCTTCGAGATGGTATTCGGGAGCGGGACTTTATCGGAACGTCCGTCTGGTCTTGACACGTCCGGTTGCCGTTGCACATTGGGGAACGTGGGTCTCCACTCCGGAGGTTTCGGCGAAAAGGGCCTCGGTCCGTGCCATAACGCGCGTCGACAACTTCCTGAAGGGGAATGAAATCACCCTGGAGAGCGTCCTTTACGATGCGCAGGGCCGGGTTGTGACGCATGCTACGGCACGACGCAAATGCCCGGTTTCGGGTGTGTGTGAATTCGATCAGACGTTGCGGGTCCCGAATCCCGCGCTGTGGAGTGTCGATCATCCCACGCTTTATCGGCTGGTCTCCCGGGTTCTCTCGGACGGCGAGCCGATGGATTGCCATGAAACGCGGGTCGGGATCCGGAGTCTGCGTTTTGATGCCGAGGCTGGATTCTTTCTGAATGGCGAGCCCTTGAAGATCAAGGGGGTGTGTCTGCATCATGATTTGGGACCGCTGGGTGCGGCGGTCCACAGACGGGCCATCGAACGGCAGCTGCAGATGATGAAACGCATGGGCTGCAATGCAATCCGGACGTCGCACAATCCTCCGGCTCCGGAATTGCTGGATCTGTGCGACAGCCTGGGGTTGCTGGTTCAGGTCGAGG
Organism: uncultured Alistipes sp.; assembly: GCA_944321205.1. Taxonomy (GTDB): domain Bacteria; phylum Bacteroidota; class Bacteroidia; order Bacteroidales; family Rikenellaceae; genus Alistipes. The sequence continues at coordinate 2,944 of CALUKK010000155.1, forward strand.
CTTTCGACGAGTGGCGTGCGGGCAAGAATGCCAACGGTTACGGGCGTTATTTCGACGAATGGGCCGAGCGGGATCTTGTGGCGATGATTCATCGGGACCGGAACCACCCCTGCGTGATCATGTGGAGCATCGGTAACGAAGTTCGCGAACAGCGGGAGAGCACCGGAGCCTCCACGGCCCGTTTCCTGGCCGATATATGCCATCGGGAGGATCCCTGCCGCCCCGTTACGGCGGGCTTCAACTCGCATACGGCGGCGATCAGAAACGGCCTTGCGGATGTCGTGGATCTGGTGGGCTTCAACTATAAGCCGTGGGATTATCGCAACAAGCACGCCGAGTATCCCGACTACATCCTCTATGGCAGCGAAACGGCTTCGACGGTCAGCTCGCGGGGTGTCTACAAGTTCCCGGTTCGGGAGATCAAGGATGTCTATCATTCGGATTATCAGGTCTCCTCGTACGATCTGGAGTATCCGGCCTGGGCGTCGACTCCCGACACGGAGTTCGAACAGCAGGACGATTGCCCGTTTATTCTGGGAGAATTTGTCTGGACGGGTTTCGACTATCTGGGCGAGCCGACCCCGTTCAACGAAGGGACTCCGGCCAAGAGCTCCTATTTCGGGATTGTCGATCTCGGAGGGTTGGAAAAGGATCGTTACTACCTCTACCAGAGCCGGTGGAGCGACGAACCCGTTCTGCATCTGCTGCCGCACTGGACGTGGCCCGACCGGCTCGGGCAGCCGCTTCCGGTCTTCTGCTATACGAACTATCCGGCGGCCGAACTCTTCGTAAACGGAGTCAGCAAGGGGGTGAAGCGGAAGAACCGGGACAATAAGTACGAGCGTTACCGGCTGATGTGGAAGGATGTCGTTTATGAACCGGGCGAGATTCGGGTGGTGGCCTACGACGATGCGGGAGTTCGACGGGATTCGGTGACGGTTCGTACGGCCGGGGAGCCCGGCGTTATTGAGGCCCGGGCCGATCGCGAAGTCATTCGGTCCGACGGAAAGGATCTCTGTTTTGTTACCGTGGAGATCCGTGACCAGTCGGGCAATCTGTGTCCGCGAGCCGACAATCTGCTGTTTTTCGAGGTGGAGGGTGCCGCTTCGCTGGAGGCTCTCTGCAATGGGGATCCGACGGATCAGACCTCGTTTTCCTCCTCTTATATGCGGGCCTTCAACGGAAAAATGGTGGCTGTCTTGCGATCCCGGGAGACCTCCGGTACGGCGACCCTGAAGATCTATGGCAGTCGATTGACACCCCGGGAGGTGACGATCCGGATCCGATGATTCATTGCCGGATTCGGAATCCGGAGAGCTCTGAGGCTCTCTGAGGTCCTCTGTGAGGCGGAGGACTGACGGGACGACTGGCGGAAAATCAAAGTACGGAACCGTCGTGTACGGGATCGAGTTCCGGGTGCAGGTGGGGTCTCCCTCACCTGCACTTTGTTTCCCGACATCCCGTCTGTTTTCCGGCATCCCGCCCGCGTTACGGGACCAGCATGAAAAAAGAAGACTTTTCAGAAATCTCTGAAAAGTCTTCTTTGGTACCCCCTCAGGGGCTCGAACCCTGGACCCCAACATTAAGAGTGTCGTGCTCTACCAACTGAGCTAAAGAGGCATCAATCATTATCCGATTGCGAGTGCAAAGATAGGCATAAATTCCGTAACTCCAAAAAAAATGGGAAAAAATTTGCGATTTTTTCCGTTTTGGAGGATTCCCGCCTACTTCCCCGCCTCCGGATTTGCGGGTTCAAGTCGGAGTGTATCGGTATTCCATTCTCCTGCGGCATCGGGGTAGATGAACGGTCTGGAATCTCCGAAACGCTTCATGTTCAGATAACTTTCATAAAGATTGATTCCGTTGGCCGATCGGGTTGCCAGCGAGAATGCCACAACCGAAGGGTGGCGTTTGGTCGTGTGATAGCTGTTTTCGGCCCGCTCGATGTAGGCGGCACCCCAGGCGGGGTTGTTCGACGGATTCCCTCCCACCCGTCTTGATTCTCCGCTGCGTCGGGTGTCGATCGGGGCTTGGGCGATCACGAAGAGCCCCTGCGCGTCGCAAAAGTTCAGAAACGACTCCGGAACGGGTCCCGGCAACAACTTGAGCGTATTGTACCCCTGTTCACGCAGTGTCGCGATCTCATTTTCGGAGAGCGACCCCGGCACCTCGCGGATGTGCAGATCCACAGGTTGTCCGTTCAACAGCAGCTGCCCCTCCCTTAGTTCGATCTGCCGGAATCCGATTCGGAGCTCCTCGAATTCGACGTATCGTCCTTCATGCTGGGTTTTGAGTTGCAGGGTGTATTGGGTCGGAAGCTCCGGGGTCCACAGCATGTTCTCCGGAATACGGGCCAGGAAACGTACCGTATCTTCGTTGCGCATCTCCAGGGTCAGATCCTTGAATCCCGCGGCGGCATCCTCGCCCGAAGGGGTGATCAACCGGTAGTGGATGCGCGACGTACGGGGATTGAGTGCTTCGCTCTTGATGACCAGCGCCACTTCGGCCGTTGCGAATCCGTTCTCCCCGACCCGGGTTTTGGTCAGAACGTCCCGCAGCCGCATCGTGGGCTGGCTTTGGATCCAGATTCTTCCGAGCATCGGTGCGGGATTCTCTTTCCAGCTTTCGAGGATGGCGGTCGGTGAGGGTTGCATGACGCGGATCTCCACGGAATTGCGGCCTTCGTGAGTCAGTTTGGTGATGTTGAACTCCGCGGGGGAGTTTCCGTCGGCGACGTAGGCCGCCTGTTTGCCGTTGATGAAGAGTTCGTAATCCCCCGATGCCTGCCCGACATGCAGCAGTACCTGGCGGTTTGCCCAGGCGAAAGGTACGGTGAAGTTCGTCGAGAAACGATTCCCGTCCAGCGTCCACTCCTCCAGCCGCGTGAAGTATCGGTTGTTGCCGCCATCGGCTGCCGAGGCCGCTTCGGCCGAGGGGTACGCAAGGATTTCGCCGCGCGGAAGTTCGCGCCCGAAAGAGGGTACATACTCCTGAGCCCAAAGGGTGCAGAGGGAAAAAAGCGCGATGGTTGAAAGGATCGTCCGCATAAGTTCGTATATTTGTACTCGGTAAAGATAGGGAAATTTTTCGATACTGCGATGACCGAACTCCCCAAACTCAATTTTCCGGCCATTCGACTGCGGGCCCGACACCGGGGCGCTGCGGTGGAGGTGTGGGATTCCCTGCGGGGGATCTACCTGGTCCTGACCCCCGAGGAGTGGGTCCGGCAGCATCTGATCGCCTATCTGGTTTCGCGATGTGGCGCTCATCCCACGCGGATTGTACAGGAGTATGCCGTTTCGCTCAACGGTCAGCCCCAACGGGCCGATGTGGTTGTGGTGGACGACGAAGCCCGGCCGTTGCTGCTTGCCGAGTGCAAGGCTCCGCATGTGAAGATCGATGGACGGACCTTTGCCCAGGCCGTACGGTACAATTCGGTGCTGGGAGCCCGTTATGTCGTTCTGACCAACGGCTTGCATCACTATTGTTGCGAAAACTGCGACGGAGAGTACCGGCGTCTCGACCGACTCCCCGATCTGCGGCGTTGAGGGGCGCAGCCTCGGCCAGGCTCCGGCCTTCGGGACAGGAGTTTGCCCGTGTTTCGTCCTTTCTGATCTCTCCGTATTCTTCCTTGTGTTCTCCTCGTTCTTTCCGCCCGCTCGGCATTTTCTGCCTTCTTCTGCCTTCTTCTGCCTTCTTCTGCCTTCTTCTGCTCTCCTCACTCTCTCGGCATCTTCTGCCTGCTCCTGCTCTCCTCCTGCTCTCCTCATTCTCTCGACTTCTTCCGACTTCTCCGTGCTCTCCCTATTCTTTCCGTCCGCTTCTCTCGCTCCCCACCCGCTCCGTCCTCTTCACACTCTCGGGTTCAGAGGTTCCGGAAGTTTTGCCGGACGTAGTTCTGGAATGCCTCCTTGTAGTTCTCGCCGATCGGTACATACTCGTTCTCACTCAAATAGATACGTCCCTTGATGTAGGAGCGTATGGCTTTCAGGTTGACAATGTAGGAACGATGTACACGCATGAAGGAGTCGGCCGGCAGTGCCGTCTCCATGTTCTTGAGTCGGAAGAGCGTGGTGATGGTCGAACCGTCGGCCAGATGCAGCCGTACGTATTCGCCTTCGCTTTCGATGAACACGATGTCACCGATCCGGATGAGCGAGACCTTGTAATCGGCCTTCACCGAGATGTACTCCTGATCTTTGGGCAGCGCTTCGGATTCCGCTTCCTGGGGTGGACGCTGGTTGTGCCGCAGTTCATACAGCGAATTGGCCTTGGCGGCGGCACGGCTGAAATCGGCAAAACTGAAGGGCTTGAGCAGATAATCCACGGCATCGAGCTTGAACCCTTCGATGGCATACTCCGAATAGGCCGTGGTGAAGACAACCATCGGCCGTTCGACCAGCCCCCTTACGAACTCCACCCCGTTCAGATCGGGCATGTTGATGTCGACGAAGATCAGATCGATTTTCTCCGATGCCAGAAACTGTTGCGCCTCGATGGCGTTGTTGAAGCGGGCCGCCAGATCGAGATACGGAATTTTTGCGATGTAGGCGGCGATTTGACGCAGAGCCAGCGGCTCATCGTCGATGGCGATACATTTAAGCATGGAGCGTAGGGATTTCGAGGTTTACGGTATAGGAGTCTTCGGTTTCATGGATATCGAGCGAGAAGCCCTTCTCCCCATAGATCAGCGCGAGTCGTTTGCGGACGTTCTCGAGGCCGATTCCCGCGGGGTGCAGCCTCTCGGGCGCCGAATGCCGGCTGTTGCGGATCGTAGCATAGACCTTGCCATCGGCATATTCGATGCGGATGCGGATGAACGAGGGGTGGTTGTAACTGATCCCGTGTTTGAAAGCGTTCTCGACAAAGACGATCAGCAACAGCGGAGGTATCGAGACCTGCTCGGGCAGATCGTGCGGCGACTCCACACGGATGTCCACATCGTCGGTGTAGCGGATACGCATCAGTTCAATGTAGTTTTTCAGAAACTGGATGTCGCGGTTCAGGGAGATGAGTTCGTGTCCCGATTCATAGAGAACGTATCGCATCATCTTGGAGAGCTCGATAACGGCGCTTTTTGCCGATTCCGTATCGATATCGATCAGGGCGTGGATGTTGTTGAGGGTGTTCATGAAGAAGTGCGGATTGATCTGATACTTCAGATAATCCATTTCGGCCTGGAGATTCTGCCGTTTGAGGGCCTCCATCTGCTGTTCGTCGCGCATGGACTGGTAGATGAGTTTGATGCCGGTGTTGGCGCCGGTCATGAAGAAGCCGAGGACGATGTTCCAGTAGATCTCCAGATTGGAGAACGACGCCTGCCGGTAGGCCTCCGAGACGTTGATGCTGGTTTGTTCGATGAGGTTGTCCGCCAGATGCTTTTCGTAGATCTGGACCAGCCAGAAAACCCCGATGATCAAAGCCAGGTCGCTCAGCAGATACTTGCCGTACTTGTGGCGGAGCATGTATCTCGGAGCGAGGAAGGTGTTGTGTATGACGAAGATGATCAGATAGGGCGCGATCTGCCGCCAGGCGATCAGCACGTTTTCCAGACTGACGTGCATCTCGGACATCATCTGCGAATTGAGGACCGGCACCAGGATGATGGCCGACCAGACCATCACGTAGAGCAGGTTCTCGCCTATGGCTTGTTTTCGGGAGATTTTCATGGGTCAAAGATACGGAAAAAGCCCGGTTTATGAAAACCGGGCTTTTAGGAGGGTCAACCCTGAAGTTTTTACTTGTTGAGCAGCGAAGGTTCGTAGAGATATCGTTTGATGCTGCGTTTCGGGGTTTTCTCGAATTCGGTGGGGTAGATCACGATGTCGGCCACCCGTTCGTAGGCGGCCAGTTGCGTATTGAGTTCCTGGAGGTTTTTCTGCATAATCTCCGGCAGATCGGCCTTGTCCACGCCGTCGGCATCGGCCAACTCGTAATCGGGAACGACGAGGGCCTTGAGCCGACCGTTTCCGGTGTCAAGAACGAGGGATTCCAGAACGAGATACATGTTGTTGAGTTTGTCTTCGATCTCTTCGGGATAGATGTTCTGGCCGTTTCCCGAGAGGATCATGGTTTTCGAGCGTCCGCGGATGTAGAGCGTGCCGTCGGGATCCATCGTACCCATGTCCCCGGTATGGAGCCAACCGTCGGGATCGAGGACCTTTTCCGTAGCCTTTTCGTTCTTGTAGTAACCCTTCATGACGTGTTCGCCGCGGACGATGATCTCCCCGGCGACATGCTCCGGGTCGGGCGAATCGATCTTCACCTCGAGCAATCCCTTGAGGTATCGGCCGCACGACGACTGTTTGAATTCGTTGTCGGGGGCGAAGCTGATAAGCGGGGCACATTCGGTCATTCCGTAGCCGATGGTGATCGGGAAGTGAATCTTTCGCAGGAAGGATTCGGTCTCCTGGTTCATCGGAGCTCCCCCGACGATGAATAGCGAGACGTTGCCGCCGAAAGCATCCATGAGTTTTTTGCGGATGACGGAGTAGATGGCCGTGTTGAGCAGCGGGATCTTCATGGCGATGGACATGGGGCCCTTTTCGAGCATCGGGAGGACCTGTTTGCGGTAGACCTTTTCGAGGATCATCGGCACGCAGCAGATGATCGTGGGCTTGACGACGGCCATGGCCTCGATGAGAATTTTCGGCGAGGGGATTCGTCCCAGCAGGGTAATGTGTCCGCCGACGGCCATCGGGGCCAGGAAGTCGAAGGCGCAGCCGTAGGCATGGGCCAGGGGCAGGAACGAGAGGGTACGTCCACCGCGCTGGAAGTAGAGCTGTCCGGTCTGGGTATTGAGTGCCGACATGGCGAAGACGACGTTTCCGGTGAGGTTGTTCACCGTGAGCATCACGCCTTTGGAGTATCCGGTGGTTCCGGAGGTATAGTTCAGAAGGATGACGCGGTCGTTGGGTACGTCGGGATATTTGATGTCGTTGACGCTGAATCCGCGGGGGTATTTCGTGCGGTAGTTCTTGAGGATGTCGCGCTGGAACTTGGTGAGGGATTTTCCGTCGCGTTCGTAGATGACGTGGAAGTCCGTGAGCGAGAAGACGGCTTCGATCTGGCGGATCTGGTCCTCTTCGATGACGTCCCAGAAGTTGTCTCCGAGGAAGAGCAGGCGGCTTTCGGAGTGGTTGATGATGTGGATGACATCGGCGGGGGTGAAGTCCTGGAGAATGGGGACGATGACGGCGCCGTAGGTGATTGTAGCCAGGTAGGTGATACACCACCGGGGGTTGTTGCGGCCGATCAGGGCGATTTTGTCGCCCTGTTTGATCCCGGCCTTTTTGAAGAGCAGGTGGAGTTTGGCGATCTCCTTGGCCATTTCATAATAGGAGAATGTTTCGTTTTTGAAATAGTCGGTCAGGGCCGACATTTCGCGGTTTTCGCGGAAACTCTTCTCGTATATTTTCAGCAGATTTTCCTGTAACATGTGTATCTGTCTATCGTGTTGAATGAGATTCGGATGTTTGAATATTTATCTTTTCAGCAGATCGAGGGCCGTTTTTTCCGGATCATTTCGAGTCATTAACAATGTTTGGTTTTTCGATATTTTGGGTTCTCCAACATTGGAGCCAACATCTCTCCATTCCTACATTTTCGCCCCGTCTATTCTCTCCATTTTCCTTCCCGAGCCAACACCTGCACCTTCACTCCGTCTATTTTTTCATGTGTCCTTGCGGGTTCTTTCTTTCTCTCTTCTTTCTACTCCTTCCTCACTTTTCACGCCCGCTCCTTTTCACACACACTCCTCCTCTCACACTTCTCTTCTTCTCTTCTCTTCTCTCCTCTCCTCTCCCTCTCCTCTCCTTTTGCTTCCTCCTCTCTACCTCTTCACATCTCCCTCCTTCCTTCTCTTCCTCTCTCTCTTTTTTCGCCCCTTCTCACCTTCTTGCCCCCCCCCTGCTGGGGCCCGACCCTATTTGGAGTCCTCGTTCTTAGCAGCCCCTTCTTTCGGGGATTCGTTCCTCGCTTCGGGGTCAATCCTTACATGCCGGGGTTTCCAGATGTAAATCTTGGACTCGGTCCCGGCTTTGAGCCTCTCGATATTCTTGCGATGGGTGTATATGAGCAGAATGGCGATGACGAAGGAGAAGACAACGAAAGAGATCGAACCGTTGACCTTCGGAGAGATGAGCGTGAAGATGGGGAAACAACACCCTGCAACCATCGAGGCCAGCGATACATAGTGGAAAATCATGAGCATGACGAGCCACACGCCGAAACACAGCAACGCTACCGGCGGATAGATTCCGGTTACGGCTCCGACAAGCGTGGCAACCCCCTTTCCTCCGCGGAATCCCGCAAAGATCGGGAAGATATGCCCGAGCACTGCGGCGAATACGGCTCCGATCTTGAGATTGATGAGGTCGTTGGCCCCGATCAGGTCGTCGTATTGCATGAGTTCGATGATCGTGACGGCTACGAACCCCTTGAGAAAATCGAGGGCAAAGACGGGAGCCGCGGCACGACGTCCGAGGACCCGGAGCATGTTCGTGGTTCCGGCATTTTTCGATCCGTATTCACGGATGTCGATGCCGTAGTATTTCTTGCCGATCCACACGGCGCTCGGAATCGAGCCCAGCAGATAGGCAATGATAATCATGGTCGTGGCGGTATAAATGGTCAGAATCATGTCGTATTCGGAGTTTGGTTGTTTATGCAAATATAGTTAAAAAAAACGGTTTGTGACGCATCCGAGGAAAAAAGCATCAGAGCGGGCGTAAATCCGAAGAATTTCGTATCTTTGTTCCGCAAAAGAAAGATGTATGAATACGAAGACATTACTTGAACCGATGGGTTCGTGGGCATGGTGGAGGTCGTGGTTTCTGATTTTTCTGGGCTGTTCGATCATGGGTGCGGGGTTTGTGCTGTTCATCAACCCCTATAACTTTGTGCCGGGCGGAGTCTACGGTATGGGTATCGTACTTCACAACATATTTCCGTCGATCCAGGTCGGAACTTTCGGCTACATGTTCGACATTCCGCTGATGCTTACGGCCATGCTGGTCTTCGGCGGCGGTTTCGGCACGCGGACGGTACTGGCGGCGCTCTATACGCCGGGCTTCATGAATATCCTCACGCGGTTGATCTACCCGACGCCCGAGGCTGTCGAATCGCTTGATCCGGCTCTGATGCTGGGCGGACGACTGGATCTTTCGGACGATCTGCTGCTGACCTGCATCATGGGAGCCGTAGCCGTCGGAGTGGGTCAGGGCATCGTCGTGCGGCAGCAGGCCACCACGGGCGGAACGGATATTGTGGGCATGTTGCTGCAGAAGTTCGCCGGGATCAAGTTCTCGACGGGTATTTTCCTGGCTGACGGATTTGTCGTGCTGTCGGGACTGCTCGTGATCGGCTTTGGCCTCGGGACGGGTGATGCGGCCTCGAACGGATGGATGCTGACGCTCTATTCGTTGCTGACGATCTACATTTCGTGGCGCGTGGTGGCCTATCTGCTTGACGGAGCCTCGTATGACAAGCTGCTCTTCATCATCAGTGATCACCACGAGGAGATCAAGCAGTTCATCATCAACGATATGGAGCGTGGTGCCACCTATCTCAAGGGCAAGGGTATGTTCACGGACCAGGTGCGCGACGTGATTTTTCTGGTCATCAGCCGCAAGGAGGTGCATCTGGTCCAGAACCGCATCCGGGAGATCGATCCGCGGGCCTTCGTGGTGGTGACCGATGCCTACGAGACCTTCGGTGAGGGCTTCAAGCAGTTCCCGGACAAGAACCAGATCCAGGCCGAGTAGCCGGGGGCGAGAGAAGGGATGAGAGAGGAGCCGGAGAGTGAGACGGAGCCGGGCGATGGAACTGGAGAGCGGGGCAGCGCCGGGCCGGAGAGAGGGGGTTGGAAAGTGAGACGGTGCCGGGCCGGAGAGAGGGGACTGAAGGGCGAGATGATGCCGGGCCAGAGAGAAGGGGCTGGAAAGTGAGATACGCCGGGGATGGGTACCGGGGAGTGAACCGGTGCCGGAATGTTACGGAGAAATGCCGTGGATGGCGAATCCCGAACCGGTAAGGGGACGGGGCGAGAGCCGGAGTCGAAACGATCTGTTGCTGCGACCCCCGAAAAAACGAAAACAATGGAATTGAACATAAATACGTTGCGACCCCTCCAGGGCGAGGGGAAAAAACTCTTTGTCGAGACCTACGGCTGCCAGATGAATGTCGGCGATACGGAAATCGTGGTCTCGCTGCTGCAAAACGAAGGATATGTCTATACGGAGCGGATCGACGAGGCGGATGTCATTCTGATCAATACGTGCTCGATCCGCGATAATGCCGAACAACGCATCTGGGGCCGTCTGGCCGAGATGAAACGCCTGCGGCGTGCACATCCGGGGCTTATTGTGGGCATCATCGGCTGTATGGCCGAACGTCTGCGCGAGAAGCTGCTCGAAGGCCCCTCGGGGGTGGATGTCGTGGCCGGACCGGATGCCTACCGCGATCTGCCCCGCCTGTTGCGTGAGGCCGAAGCGGGCGGAAAGGGGGTCAACGTCCTCCTCTCGACGGAGGAGACCTACGCCGAGATTGCCCCCGTGCGGCTGGACCGCAACGGCGTGAGTGCCTTTGTGGCGATCATGCGCGGCTGCAACAACTTCTGCTCCTATTGCGTGGTCCCCTATACGCGGGGACGCGAGCGGAGCCGTGATGCCGCGACGATCGTGGCCGAGGCCCGGAGCCTCTTCGAGAACGGCTACCGCGAGGTGACGCTGCTGGGCCAGAACGTCAATTCGTATCGTGCGGGCGATGTCGATTTTCCGGAGTTGCTGCGGCGTGTGGCGTCGATCTCGCCGTTGCTGCGCGTACGCTTCGCCACGTCGCATCCCAAGGACATGAGTGACCGCCTGCTGGAGACCATGGTCTCGATGCCCAACATCTGCCGGTCGATTCATCTGCCGGCGCAGTCGGGAGCCACGTCGATGCTCCAGCGCATGAACCGCAAGTATACGCGCGAGTGGTACCTCGACCGCATTGCGGCCATCCGCCGCTGGATGCCCGACTGCTCGATCACCACGGACCTGATCGCCGGTTTTTCGGGCGAGACCGAGGAGGAGCACCAACAGACCCTGTCGCTCATGCGCGAAGTGGGTTACGACTTTGCCTACATGTTCAAATATTCGGAGCGTCCGGGGACCTTTGCGCAGAAACATCTGGGAGATGATGTTCCCGAGGAGGTGAAGTCGCGGCGCCTTCAGGAGATCATTGCGCTGCAGAACGAACTGGGACTGGCGAGCTACCGCCGGGATGTGGGCCGGGAGTTCGAGGTGCTGGTCGAGGGGACGTCGAAACGCAACCCGAACCAGTTGTCGGGCCGCACGTCGCAGAACAAGGTGGTGGTCTTCGATCGGGGCGACCACCGGATCGGCGAATACGTCCGGGTTCGGATTACGGGATGTACGGCCGCGACGCTTTTCGGTGAGGCCTTGTGATCGAAGAGCCGTCCCGGAACGTCCGGACGGATGACTTTTTTGTGAGAAATAATAAGGTATATAATATGCGATTTGATGAACTAGACCTGGAGGATGAGATCCTCGATGGTCTTGACGATATGAATTTTCAGGAGATGACCCCCGTGCAGGAGCAGACGATTCCGGTGATCCTCGAGGGTCATGACCTGATCGGCTGTGCCCAGACCGGTACGGGCAAGACGGCGGCCTATACGCTTCCGCTGCTGAACCGGCTGCTGCTCGAAGGCAACGAGGAGAATGTGGTGAAGTCGTTGATCATCGTGCCGACGCGTGAGTTGGCCCTGCAGATCGATCAGCAGTTCCAGGGTTTTTCGTACTATGCCCCGATCTCGACGACGGTCGTCTACGGCGGCGGTGACGGCAAGGGCTGGGACCTGCAGAAGAACGGCATGCTGAATGGTTCGGATGTGGTGATCGCCACGCCGGGACGCATGATCGCCCACCTGCAGAACAGCCACGTGGACCTCTCGCACGTCGAATACCTGATCCTCGACGAGGCTGACCGGATGCTGGATATGGGCTTCAGCGACGACATCATGAAGATCATCTCCTACCTGCCCGAGAAGCGGCAGACGATCATGTTCTCGGCGACGCTGCCGCCGAAGATCCGCCAGTTGGCCAAGACGATCCTGCACGATCCCGTGGAGGTGAACATCGCCATCTCGAAACCCAACGAGGCGATCGACCAGTCGGCCTACATCTGCTACGAGAGCCAGAAGCTGGGTTTGATCCGTGAACTCTTCGCCGAGCCGTCGGAGCCGAAGACGATCATCTTCTCGTCGTCGAAGTTGAAGGTCAAGGAGCTGGCCCATACGCTCAAGCGGATGAAGCTGGACGTGGCGGCGATGCACTCGGATCTGGACCAGTCGCAGCGTGAGGAGGTGATGCTGAACTTCAAGAACAACAAGGTGAAGATTCTGGTGGCTACGGACATCGTGGCGCGCGGCATCGACATCGAGGATATCGGACTGGTGATCAACTACGACGTTCCGCACGATCCGGAGGACTACATCCACCGTATCGGCCGTACGGCGCGTGCCGCGGCGACGGGCAGCGCCATCACCTTTGTCAACGAGGAGGAGCAGGGCAAGTTCCACCAGATCGAGAAGTTCATCGAACGGGAGATCCGCAAGGCGGAACTTCCGGCCAGCGTGGGCGAGGGCCCGAAATACGAACCGGAAGAGGCCCGCAAACGGGGCGGTCGCGGCAGCCGCAGCCGCAGCAAGGGCGGCGACGGTCGGGGCCATGGCCGCGGACGCCGGGATCGGCTGCGCGACAAACCCCGCGGGACGAATGCTGCGCCGCGTGAAGCACAGCCGACCGCAGAGGCTTCCCGTCCGGCAGAGGGTGCCGCAGCGCAGTCTTCGGCTCCGACGCCCGAGCGTTCCGGTGCTTCGTCCGCAGCAAATGGAGACAAGCCGCGCAAACGGCGTCACCGCGGCGGACGCCGCCACCGTCGCGGCAAGGGTACGCCGGAGGGAGGCCAGCCGGCAGCCGGAGGTTCGGCCCCGGCCGCAGGCGGAAGCTCCTCGCAGAGCGGCGAATAGACTCTTTGAGTCTGTATCCCTTTTATCCGAGGAGGATCCGAATGACGAATATCATCCAAGGCATGAGATCTCTTTGTCCGATCTCCGATGCGACGATCCGCGCGCTCGGTGAGCGGGTTGGAGAGTGCTGTTTTCCGAAGCGTTCCCGGCTGATTTCGGCTGGTGGATGCGCAGGTGTGGCCTATTTCATCGAGCGGGGAATGACCCGCTCGTTCTGGCTGGTTGACGGCGAAGAGATCACCACCTCCTTTTCGACCGAAGGCGGCATTGTTTTCAGCATGGATGAACTCTATTACGGACTCCCAAGCGAGGAGTATGTCGAGACCATCGAGGAGGTCGAAGCCTACCGCATTCGTCTGGACGATCTACGTGAGCTCTTTGCAACGAACATCGAACTGGCCAACTGGGGCCGGATCATTCATCAGAACGAGTATCGGCGTCTGCACCGTTCGCACAAGGAGCGACTTACGCTTCCGGCCCGGGAGCGCTATGAGGCTTTTGCCCGTCAGTTTCCGGAGGTGTGCCGTCGGGCGCAGTTGGGATATGTCGCCTCCTATCTGGGAATCACCCTCCCGACGCTCAGCCGGATCCGGGCCGGAAAAAAGGAGGCAGGCCGTCGGATTTTGTCGCAGAACAAATGTCGTGATGCGTAAGTTTCCTAATTTTGAAGCATCAAAGAATCCAATCCGACATGAATAACGCTTCCGACCCCAAGAACTCTGCCATGTTTGCGGATTCGAAACCTCACTACGAACTGTTGGACGGCTTGCGTGGTGTGGCGGCGCTGGTCGTGATCTGGTACCATGTTTTCGAAGGCTTTGCCACCAGCCCCGTGGACCAGCGTTTCAACCACGGATATCTGGCCGTCGACTTCTTCTTCATACTCTCGGGTTTCGTGGTGGGTTACGCCTATGACGATCGCTGGAAACGGAGGACGCTCGATCTGAAGGGCTTTGTCAAGCGGCGTCTGATCCGTTTGCATCCGATGGTGGTATTGGGTGCGGTATTGGGGGCCGTGACTTTCTGTATACAGGGTTGTGAGCAGTGGAACGGTGCACACGTGGCTCTCCCGGTGGTGATGCTCTCCCTTCTGTTGCATCTCTTTCTGATTCCGGCTCTGCCGGGTTCGATGCCCGAGGTGCGGGGTAACGGTGAGATGTACCCGCTCAACGGCCCGACGTGGTCGCTCTTCTTCGAATACATCGGCAATCTGTGCTATGCGCTCTTCCTGCGGCGTCTGCCGACCCGCTGGCTGGCGGCGTTCGTCGGACTGACGGGAGCCGGACTGGCCGCCTTTGCCCTGGGCAACGGTTCGGGTTACGGCCATCTGGGAGTGGGATGGTCATTGGCGGACTACAACCTGCCGGGCGGTCTGCTGCGCCTGCTTTTTGCCTTCCCGATGGGACTTCTCCTGTCGCGGATCTTCCGTCCGGTGGCCGTTCGCGGCGCCTTCTGGATTTGCAGTCTGTCCGTGATTGCTTTGTTGTGTGTGCCTTATGTCGGGGATGGAACCGAGCCCATGTGGAACGCTCTTTACGATACGTTTTGTGTGGTAGTTGCCTTCCCGCTGTTGGTCTGGCTCGGTGCCTCGGGCCAGGCGACCGATCGGAAGACCTCGCGCATCTGCCGCTTTCTGGGTGACATCTCCTATCCGGTCTATGTGATCCATTATCCGTTCATGTACCTCTTTTACGCCTGGCTGTGGCGCGATGCAAAGATCCCCTTTGCGGAGGCGTGGCCCGTGGCTGCGGGGCTGTATGTCGGTGTGATCGTACTGGCGTGGGCGGTGTTGAAATTCTACGACGAGCCCGTGCGGAGGTATCTGACGCGCCGTTTCTTGACGCGACGATGATTTGAGCCTGCCGGTTTCCCTTTGCCGATATATTGATTGTATAACCTTTTCCGGAGAGAAATTATTCCCATTCGGGTCGTTCCGGATTTTTCAACGAACTTGCGACCTGCCTGTATGAAAAGTCTCCTCCGAGGAGGGGATTGAGGGAAGGGTCAGATCTGCAGGCGACGCCACAGGCGGCGAGCAAACGCCGTGATGAGTACCGATGCGGTCGTTGTATCCTTTTGCCGGCATTGTCTCACCTGGATTTTTCGGGAGTGGGAGAGTTGGATTTGTCTATTGGTTCTACTATTTCTGTCTGAAGTAGACCGGCATCGGGACGCCCGTATCGAAAAGTCCCCCTTTTCAAAGGGGGATTTAGGAGGATTGTCTCACCTGGATTTTTCGGGAGTGAGAGAGTTGGATTTGTCGATTGGTTCTACTATTTCTGTCTGAAGTAGATCTGCATCGGAACGCCCGAAAAATCCCAGTGATCGCGGATGTTGTTTTCGAGGAATCGGCGGTACGGTTCCTTGATGTATTGCGGCAGATTGACGAAGAAGGCAAATTGCGGCGTGGGAGTCGGCAGTTGCGTCACGTATTTGATCTTGATGTACTTGCCCTTGGTCGAAGGGGGCGGATAGTTCTCAATGAGCGGCAGCAGAAAATCGTTCAGTTCGGAGGTCGCGATTCTCCGTTTGCGCGAGTGGTAGACGCGGATGGCTGTCTGCAGCACGTCGAGGATCCGCTGCTTGTTCAGAACCGAGGTGAAGATGATCGGAATGTCGTTGAATGGCGCCAGTTTCTTTTTGAGAAATTCGGTCCACTCCTTCATCGTATTGTTGTCCTTTTCGATCAGATCCCACTTGTTGACGACAATAACGCATCCCTTGCGGTTGCGGACGATCAGATTGTGGATGTTCAGATCCTGGGATTCGAGCCCCTGCTGGGCGTCGAGCATCAGAATGCAGACATCAGAACTCTCGATGGCACGGATCGACCGCATCACGGAGTAGAACTCCAGATCCTCCATCGTCTTGCCCTTCTTGCGCATGCCTGCCGTATCGACGAGGTAGAAATCCATGCCGTACTTGTTGTATCGGGTTCGGATCGAGTCGCGGGTGGTGCCGGCAATGGAGGTGACGATATTGCGCTCCTGGCCGAGCAGGGCGTTCGTCAGCGAGGACTTGCCGACGTTGGGGCGCCCGACGATGGTGATGTGAGGCAGATCGTCGTCCTGGTCGGAATCGGTATCCGCAGGAAGTGCCGCAAGGATGGCATCCATCAGATCCCCCGTTCCGCTGCCGGACATCGAACTGATGCAGTAGGGATCTCCCAGACCGAGGGCGTAGAATTCGTGCGAGCTGAATATCAGATCGTTGGTGTCGACCTTGTTGCAGACGAGAATCACCTTTTTGGAGGTGCGTCGCAGGATGTCGGCCATGAGCATGTCGAGATCGGTGATTCCGGTCCGGACTTCGACAAGGAAGAGGATGACATCGGCTTCGTCGATGGCCAGCAGAACCTGACGGCGGATTTCATCCTCGAAGATATCTTCCGAATTGACGGTATAGCCTCCGGTATCGATGACCGAGAATTCACGGCCGTTCCAGTCCGTTTTGCCGTAATGGCGATCCCGAGTGGTACCGGCCGTGGCATCAACAATGGCCTTTCGTTCTCCGACGAGGCGGTTGAAGAGGGTGCTTTTTCCGACGTTGGGGCGTCCGACGATTGCTACGAGGCTCATGATCTGCGTGTTCTTTTTTGCTTGTCGGATGCAAAGATAGCGCAAATCTGCGAGTGGAAAAAATTTTTCCTGAAAATTGCCTTTCCGGCGGCCGCCACACCATGCCTTTCCGCCATTCCATGCCGTTCTGCCGACCATCCCGACCGCTCCGTATCCAGCTTCCACACCGAACCGGCTGCCGACCATCCCGACCACTCCGTATCCAGCTTCCACACCGAACCGGCCGCCGACCATCCCGACCGCTCCGTACCCGGCCTCCGCTTCGTACCCTTCCCCGGCGCCTCTCCCTTTGCCGCCGCCGCGTTAGCGCGTTACTTTTTCCGTTATACTTATACCCGGATGTAGCGGCTTTCGGTATCGCCCGCCTGTACGGGGTAGAGCAGGATGGAACTGTATCCGGCGAAATGATGTTCGAGATAACCCGGGATCCGACTCATGGCAGGATGATAGGATACCCGATCTCGGCGACTCATGACAAACCACAGACAGTCGTCGTCACGCATGTCGTGTTCCAGCGACGGAAGGTCATCCCATTGCGTGAAGGGGACGTAGTCGATGTTTGCGGGCCGTTTGCGACTCCGGGGACGCAGGTAGGCCAGCGTGGATTCCGGAGCCAGCAGCGAGACTTTGGCTCCGGAGTTTTCGGCCAGCAGCCGGATCCTCCGCAGCCACAACTGGAATCCGGCCTCCTGTTCGGCCTTCTCGGGAACGACGATCAGGTGTCGCTTGATGGTGGCGAGCGGTTGTACGGGATGATAGATGAAGGTGGTGATGTTGCTCTGCATCAGAACGTCGGCGGTCATTTTCCCGATTCCGGGCCCCGACGCTCCGGGGATTCCCGGAATGACGGGCAGTCCCGGCATGGCGGGTGTGGTGCGGTGCATGCCCATCACGATATCGGTGATGTTGCGTTCCCGGCCGACGCTGACGATGGCGTTCGAGATGTTGACATCGTAGCGGAGCAGCTCCTGGAGATAGATGTCGCTTGCCGCGGCGGTTGTCGCGGCGGTGTCGAGCAGCTTTTGTCCCCGTTTTTCGGCATTCGGATCTTCAACCTTGTTGTCAATGGCGTGCAGGGCGTAGAGGCCGTTGGGCTCCTTGGCGTGTTTGAGCATGGCGCTGAGTGCAACCAGCTCCTCGACCGTATGTTCGTTCGAAACGGGGATCAGAATGTGTTCTTCCTGTTTGGGAGACTTTTCGTCTGGGGTGTTTTGTGCCTGGCGGATGGCGATGTTGTGAGCTCCGCGCTGCGTGGCGAAGGTCGAGACGGTGCAGGTGGCCAGAATCATGAGAATCGTGCCGTTCAGAACGCTTTCATTGAGCAGCCGGATCGGTTCTCCGTCGGGCGTATGTCCGAGGATGACGTTGTAGCCGACCATCACGGCGGCGAGCGTGGCTGCGACGTGTGCCGAACTCAGTCCGAAGATCACGGTACGTTGGTCGGCCGAGAGTCGGAAACTCTTCTGTGTGAGCCACGCGGCGATGAACTTGGCGGCGGTGATCAGCACGATCATCACGGCCGCGACCTTGAGACTCTCCCAGTCGCGGAAGAAGGCGCGGTAGTCGATGAGCATGCCGACGCCGATCAGAAAGAAGGGTATGAAGATGGCGTTGCCGACGAATTCGATGCGGTTCATCAGAGGCGATGTCCTGGGGATCAGCCTGTTGAGCGCGATTCCGGAGAGAAAGGCTCCGATGATGGGCTCCAGTCCGGCCAGCTGGGCGAGAAACGATCCGAAGAAGACCATCGCCAGAACGAAGATGTATTGCGAGATGTTGTCGCTGACCTGTTTGAAGAACCAGTGGGCGATGATCGGGAAGAGAAAGACAATGATGGCGATACAGAGGGCTACCGAGCCGGCCAGGCGCCACCAGAACATCTCGTCGACATTGCCCGTTGCCATGCCGACGATGACCGTGAGCAGCAGCAGGGCGAGCGTGTCGGTGATGACCGTACCGCCGACGGCGATGGTGACGGCCTTGTTTCGGGCGATTCCGAGTTTGCTGACGATGGGGTATGCGATCAGGGTCTGGGAGGCGAAGAGCCCGGCCAGCAGGATCGACGAATAGATCGAGAAGCCGAGGACATAGTATCCGGCCAGGATGCCGAGCAGGAGCGGTACGCAGAAGGTGTAGAGTCCGAAGACGAGACTTCGCCAGCTGTTGCGGCGGAAGTCGGACATGTCCATGTCCAGCCCCGAGAGGAACATGATGTAGAGCAGGCCGGCTGTTCCGGAGAGGATGATGCTGCTGTCGCGCAGCACGAGATTCAGACCGTGGGGACCGATCACCGCACCGGCGATGATGAGCCCCAGCAGGTAGGGGATCTTGAGTTTGTTCAACAGCAGCGGGGCCGCGAGGATGATGACCAGAATCAGCAGGAACTTGAGAATCGGGTCTTCCAGCGGCAGGGAGAAGTCTATGTGGGCGAACAGAAGCATGCGGATGCGGTTCGAATGAAACGACAACAGGTTTAGAACAAATATAGGGAAAAATGGATTTAAAAACAAGCCTTGGCGAGGGATTTGTCGCCGGAACGACCCCGGAGAATCGGTCGGCAACGGCCGTGGAGGTGCTTTTCCGGGTGACAGCCAGCGACTTCCGGATTCCCGGGCGGGCGGTTGAGACGGGCTGGTTCGGGCTTCGGACCGCCTCCAGGTGACGGACAAACGCCCGTGCGGAGGATCCCCGGGGTGAAATAATCGCCCGTCGTCGCGCGTTTTTCCGGAAAAAAACGTAACTTTGAAGAATCGGAATACGGAAACGACACCGCATGATGAATCGAAATCGAATCTCCTCCCGTTTGTTGGGCCCCGTTCTGGCGGGCTTCTTCATCATGGGCTTCTGCGACCTGGTTGCCCCGATTACGGGTCGCATTGCCGCAGACTTCCCGAAGGAGGAGCAGGCTGCCGTCAGCTTCCTGCCGACGATGGTCTTCCTGTGGTTTTTGGTGCTTTCGACTCCCGTGGCGTCGCTGATGAACCGCTGGGGCCGCAAGAAGACGGCTCTGGTGGGCTATGCCTTCACCTTTGCCGGGATGCTGGTCCCCTGGGCCGCGGGGAAGGACTGTGCCCTGGGGTGGTATTTTGTCGGCTTCGGCCTGCTGGGCATCGGCAACACCTTCGTGCAGGTGGCCGTCAATCCGCTGCTGGCGACGATCGTCCCCGGCGATCGGATGACGAGTTTTTTGACCGTGGGGCAGATCTTCCGCAATACGTCGCTGCTGCTGTTGGCTCCGCTGGTGACGATGCTCGTGGCGTGGACGGGCTCATGGCGGCTGCTGCTTCCGATCTACGCGGCGCTGACCCTCGTCGGGGGCGTGTGGCTGCAACGGACGACGATCCCCGAACCGGCCCGGAAGGAGCGTACGGCCGGTCTTGGGGAGAGTTTCCGCCTGCTGAAGAACCGCCGGGTGCTGCTTTCGACACTGGGTGTGGCCTGCTTCATCGCCGGGGACGTGGCGATCGGATATCTCTCGGTGCGGCTGATCGACAATCCGTCGTCGATCCTCACCACCACGGGATTCTATGCCTGCCGCATCGTCGGAACACTCGTCGGAGCCTGGGCTCTGGTGCGGATTTCCGACGTGAAGTACCTCGCATGGAACATGGCCGTCGGCCTCCTGCTGGCCGTGGTGCTGATCTTCGTGCGCAACGAAACGGCGATCTATGCGGCCGTCGGGCTGCTGGGCTTTGTCCTGGCGTGTGTCTTCGCCACGTTCTACGCCGTGGCGACGCGCTCCGTGCCGGAGAAGGCCAATGAAGTGGCCGGACTGATGATTCTGGCCATTGCGGCCGGGGCCGTTTCGGGCCCCGTCTGCGGGGCGGTGATCCGCGCAACGGGAAATCCCCATGCAGGGATGCTTTTCGTGGCGGCCTGCCTGGCCTACATGCTGTGGGCGTCGCTCCGGCTGAAACGAGACCATTGAAATTGAAAACGAATTATGAAACGAATAGCACAAATCCTCATGACGCTGCTGCTGGCCGCTTCGGCCGGAAGCGCTGCGGCGCAACGCCCCCGTACGATGGTGGAGTGGGGCGTGATCGGGGGTATCAACGTCCCCGACTATACGACGAACATGGATGCCACGGACATCCGCAACAAACTGGGCTGGCAGGCCGGTATCGTCACGGCCGTCAAGCTGGGCGCCTTCGCCGT
>CALUKK010000156.1 GCA_944321205.1 uncultured Alistipes sp.
TACACGGTGATGAGTGTCTGTATTGCTCTCCCTGTATTCGTAAAATCGCCAAATTTTATTGCCAAGGATCAGCGAAACACTTTCACTAAACTCAAAATGTCACTACCCCACGGATAGTGAGACAAAGTTATGAAATTGTTTTCAATATACAAGGCCGCACTGAGGAGGAAATCCCAATACCGAACTATCAAGCCCCGTCGGGGCGGGGAATGGGAGGATCAGAATGGCAGACGACGCCGAAGGCGGCGGGCACCATGGCAGAGCGCAGAAAAGCGGCAGGAAATTGGAAACTGTTTCATTTTATAGCTATCTTTGCGACATGGACTTCAAACTCGTATCGGACTACGCCCCGATGGGCGACCAGCCGGAAGCAATCTCGCAGCTTGTCGGTTCAATCCGCCACGGCTCGAAGCACAACGTGCTGCTCGGCGTCACGGGCTCGGGCAAGACCTTCACCGTGGCCAACGTCATTGCGCAGCTCAACCGCCCGACGCTCGTTCTGAGCCACAACAAAACCCTTGCGGCACAGCTTTACGGCGAATTCCGGAACTTCTTTCCCGAGAATGCCGTCGAGTATTTCGTCTCCTATTACGACTATTATCAGCCCGAGGCCTATCTTCCCTCGTCGGATACCTATATCGAAAAGGATCTCTCGATCAATGCCGATATCGAGAAGATGCGTTTGCAGACCGTGGCAACGCTCCTCTCGGGTCGGCGTGACGTGGTGGTCGTATCGAGTGTTTCGTGCCTCTACGGCGCGGGTAATCCGGCGGATTTCCACGCTACGGCCATCCATGTCGAGGTGGGGCAGGTTGTCAGCTACAAACACTTCCTCTACAAACTGGTCGAGGCACTCTATACCCGTACGGAACGCGATCTGGAACCTGCAACGTTCCGCGTCAACGGCGATACGGTGGACATCATGGCGGCCTTCGGCGAGTTCGGCAACCAGTGTTTCCGGGTGATGTTCTTCGACAACGAGATCGAGGCCATCCAGTCGATTGACCCCGTCACGGGGCAGCGGATCCAGACGCTCGATTCGCTGACGCTCTACCCGACCAATCTCTTCGTGACGACCAAGGAGCGAATCAATACCGCCGTACAGCAGATCTACCTCGATCTGGGCAAGCAGATCGAGTTCTTCGAGAGTCAGGGGCGCATGGTCGAGGCGCAGCGTATCAAACAGCGCGTGGAGTACGACCTGGAGATGATCAAGGAGCTGGGATATTGCCCGGGTATCGAGAACTATTCGCGATATTTCGACGGCCGGGCTGCCGGCACGCGTCCGTTCTGTCTGCTGGACTACTTCCCGAAGGATTATCTGATGGTCATCGACGAGAGCCACGTGACGCTGCCGCAGGTCCACGCCATGTACGGCGGTGACCGCGCCCGCAAGGAGAATCTCGTGGAGTACGGTTTCCGGCTTCCGGCCGCCAAGGACAACCGCCCGCTGACCTTCGCCGAGTTCGAACAGCTGCAGGGGACGACCATCTATGTCAGCGCCACACCGGCCGACTGGGAGCTGATGAAGAGCGAAGGGGTGATTGCCGAGCAGCTGATCCGCCCCACGGGTCTGGTCGACCCGCCGCTGGAGGTGCGTGTGACGCTCAACCAGATCGACGACCTGATCGAGGAGATCGACAAACGGGTCAAGAACGACGACAAGGTGCTCGTGACGACCATCACCAAACGCATGGCCGAGGAGCTTTCGAAATATTTCGACCGTGTGGGGGTGCGCAACCGCTACATCCACTCGGACGTCGACACGCTGGAGCGGATTCAGATTCTGGAGGATCTGCGCAACGGGTTGTTCGACGTGTTGGTGGGGGTGAATCTGCTGCGTGAGGGGTTGGATCTCCCGGAGGTAGCGCTGGTGGCGATTCTCGACGCCGACAAGGAGGGTTTCCTGCGCAACGTGCGGTCGCTGACGCAGATTGCCGGACGTGCCGCCCGCCACTCGCAGGGAAACGTCATCCTCTATGCCGATACCTGCACCGAGTCGATGCGCTACGCCATCGAGCAGAGCAACCGCCGCCGTGAAAAACAGGTCCGTTTCAACATGGAGCACGGGATGCTGCCGCGCCGCGCCCAGAAGAGCGGTTCGGGACAGAGCGCCCTGCTGGCCGGCCGCGAGAGCGCCGAGGGGAACATCCCGACCGCCTATCCCATCACGGAGGATCATTACGCCGTGGCGGCCGACGTGCAGAAGGGCTACATGGCCGGTACGGCGGGTGCGGCAACGGCCTTGCAGGGCGAGAATCTCGACGAACTGATCAATCGCGCCCGCGAAGATATGGAACGGGCGGCCAAGTCACTGGACTTTCTGGCTGCGGCGAAGTTCCGCGACCGGATGTACGAACTGCAGAAACTGCGCGAGGAGAACCTTCATCGTTGATTCCGACAGCTTGTTCAGATTGCAGAGGTGGGGGTGTCGGCGGATGCCTCCTTGTCGGATGTTGCGTCTGACTCCGGGGCCCTGTCGGATTGCTCCCGGGAGGAGAGGTCCGAATTCCGGGATTGCCCGACGGATTCGTCCGGGAGCTCCTCTTTGGTCTCGCTGCCGGCCAGCTCGAGCGTCTGCTGTGAGTGTCGTTGTTTGGGCAGGAAATGAGCCTTTTCGCGGAGCCGTTCGCCGATGCGGATGATGCTGTTCTGTCCTTTTTCGGTACAGAGGCGTTTGTAGGCGTCGTCGTAGAGCGTCTGGGCTTTGTTCAGGGCCGAGCCGACCCCTTCGAGCGAGGCGGTGAATTTTACCAGCTGTTCGTAGAGCTTCAGGGCGTAGGCGGCGATTTCGCGGGTGTTCTTGTCCTGGTCGTTGTATTTCCAGAGGTCGGCCACGAGCTTCAGCAGCGCGAAGAGGTTTGTCGGCGAGGAGATGATCACCTTCCGGTCATAGGCATCCGACCAGATCTTCGGATCGCTTTGCAGGGCCGCCAGAAAGGCCGGTTCGTTGGGGACGAACATGATGACGAAATCCGGAGACTTCCGCTCTCCGTAGGCCTTGCTCAGATGAAGCTGGTACTCTTTGGACCCCAGCTCCTTGACGTGCTGTCGTACCGAGGCCACATGGGCGGCCATGCAGCGTTGCCGCTCCTCTTCGCTCTGGGCTGCGGTATAGTTCACGAAGGCCGTGAGCGAGACTTTCGAGTCGATGATGATGTGTTTGTCGTCGGGCAGGTGCAGCACCACGTCGGGACGGAGGTTGCGACCCTCCTCGTCCTTGAGCGGGTATTGTGTCTCGTAATGGATGCCCTTCGAGAGCGAGGAGCTGTCGAGGATCGTCTCCAGCAGCATCTCGCCCCAGTCGCCCTGCACCTTTGAATTGCCCTTCAGCGCATCGGTCAGATTGCGGGCATCGGTCGAGATGTGCTGATTCAGCTCCATGAGCCGTTTGAGTTCGTTCTTCAGTTCGCCGCGTTGTTCGTTTTCGTGGGAGTAGATGCGTTCGACCCGTTCGCGGAATTCGGAGATGTTCTCCCGGAAGGGTTTCAGCAACAGGTCCAACGACTCTTTGTTGGTCTGTTTGAATTCGCGCGACTGTTCGCCGAGGATCTCCGTGGCCAGATTCTTGAACTGAAGACGGAACCGCTCTTCGAGTTTTTCGCGTTCCGTACGTTCGGCTTCGCGCTCTTCGGCATTTTTCTCCCGGAGCGAGGCGATCTGTGCCGAACTCGAGGCTTCGAGAGCCGCCAAGGTGGTCTGTGTGTGGAGGTGCTCTTCGCGAAGGCGTCGGAGCTCTTCCTGGGTCTCGTCCCGGGTTTTGCGGCTCTCCGCAAGAAGGGCTTCGGTCGTTGTCAGATTGCGGGTTGCAGCCTCCAGGGAGGCTTCGAAGGCGGATTTGGCCTCTTGCAGCCGGGCGGTTTCCCGACGTTGACGGATCAAAAGTGCCCCGAGGCCCGCACAGAGCAGACCCAACAGAACGACCAGAAGGAGAAGTGCGGTATTCATATTTGCAAAGGTAGGATTTTCTGCGGAATTTTTGCTATCTTTGTTTAAACGAAAAGAGGCATTCCATGCAACGTACGGTAGCACCATCGATGCTTTCGGCCGATTTCGGCCATCTGGACCGCGACACGCGGATGATCGACCGCAGTGCGGCCGAATGGGTTCATATCGATGTAATGGACGGTGTCTTCGTCCCCAACATCTCGTTCGGATTCCCCGTGTTGAAGGCTATTCGCCGCGCCACGTCGAAACTTCTCGACGTGCATCTGATGATTGTCTCTCCGGAGAAGTATGTCGAGCGTTTCGTCGAGGTCGGAGCCGATCTGGTGACGTTCCATCTGGAGGCTACGCAGGATCCCGCCGAGTGTATCGCCCGGATTCGTCGTGCCGGAGCCCGGGTCGGCATGTCGATCAAGCCTGCCACGCCGGTCGAGTCGCTGCGCCGCTGGCTGTCCGAAGTGGATTTGGTGCTGGTGATGAGCGTCGAACCCGGATTCGGCGGGCAGTCGTTCATCGAGGGCTCCTTGTCGAAGATCCGCGAATTGCGGGCCATGGCCGACGAACTCGGACTCGCAACCCTCATCGAGGTTGACGGCGGCATTTCGGCGGCCAATGCCCGGGAGGTTTTCGAGGCCGGGGCCGAGGTACTGGTGGCCGGCAGTGCCGTCTTCCGGGCTGCGGATCCCGAGTCCGAAATCCGTCGGATCCTCGAAGCCTGACCCGGGGGCCTGTAATCGGGGCCGTGTTTGGGGAGCAATCGGGACCAGTTGGGGCAGTCGGGAACCGTTGGAACGGAAATCCGGGGCTCGGTCCTGGTGCGGGCTGTGATTGGAATTTGATCCGGGCCGTGATTGGGAACAATCGAAATAGTCGGTGCCGGGACTTTGATCCGGGATGGCTGGCCGGAAGACCGATGACCGGACCCGGTCTGCACGATCCGTCGGAAAATCACCCGAAATGGGGCTTCCTTGCCCGGCATGATGTCGGAATTCCCGGAAAATCGTTACCTTTGCGGTGTTTTCCGGATCCGCACCTGCGGCGCCGGGCTAAGTGTGTAGCATATGATTTCACTCGATAATCTGACAGTCAGTTACGGAGGTTGGACGCTCTTCGACCATATTTCGTTTCTGATCAATCCCAAGGACCGCATCGGACTGGTCGGCAAGAACGGTGCGGGCAAAACCACGCTGTTGCGGATCATCACCGGCGAACAGCAACCCACATCGGGCAGCGTCACGATCAACGGCGAATGTACGATCGGCTATCTTCCGCAGACGATGCGTGTGGCCGATACCACGACGCTGGTCGAGGAGACGGCCAAGGCCTTTGACGAGGTGTTGCGTCTGGAGGCCGAGATTGCCGATCTGACGCGCCAGATCACCGAACGTACCGACTACGAATCTCCGGCCTATGAACAGTTGTTGCACCGGTTGAATGATGCCCAGGATCAGTACCATATCCTCGGCGGCGAGACGCGTGATGCCGACATCGAGAAGACGCTGCTGGGACTGGGCTTCAAACGCGAGGACTTCGGCCGTGCGACGAGTGAATTCTCGGGCGGCTGGCGCATGCGTATCGAGCTGGCCAAGCTGCTGTTGCGGCGGCCGTCGATCTTCCTGCTGGACGAGCCCACGAACCACCTCGACATCGAATCGATCCAGTGGCTCGAGGAGTATCTGAAGAACTATAACGGGGCGGTGTTGCTCATTTCGCACGACCGCGCCTTCCTGGACAACGTCACCAACCGCACGATCGAGCTCTCGTTGGGCAAGATCACCGATTACAAGGTTCCCTATTCGAAATACGTCGTGCTGCGGGCCGAGCGCCGGGCACAGCAGCTGGCCGCCTACGAAAACCAGCAGCGGATGATCGAGAAGACCGAGGAGTTCATCGAAAAGTTCCGCTA
Source organism: uncultured Alistipes sp. (assembly GCA_944321205.1). Lineage (GTDB taxonomy): Bacteria > Bacteroidota > Bacteroidia > Bacteroidales > Rikenellaceae > Alistipes. Next base: position 5,852 of record CALUKK010000156.1, read on the forward strand.
CAAGCCCACGAAGTCGAATCAGGTGCAGTCGCGCATCAAACAGCTCGAACGCCTCGAACGGCTGGAGGTCGAGGAGGAGGATCTGGCGACGCTCAACATCAAGTTCCCGCCCGCACCGCGTTCGGGACAGATCGTCGCCGAGATCAACGAGGTGGGTATGTCGTTCGGCTCGAAGCACGTCTTCAGCGGGGCGAACTTCACCATCGAGAAGGGTGACCGCATCGCCTTTGTCGGACGCAACGGTGAGGGTAAGACGACTCTGGCCCGGATTCTGGTCGGGCAGCTGACCCCGACCGAGGGTTCGGTCCGCATCGGCGCCAACGTCAACATCGGCTACTACGCCCAGAATCAGGACGATCTGATGGATGGTGAATTCACGGTTTACGATACGCTCGACCGGGTGGCCGTGGGCGACATCCGCACGCGGCTGCGCGACATTCTGGGAGCGTTTCTCTTCCGCGGCGAGGACATCGACAAGAAGGTCAAGGTCCTTTCGGGCGGCGAGCGGGCGCGTCTGGCCATGGCCCGCATGATGTTGGAACCGCGCAATCTGCTGGTGCTGGACGAGCCTACGAACCACATGGACATGCGTTCGAAGGACATTCTGAAGAATGCCATTCTGAAGTATGACGGGACGGTGGTCGTTGTTTCGCACGACCGGGAGTTCCTCGACGGCATGGTCGAGAAGGTTTACGAATTCCGCGACGGCGGTGTGAAGGAGTATCTCGGAGGCATCTACTATTTTCTGGAAAAGCGCAAGCTGGAGTCGCTGCAGGAGCTTGAGCGGCGTGATCCTCCGGCCCGGGGGGTGAAGGGCGCACCGAAAACGGCTCAGAAGTCTGCTCCGGCAGGTGCAGCCGGCATGGGTGCAGCTTCGGCGACGGAGGCGGCAAAGGGGATAAACGGGGCAAACGGAGCAAAGACGGCAAACGCCGCCGAAGCCAAACCCGCCGCGCTCTCCGGCAAGGCCTCCTACGAGCAGAAGAAGGAGCAGGAGAAACTGCTGCGCAAATTGCGCAAGGCGGTCGAGACGATCGAGACGGAGTTGGGCGATCTGGAGAAACAGATTGCCGCCTGGGACACGAAGTTCGCGGCAGCCACCGAATACAACGAAGCCGATTACAAGACCTACAATGACCTGAAGGCCCGTTACGACCACCAGATGCACGAGTGGGAGAAGGCCTCCTACGAACTGGAAATTACCGAGGAACAATACAATGGATAATCTGATTTTCGGGATCCGTCCCGTGGCCGAGGCGGTCGAAGCCGGTCGGCAGATCGAAAAACTCTACATCCGCAAGGGGGCCGAGGGGCCGTTGATGCAGGAGTTCCGCGACCTGTGCATCCGCCACCGTATCCGCTGGCAGGAGGTGCCCGTCGAGAAGCTGAACCGTCTGACGCGCGGCAACCATCAGGGGGTTGTGGCACAGATGGCTGCCATCGAGTATGTCGAGCTGTCGGACATTCTCGAGCGGGTCCCCGAGGATGAAACGCCGTTGGTTGTGGTCTTCGACGGGGTGACCGACGTTCGTAACTTCGGCGCCATCGCCCGGTCGGCCGAGTGTGCCGGAGCTCACGGGCTCGTCACGCCGTTGAAGAACTCCGCTCCGGTCAATGCCGAGGCGATCCGTTCGTCGGCCGGAGCGTTGACGACGATCCCCGTCTGCCGGGTGGGTTCGATCCGCAATACGCTCAAACAGCTGCAGACGGAGGGCTTCCAGGTGGTCGCCGCTACGGAAAAGAGCCGCAAACTGCTCTACGATGCCGATTTCCGCCGTCCGACGGTTCTTGTCATGGGGGCCGAGGACACGGGCATCTCGAAAGAGGTGTTGAAACTCTGTGACGAGCAGCTGGCCATTCCGATGATCGGTCATATCGAGTCGCTGAACGTCTCGGCCGCTGCGGCCGTGATGCTCTTCGAGGTCGTGCGTCAGCGGATCGGCGAGTGATCCCGGTCGGGAGGGGTGCCTCTCTGCCCTCTCCTTGTTGTCCGGGAGCTGGCGACGGCTCCCCGACACAGCTCCCGAACTCCTTTTGCAGACCTCTCTACGAACAATCCGAAAATTGCCATAGCCATGAAGTGGAATCTCCGTGAACGCATGAAAGAACTCCGGGAGGGCCTTGTGACCGTCGTGTGCCGCCATCCTTTGGAACTGTTGCTGTTGTTGGCGCTGACCGTGACGCTGATCGTCTGTCTGGAGATCAGCAAGGAGCCAAACGGCCCGCGATTGCTGGTGCTGGGGTGGGGTGCCCTGCTGCTTCTGATTGTCAACCGCCTGGCGGGACGCAGCGTCTGGCGACGGGTCTATTGGGTGATATGGGCCCCGCTCGTGCCGCTGTTCCTCTGGTCCGGGTTGCCCGACTGGGTCGTGTCCGGGCAGGCGATCATCACGCTGGCCATCCTGACGCCTCTGGCCCTGCTGGCCTCCCGGCGGGCCGTGTCGAACGAACGCTTCGTGACCGATGCTCTCGTTTATCTGCGTTCGGGCGTCTTGGCCATGCTCTTTGCCTACGTCGCATACGGGCTCTTCGAGGCGATTCTCTGGTCGGCGGCCTATATCTTCGGCTTCAGCGACGTCAACTGGGTGGCGCATCTCTCCACCGATCTTCTCGTCGTGACACAGTTCTTCGCCGTGCCGACCCTCTTCCTGATGATGCTCGATCGCTGGGAGGAGGCCCGCTTCGGATCGTCGCGTGTCCTTGAGGTGTTGCTGAACTGGGTTGTCACGCCCGCTGTGGTCATCTACGCCGCCATCCTCTATCTCTACCTGCTGAAGATCCTCTTCACCTGGACATTGCCCGACGGCGGCGTCGCCTATCTGGTCTTCGGGTTTACGATCGCCACACTTCTGGTCAAAGCCCTGCGGCTGCCCCTTGAAAAACACACCTTCGACTGGTTCTACGACCGTTTCAGCCTCGTGTCGCTGCCCATCGTCGCACTCTTTTGGGTCGGCGTGATCCGCCGTGTCGGTGAGTACGGCCTCACCGTGCCGCGCATCTATCTCGTGGTCTGCGGCGTGGTGATGACCTTCTGTATCGGGCTCTTCCTCTGGCGTCGTGCGGGACGTTATCTTTGGGTGGTTCTCTTCGCCCTGGTCGCCTTTGCCGCCGTGGCCTATCTCCCGGCGCTGGAGCCAGAACGGGCGGCCCTGCGCTCGCAGACGCAACGGGTCGAGCGGATTGCCGCACGCCTCGGGCGTCTCGATGCGGCGACCGGACATCTTTCGCTCGCGCCCGCCTCGCTGGCCGATACGGCTTGTCGGAAGGAGTACCGCGAACTGTACGAGGCCTTGGAGTATGTCGAGCGCGACAGTGCCGCCTTTGCCCGCTTCGGGGTGGAGGAGGCGGACGATCTGCTGGCCGCACTTCCCGAGTCGATGCGTGACTATGTGCAGTGGGGGTGGACGGAGGCTGCCGTGGAGACCATTTCGCCATCCTCCTCCGTGGAGGCTTATCTGCCCCATAATGCCCGGTTCGAGGTTGACGGTCGTTACACGCGCTGTTATGTCAATCTGACCATGTGGAACCCCGAAAGCTGCACTTTTGAGAATGATACGTTGCGTTTCCGGATCGGGGAGCCGCAGCCCGTGGTGGAGATTCCGTTGTCGAAGCTGCTGCAGAAGCAGCTGGCCGCGAGCGGTTTCGATCCCTCGTCGGGCACTGAACCGACCCGCGAACAGACCCTGCGGCTGTTGGACTACCGCGACGAGCGATGCCGGATCCTCTTTGAACAGCTTTCGATCGAGTGCCGTGACTCGGTTGACGTCATTAACTCACTCTCGGTGCATTCCCTGTGGCTGCGATGATCGGCCGTTTGCTGAAAAGAGGAGGATCCGGAACCGCGGAGCGATCCCGGCGTGCGGAAACGGTTCTGCGCATGGAGGTGGTGGAGCGGATCGAACACCCGCAACTGGGAGAGGTGACGTTGGCCCGTACGCCAAGAGCCCGGAGGATCTCGATCCGCGTGCGGGCGACGGGAGCCGTACGGCTCTCGTACCCCTTTGGGGTTTCGCGGCGGCGGGCGCTGGAGTTCCTGGAAGAGAAGGTCGGCTGGATCCTGGCGGCCCGGGAACGGATGTCCCGGCGGTGCGCGGCCCTGCCGCCGCAACTTCCGCCCGCGGAACGAAAGGCCCGGATCGAAGAGTTGCGCCGGGCTGCCCGGGCGGATCTTCCCGGCCGTATCGCCCGTCTTTCGGAAACGACGGGGCTGTCATATGAGAAACTCTCGATCCGGGCTTCCCGCACGAAGTGGGGGAGTTGCTCGGGGAGGAATCATATCTCGCTGAGCCTTTTTCTGATGACGTTACCCGAGCATCTGCGGGATTTTGTCATCCTCCACGAACTCTGTCATACGGTTCACCACAACCATTCGCCGCGCTTCCATGCTCTGCTGGACCGTCTGACCGGCGGCCGCGAAAAGGAGCTGAACGGTGAGTTACGTCGTTTCACGACTCTTTGATCCGGGAGGGTGGGACCGTTCGGATCCCGGTGGAAGAGGTTCGGAGAAGAACCGCGGCAATAAAAAAGGACGCCCGGCCTGTGCCGGGCGTCCGTCGCATTTTCGAATGGGGTTTATTCATATTTAAAGCTATATGTTACCTTTTGGTGGTCAATCTCATGACCCATGATCGGCTCACCACCTGGAACATTCCATTCAACAGTAGAAACATAACCATCTTTGTCGAATGTGTAGGAGATATCGGCAGTCGCTGTAACTTCACCCATGTTTGTAATATTGATGGTCGAGGGAAGAGTTGTTGTAGCTTGACCCACCAAATTCAAGAGAATAGCCAGCATTTGATCATCTGTGAAATCCGGACTTTGAGTCATCTGAATGATTTTGGCAATGTCAACTCCAAAAATGGAATTCTGTTGTGCTTCGGTGCCATATGTGAAAATAGAGCCCGAATCATCCCAGTTACTCTGAATTACATTCATAAATTTGCCTTCATCGTATACGAGCGTGATTTCTGGACTGCCATCCGGATTGTTTACGCTCTTCCATAGATTCCCTTCGTATGCCCAAGTATATCGAGCATCCGAAGTTCCGGAAATGGTTTGCCAAATTATGGTAGATTGGGTGATTCGATTGTCTTCCAATGTCCAGGTAAAGGATTGCATGCCATCCATACCCTCCATAATTTGTTTATTTTCACCTGAAATCTGGTTGCCATTCACCTGAATGGCATACCATTCACCGGTTACGTAGGGACCTTCTTGGTCACAACCTGTCAGATTTCCATTTGTATCATATGAGAAAGAATACGACGAGACAGCTTTTAGAAGCATGTCTGCGTAGCTTTGGGCCATCTCTTCTGGATATCCAGCATCGACCAGAGATTGTATGAATTCTTCAGTGGTTATTCCTTTAAAAATCGTATTACTTTCTGTGCTGACGCTCTTCAGCCGCTTGTAGACGGCCGCAGGGATGCCTGTGCCAATCGTCCATTCATAGATGCCCTGCGTGAGGATCACATTGTAGGTGCCGGCTGTCAGACCCTCCGGAATCGTACACGAAACACCGGTGCTCTGGGTCGATGTGGTCAGCTCCGTCCGCGACTGGTCGGCGGCGTTCTCCAGCACGATGCCCATATCATCCGAGAAGCCCGCTCCGGCGATCTCCAGCGCTCCGTTCAGCCGGATGGCTTCCGGCAAAATGATGCTCAGAACCGGACATGCCTTGTCGGTAGCCTTGGAGAGCGTTACCGTACCGATCTCCCACGTCCCCTCCTGATAGAGAATGACACCGTATGATCCCGGAGTCAGCGTCGTGGGAACGGTCCCCGTAAAGCCTGCAGAGGTGATCTCGGGCTCCTCGAGTTTGGTCTCCGTTCCCGAAGCGTCACGCAAGGCAATCTCGGCCGTGGCCGCAAAACCCTGCCCGGCAACGGTTATCTCACTGCCGATCTCGGCCGTGGCCGGAACCGTGCATTCCACAGGACAAACCGGACCATTGTCGTCATCATCGTTGTTACATGCCGGCGTGAACGTCATCGCGCCTCCCGCCAGCAACAAAAGCCATAATTTCTTCATGGTTTCAGATTTTTGAGGTTAAACAGAGAATTAAGAGAATATATTGAGGAATGTCAGATTCCTTTCAGTTGCCGGAGGTAGTTCTCTACCCCCTCCGATGAGGGCCGCAACATGTTGGATTGAACGATGTGACCCTCCTTGTCGAGCAGAATGAATCGCGGAATGCCCTCCACGCCGTAATCGGAGGCAAAACTGCTCGACGGATCAAGCCACAACTGCAACCCGGGCAGCTGCTCCTCGTCAAGAGCCTTTTCCCAAGCCTTGCGGTCGTTGTCCACGGAAAGCCCCACGAAGAGAATCTCCTTTCCGGCAAATTGCTCGGCAAGACGCTTCAGATGGGGAAGCTCCCGTTTGCAGGGCCCGCACCACGAAGCCCAGAGATCGATGTAGAGATATTTGCCCCGCAGGTCGGAGAGTGTATAGCTGCGGCCTGCACGATCCGTGGCCGTAAAGTCCGGTGAGGGGCGTCCGGCTGCCGTCAGATCGTGCCGGGCAATTTCAGCCCGATAGTCGGCCACCATCTGCGGATCGGTCAGATAGGTGTTCGCCAGATTCTGCAACTCTTCGGTGCCGCGGATCCCTGCCGTCTGGAGATATTCAAGGGCCAGGGAGCGCAGCATGGCCTGTTTGACACGCCCTTCGGGAAAATGTTCCCCGATATAGCGCATCGTGGCAACCGTCCGTTCGTAGGAGTTGCCGATCCTGGCCCCTTCGGCCGTCAGCACCAGCGGAATGCCGAAGCGCAGGAAATCCCGGTATTCGGCCACATCGGCCAACTCCTCCCGGGCTACGATCAATGTGCGGACCGAATCCGTCAGGGCCGGACCTGCAAGGTAGGTCGTATCGCCGGTCATCATCCGGTGTCCCATCTCGTAGACCAGCATCGGCTGGGCGTAGGCATAGCGTAACCGCAACCGTTCGAGGCGTGCGAAATCCGGACACAGCGAATCGAGATTCCGCGCCTCCAGAAGATGGACGATGCTTGCGGCCTGTTCCTGAAGCCCCCGGGCAAACTCCTCCCACGAAATCTCGTACGAAGGTCCTGACGGGAGGGTTGTCGTGCGCAGGTAGTCGTTGGCCGCGCGGTTCTTGCCGTCGACCTCCAGACTCTCGGGGAAATGCAGCCCGTCGAAGCGGGCCGTTGCGCCGTCGCCCCGCTGCAGAAAGATCGGACGCATCTGCTCTCCGTAGACGAGCTGTCCGTAGATGTACTCGACGCCGGGCAACGTGAGGGTCGCGTGTCCCTGTTTGTCCAGTTCGGCCGTGTAGGCGGTCGTACGGTCGACGAGGATGCCGATGCTCGAGAGCGTCGGATTCGTCACCTCGATACGGAGCGTCGTCTGGTCGGAATGCCGCGAGGTGCAGGCTGCGCCCAGCATCGCCAGCATCGGAATGATCAACAGTCTCTTCATGATTTTATCGTGTTTTATTCATCATACAGGGTTTCAAGATCGGCCCCCAACCAGCCGCCGCGGGCCTCCAACCGCAGAATCCGCCCCTGGTCGTCGACCAGAATCGAGGTCGGAACCGATCCGGTCTCGAAGGCCCTGAAACTCTCCCGGGTCGGATCGATGAACTGTCGCCAGGGCATCTTCTCCGTATTCAGCGCCTGTTGCCAGGCACCCTGTCGCGTATCGATCGAGATTCCTACGATGTCGAATCCTTTCCGGTGGTAGCGGGCGTAAGCCTCCCGCAGGTAGGGTATGTCGTCGCGGCACGGCGAGCACCACGAGGCCCATATCTCCACAAGCGTATGACATCCCGGGCGCAACAGCTCCGAAAGGCGATGCGACCTGCCCCGGGAGTCGGTCACGTTCAGATCAGGAAGCGGCTCTCCACACAGCATCCGACGGGTCTGGATGGCTGTTTCGAGATGGCGCCCCGGAGCCGAGGTGCGGAGTGCCGCGCACAGACCGTCGAAAAGACGCTGCAGTGTGTCGCGCGACGGCGCCGCCGAATGTCCGGCGACCTCCCCGAGCAGTTGAAGGGATACGCCCGATGTCGGATGGCTGCGGATGTATTCGATCTTACGGTCGAGGAGCTGTTCGTCGAGCCTGGAGAGTTGACGGGCCAGTTCGATTCCTCCCTGCCGGTCGGAACGGTGGTAGAAGGTCTCGACATACCGGTCGAAGAGGCGTTCGTGTTCGTCGCTCAGCGGGGCCGTTTCGTGTCGGAACGTTTCGAGGGCCTGTTGCGAAGCGCCGCCTGCAAGCGTGAAGTGTGGACGGCCTTGGCGTGTGTCGCACCGTACGGTGACTTGGGTGCTGTCGAGCAGGACATCGAACGACATCCGCGTATCGCGTGCCGTGCGGTCGTTCGGATCGAGGTAGATGACGCCCCGGCAGCGGCGCGGTGTCGGAAGTTCTCCCGTAAGGCGGAATCGGCCGTCGGAGATCGTCGTGCTGTCGAGCGCTTCGGCTCTCCCCGCGTCGACGGCATAGAGCACCACGCTCTTGCCCTCCCAGACTTCGGGCACCTCCCCCTCAAGCGTGTAGTTCCGTTGGGGGCCGCAGGCCGCGGCAAGAGCCGCAACCAGCGTCGTGGAGACGTTCAGAATTCGTGTTGTCAGCTGCTTCATGGTTGTGACGGGCTTTATTTCAACATTTCACGATAGGAGACATCGACGATACGACCCAGCCCCGAGTGGATTTCGGGCGACACGTCGCTGAAATCACCGTTCGAATCGAATCCTTCGTAGATCCGCAGGGTGCCCTCTTCGCCCTTGACGCTCCCGACCACCAGATCGTACATCCGGTTAAGATTTTCGCTGTAACGATACTGGTTGAACTTCATGCAGGTGATCTCCTCGTCCGGGAGTGAGATCTGACGCGTGGTCTGGACAGGCGTCTGCGACAGATCGACGCCGTAGACCGTACCACCCACGGCATAGTACATCATGCTGCGCAGCGAACTGAAGGCAAACAGCGTGGCCTGTGCGATTTCGGGGCAGTCCGAGAGGTCGGCCCAGGCGGCGCGCCCCAGGGCGAAGGCCGGACCTCCCAGGTTGACGGCACCCCACAGCTCGCCGAGTTGCGTTCCGTAGAGTTCGTAACGCGCACCGTCGTGCAATACCGTGTAGGTAATGCCCGTTCCGGTGTTGTTGGGATCGTATTTCGTGTTCTCCATCCAGACGAACTCCATACCCTGGGGAAACCGTTCGAAGGCCGTACCGATAATCGAACCGCCGTTGTCCATCTCGCCGAGCAGCGTCACCAGGTCGTTCATCTCGTTCAAGGCTTCGTAACCGCCGACATCGTTGCTTCGCAGATTCGGAGCATAGGCCACAAAGCGTTTGTTGTCCAGATCATAGAGCATGGCAGCAGGAACCACGATGCTCTGTGTCGAGATGTTGCAGCCGATGACCGGAGCCGCGTGGAACGAGGCCCCCGTCACCGGACCGAAAAGTCCGATTCCCACGACGCATTCGGCATAGTAGACCTTTCCGTCGGCCACCATCATCTTGGCCGCCGTCACGTCGTTGATCATCTCCGGAGCCGGGATGTCCGAATTGCCCATCTCGTATTGCAGGCGGTACTCCTCCTTCCATTCGAATCCGTTGCGCCCCAGGCGTGTGGCCCCGTCACCCGTCAGCAGGTAGTAGGGTGAATCGTCGTCGGCGAATCGTGACCACTGGATGCGGTAGGGATTGTGCAGCTCGGGCATGCCGTTTCCGGCCAGCACGTCGAGATAGGTTTGCCCCGTGACCTTCGAGATCATGTCCAGCCGGGCGCGGTTGTCGGCACCCTCGGCACAGAGGACCATCCATCCTTCGGAGGTCGACTCGCTGACCTGAAGATTGTATTCCGCCTGCCAGAAGACTCCCGTTGCACGTTCGATCACGCGGAAGAGCAGCAGATAGCTTCCGGGTTGCAGTTCCACCGTGTAATTCAGGTCACGGGTCTCGGCCAGCACCGTCATGGTCGGGTTGTCGTTCTGCGAGAGCGCCCGCCATTCGAAGGCATACCGGTCGTCCGGGAAGTCGTGGCTGCCCAGATCAGGCTTGAGCACCAGGGAAGCATGTGTCAGAATCGAGAGATCGCTCTCGATACCCGAGATGACCGGTTCGGTCAGTTCGTGGTAGTCGTAGTTGCCCAGGTCGCCGGCACACGAGGCCAGCAGCAGCCCTCCCGCAAGGGTGATTATCCTTTTTGTGATTTTCATGGTTTTCACGTTTCGAAGATTAGGAGAAGGTCAGTGGATCGCCCGATTCGTCGAAGGCCCGTTCGTCATAGGGTTGTCCCTGGTCGCGCAGCCGTTTCTGGTCGTCGACATAGAGGGTCATCGTACTCTGGATGTACATCCATTTGGCCGAGGAGATCTGTCCCTCGACGTTGAAATCCCCACGCGCTATCTGCATCACGTCGCAGATGAGTTCGAATTTCTGTTGGGAGAACTCCCCGATGAAGATCGTCTGCCAGCCGGCGGGCGGAGCCGTGAACTGATCGGAGAAGTAGATCGTGTAGCGGACCGTCGAAACCGTGTCGCCGCCCGACTGGATCTGCTCGGTGAAGGGCAGACAGAAGCTGTCGTTGGCCTGCAGTTCGAGGATCAGATGCTTGACCTGGCTCTTCAGGGCCTCCGTACGGTAGAGTGTGACCGGATAGTCGAAATAGGTGGCGTTGGCCGGCAGCAGCGCCTCTTCCGGGACGGTGTAGTCGATGCCCTCGACGGCATCCGGCGAGGTGATCCGCAGGGCTACGGGTCGCGATGTCGACGACTTCCGTCCCAGTTGCTGGATGCGTACCGGAACCTCCATCTCATCCCGATCCTCGTAGATGAAGGTGTAGGAGGCCGTGTCGACGACCATGCCGTTGTTCTGCTGGTTGTTGAAGTAGATGCCCTCGATCCTGTCGAAGTGTTTGGGCAGACTCTCCTGGCATCCCGTCGCCAACAGCGTCAGGAGGATGAGCGTGAGTATCGTATGCTGTTTCATGGCCGTATGCTTATTGGATGTTGTCGGTTTCGGAGTCGGGGAGCGGCACGACGAAGACATTGCTGCTCGGCAGGGTGTTCTGGCTGGCCGTGGCCGAGCGGATGATGGTCGTGTAGAGCCGTTTGTAGAGGTAGAAAAGCTGCCCTTCGCCGTAGAGCTCGCGGATGTATTCGTAGATGAGCTGCTCCTGCGTAAGGCTCTCCAGAGAGGTGCTGATGCCCCGGTAGCGGCGCAGTATGTTGACGTACGAGGTGCCGTTTGCCAGCACGTCCGATTGTGCTTCGGCGGCGATGAGGTACATCTCCCCCAGCCGCAGCATCGGGATCATCGTGTTCTCGATGGCTCCGGTGTTCTCCATGTCGGCATATTTATAGAAATAGCGGCTCGATCCCGAGGTGCTCCAACCCACCCGGTTGCGGTAGTCATCCTGATAGCCTCCCGTGGTCTGACCTCCGCCGTAGATCACCTGGTTGATGAGCGCCGACTCCATCTTGAAGACGAAGGTCGTGCGCGTGGGGCTGAAGTAGTCGAGGAAGATCTGGTTGCGGTTGTTGTGCGTCAGGGCGAAGAGCACCTCCGTGGAGAAGATCCTGTCGGGATCCTCGGTTCCAATGACGGCGCTCCGCTCCACGAAGGGGAAGATCCCCTTGTCGGCGGCACGGATCACCTCCAGGGCCCGTTCGAGGGCCTTGCTGCGATTCCCGGCATAGAGTTGTACGCGGGCTTCGAGGGCCGTGACGGCGTAGTAGTTCAGCCGCAGGGCCCGATACCTCAGGAAAGACGACGAACCGCTCGGATCGGCACTCATGAGCGTCCCTTCGGTAATGACCGGATCGCCCGAGAGCTCGGCCCGGGCGCGTGTCAGGTCCACGATGATCTTGTCGATCACCTCGCTGGCAGGCAGTTGCGGCTCGGGGGTTGTCGTGCGTGAGGTGTAGTAGGGGATGGCGAGCGCTTCGGGGTGTTGCGAATAGACCGGACCGAAGAGCCGCAACAGATCGAAATGCAGCATGGCTCGCAGGGCCAGGGCCTCTCCGCGGATGATGGCCGCATGTCCCGCTGTGAAGAGCGACTCCTTGCCGTCAATCCCTTCGAGGAGCTTGTTGCAGTTCAGAATCAGCGAGTAGGCCTTGTTCCAGGTGGCGTCGAGCCGGTCCCGCCAGTAATCGCTGGCATAGTCGTAACGCTTCAGATCGGGGTAGTTGCCCCACTTGACGGCATCGTCGCCGATCTCGTAGGCGCCACCCATCACCTCGATCATCTCGGGGCCGAGCGAGCCTCCGTAGAGCTCCGTCGAGCAGAGCTCGATGTAGATGCCGTTGAGCAGTTTCTGGAAGCCCTCCTCCGAGCTGAAAAGCTGCTCTTCGGAGATCTGGTCGTAGGGTTGTACGTCGAGCCAGTTGCTGCATGCGCTGCCGAGAGTTGCGGCAGCCATCAGACAGGTCTTTATGATGTGTTTCATGATCTTCGGAATTTGACGTGGAAGTTTCTCAGAAGGTGGCCGACACGGACAACGAAACCGTACGTGCAAAGGGATAGTCGATACCGCGTTCGTTCTTGACCGTCGAGAGCCGGAACATGTCGTTCATGTAGGCCTGTACGGTCAGGGCCGAGAGCCCGAGGCGTTTGACGAACTTCTGGGTGAATTCATACCCTACGGAGAAGGATTCGCCCGAGATGTAGTTTTCGTCCATGACGAAGCGCGACGACTTGTCGGTCTTCTGCACGAGCGAGATCCCCTTGAAATAGGCTTCGGGATTGTCGGGCGACCAGCGGTCGTAGAGGGCCCGTTTGTCCTGATTCTGGTAGACGTCCGCCGTGGAGATGTTCTCGACCTTTTCGAAGAGCGAGGTGTTGAAGATCTGCCCTCCGACGGCATAGCGGAGGTAGGCTCCCAGGGAAAATCCCTTGTAGTAGAAGGTGGTGCCCAGCACCCCCTCGATTTTGGGCTCCGTATCGCCCAGAACCACCTCGTCGGCCGTATCATAGGTGAACGAATAGCTTCCGTCGCGCTTGATGAAGAGCTCCTTGCCCGTTGCCGGATCGATTCCTGCTGAGCGTACGCCCCAGATGGCCGTGGGGCTGCCTCCGTCGTAGTAGCGGGTCGTGCCGGAGAGCGAATTGCGACCCTCCTCGTTGAGCGAGGCGAAAGCGTTTCCGATCTTGGCGTAACGCGCCTTGGCATGGGTTCCGTTGAGGCTGATGTTCCAGTTGATGCGCTCCTCGGGACGGTAGACGGGCGAAACCTTCAGGGTCAGTTCCACACCGTTGGTCTTCTGTTGTCCGGCGTTCATGGCCAGCGACGTGATACCCATTGATCCGGGTGTGGTGATGATGGCCAGCAGCGGGTCGGTGATCTTCACGTAGTAGTCGAAGGTCAGATTGACGCGGTTGCCCCACATCGTGGCATCCAGTCCGGCGTTGTAGTTGATCGTCTGCTGCCAGGCCAGATCCTCGTTGCCCAGCTGGTTGAGCACCACGCCCGTGCCGAAGATGTTGGTCATCCATCCGTTGAAGATGTAGGTCGAGAAGGCCTGGTAGGCGGCGAAGTTCTGGTTGCCGGGATTTCCGGCCGAGGCGCGGAGCTTCAACAGCTGGAAGAAGTGCGTTCCGCGCATGAACGACTCGTTGTGGATGTTCCAGCCGATACCGGCCGACCAGGTGGTGCGGAAGCGGTTGTTCGTGCCGAACATCGAGGCGCCGTCGCTGCGGTAGTTCACGTCGACCAGATAGCGGTTGTCATAGGCATAGCCGCCGTTGAAGTAGAAGCTGGCCGCACGGGTCTGTGTCTGTGTGTAGGTCGATTTCCCACCTTCGGGATATCCGTTTGCAAACGACGGTGCTCCGAACTGGTCGTCGGTGAAGCCGTTGGCACGGTATCCGTTCACCACCGACTTGTTCGAACTGAAGTTGAAGCCCGCCACGGCATTGACCATGTGTTTGTTGCCGAAGAGCCGTCCGTAGGTGGCCGTAATGTCGCCTTCGTAGCTTGTGCTTTTGGTCAGCGAGTGGGTGTAGAGACCCTTTTCGCTCTCCTCCAGATCGTCGAAATCGGTGTGCAGCGGCGAAAGCCGGCTTTCGCTCGTGGCGCTGGCGTGCGTGATCCCGAACTTGCCCCGCACGCGGAAGTCCTCCATGACGAACCATTCGAGGATGAAGTTGTTCGTGAAACTCGACTTGTCACCCTTGTCGTAATTGTTCAGATGGGCGTTCCAGAGCGGATTGCCGATCGCTTCGGTCTCTCCCGTCTGTTCATCCCGGTAGTAGTAGAGATACTTTTCGATCTGGCCCTCGTCGTTGGTCTTCTTGTAGTAGGGGTTGGCGGCGGCGTACTCCGCAAAGGAGACCGTCGGATCGTTGGTCTTCTGATAGTCGATGGTGAGCTTGTTGCTGAACTGGAATTTCCCCGTACGGTAGATCAGGTCGATGTTTCCGCCGATGGTCTCGCGGTCGGAGCCCTTCATCACGCCCTGTACACCGCCGTAACTCAGTCCGATGCCGTAGCGGATCTTCTCCTCGCCGCCTTCGGCGTAGATGTTGTGCTTGTGGGTGAATCCCGTACGCAGAGGCTCACTCAGCCAGTAGGTATCGATGCCCTGGGCGATGCCCTTGAGCCGTTCGTTGCGCAGATTGTCCAGCCGCAGCTGGTTCGAAAGATCGTTCTCGTCGGTGTAGACGCCCGCCAGGGTCTCGAACTGCAGCTTTTCGGCGGCATTCATCAGGTTGTAGTCCGTCAGATCGGCCGTCGTGATGCTGAAGTCACCCTTGTAGGAGAGTTGCAGCCGCCCGCGTTCGGGAACCTTGGTCTCGATGACCACCACGCCGTTTGCGGCTTTCGAGCCGTAGATGGCCGTCGAGGCGGCATCCTTGAGCAGCGTCACCGAAGCCACGCGGTTCATGTTGAGGTTCATCACCGTTTCGAGCGTCGTCTCGAAACCGTCAAGGATGAAGAGCGGCTGGTTGGGATCGGTGCCGTACTCCTCCTTGAGCCCTGCGACGCTGCTCTTGCCGCGGATCTCGAAGTCGGGCATGCGGTTGGGGTCCGATCCGAACTGTACGCTCTCGGTGATCTTGAACGACGGGTCGAGCGTGGCCAGACTCTGCAGCACGCTCTGCGTACCGACGGCCATCAGCTCCTTGCTTTTGAACGTGGTGGCGGAACCCGTAAAACTCTCCTTCTTGCGCTGGTAGACGCCCGTCACGACCACATCGCCTACCTCCACGGCCGACTGCATGAGTTTCACCTCGCGGAACTCCGCCTCGTTGTGACCGTTGAAGTGACGCACGTGGGGCTCGTATCCGATGAACGAGAAGAGTACGTTGTAGATACCCTGCGGAAGGGTCAGCGACCATTTGCCGTCGGCATCCGTGGCCGTACCGACCGTCGAGCCTTCGACAACGACCGTCACGCCGACCATCGGCTCCCGGTTGGCCGCATCGCGGACCACGCCTTCGAGTGTGACACGTTGCGGGTCGGCCTCGGTTTTTTCCGGTCGGGAGTCCTGCGGACGGTTGTAGACGACGATCGTCCGCTCCTGGATGCGGGCGGCAAAGGGCGTTCCGGCGAAGAGTTCGTCGAGCACCTCTTGCAGCGGTGTGTTTTCGTAGGAGGCATCGATGCGTTTGTCGATGTCGTGCAGCTGCCCCGAGTTGTAGAAGAATTCGTATCCCACGGCGTTGCTGACGCGGCGCAGGGCCTCGCTGAGCGAGACTCCCTCCAACCGAAGCGTCACACGCGGAGTCTGGGCTGCGGCCGTCGTGGGCAACCAGGCCACGAGCAGCATGAGCAGCAAGACTTTACGAAATCTTAAAATCCCCCCCCCGAGGCGGGATGTGGTCCATGTTCTCTTCATTTCCTTATTCATGGATCTCTCTTTAACGGGTTGTTCGTATCGTGTTCGTTGAATCATCGTATGGTTTTCAATGGAGATGCATTACGCCGTCGACCACCTCGCAACGGATTCCCGTGGTGCCGGCCAGCAGATCGAGGATATAGTCGATCCCCCGTTCGCGACGGATTTTGCCCGAGAAGGTGTAGCCGCGCAACGGTTCTGCCACAACGATCCGGATTCCGTAGGTCCGTTCGAAGCGTTCGGCCAGTTTCCACAGCGGTTCGGCCTCGAACCACAGCCAGCCGTCGGTCCATGCGGCATAAGCCTCGGCATCCACCTTCCGGAGCGAGGTCGACTCGGTATCACGGTCGAGACAGACCTGCTGGTCGGGTTCCAGTTCGAGGAGCTCCGCGGTTTCGGAAGCCCGGTAGGCGATCCGCCCCTCGACCAGCGTGGTGACGTGTTCGCTCTCGTCGGCATAGGCGTGGACATTGAAGCGGGTCCCCAGCACCCGGATGCTCTCACCGCCCGGCATCTCCACCCGGAACGGGCGGCAGGTATCCCTCTGTACGTCGAAGAAGGCCTCTCCCGTAAGGATGACTTTCCGTTCGCTGCGACCTTCGAACGAGGCCGGATATTCGAACGTCGAACCCGCATTGAGCCATACTTCGGTGCCGTCGGCCAGCGTCAGCCGGAACTCCTTGCCGGCGGGCACCTCGATCTTCATCCTGCGTTCGTCGGCCAGGGCGATGCTTTCGCTTGCCGTGTTGAGGGAAACCTCTCCGCTTTGGGTGCGTTCGAGCCGAGCCTCCTGTTCGAGGTTCATGCGCTGTCCGTCATCGGTGGTCAACACCACCTGCCGATGGTCGAGTTCGACCCCCATGCGAGCCAGTTGCTCGAAGGCATCGGGAACGCTGGGTTCGGGCCTTCCGATCAGCAGTACGGCCGTTGCCACGATGGCGGCTGCCGCACCCGATGCGACGATTTTCCGGATCCGTCCGAGACGGATTCTCCGGCGGATGCGATCCTGCAGATCGGCATATCCCGGTGTATCGGGATGTTGAGGCTCGATTCCGGCTGTTTGCGCCCAGAGTTGGTCGAGCAGTTCCTCCTCCTGTTCGTCGATCTTGCGACGCGGGATACGGGGCGTCTCCATATTCATTCGGTAACTCTCTTTATCGAATAAATACGGCAGGAGGCAAAACTACGTACTGAAAAATCGGATTTTTTTCAGATTTTTTTGATTTCGCCCCGCAGACGGCGCAGGGCCTTGTAGAGAATCGTCTCCACGGTGCGTCGGGAGATCGAGAGCTCGGAGGCGATCGTGGCGTGCTTCTTGTTTTCGAAATAGTTCATCTCCACGACCCGGCGGCTTTGGCGCGGAAGCCGGGCTATGGCCGGCAGGAGAAGCTCCTCGGGGCACGGATCCTCCGCGTCGGAGGGATCTTCCGCAAGCGGGTTGGCCGCAAGTTCGGCTTTGAGAAGCGTTTCGCGGTGTTGCCGGAGCGTTTGACGTTGACACTCCCGGAGGGCGTTGTTGTGGGTGGCCCGCAGCAGGTAGTTGCGCAGTGATTTCTCCTCATCCAGACGCCGGCGGTTGAGCCACAGCGTAACGAACAGCTCCTGCACGAGTTCACGGGCGTCGGTTTCGTTGTGAAGCATCGTCTCGGCATAACGTCGCAGCGTTGCGCTCCAGGCCATGTAGACCGCCTTGAAGGCGGCTTCATTCCCGGATTTCAAGGCAAGCACCGTCCGGCGATTGTCCGATATGTCGAAAGAATCACCCATTTTACTAACCTAACCTAAACCGCAAATATAGCGATTCTGTGCGAAAAGGCAAGAATTTCGGTATTTTTTGTCGTTTCCGGCGATGCCTCCGGACGGAAGACGATACCGCCCGGAAGCGGAATTTCCCGAATAAAAAAGCCGTCTGAGGGCTCTTCAGACGACTTTTTCGCGGAAAAGAGATCGGGAAAATGCCGTGCGGCATTTCAACCGATTCTGCCGTGCTCTTTTTTCAGGGTGAGCGCCATGAAGAGAATCGCCAGCACGCAGGCTCCGATCAGCAGAACGAACGTCCAGTCCCAACCGACCCGGTCGGCAACCGTCCCCAGAACGATGTTGGCCAGAATGGCCGTGCCGAGCAGATACCCGAAGAATCCCGTCAGTCCGGCGGCTGTTCCGGCGGCATTCTTCGGCGCCAGATCCAGCGCCTGCACGCCGATCAGCATCACCGGACCGTAGATGAAGAATCCGATGGCGATGAGCGAGACGGTAACGATGAGGTAGTTCGTCGAGAATTGCCAGTAGAGGAGGATGAAGAGGGCCACGATGGCCATGAAGAGGATCGTGGGCAGGGCCCGTCGTCCGTGGAAGAGCCGGTCGCTCATCCATCCGCAGACGAGCGTGCCGGGGATGGCGGCGAATTCATAGGCGAAATAGGCCCAGCCGGCCTGTTTGATATCATAGCCCTGGGCTTCGCGCAGATAGGTCGGGGCCCAGTCCAGACACCCGTAGCGAACCATGTAGACGAAGGCGTTTGCAATGGCGATGTACCACAGCAGCCGGTTGTTCAACACATATCGGAAGAAGATTTCACGGGTTGTGAGCACCTCTTCCTGTTTGTCGGTGTAGTCTTTCGGGAAGTCGTTGCGCCACCTCTCCACAGAGGGCAGACGGCATGATTGCGGGGTGTCGCGGATCAGAACGTAGGCCACCAGCGCAATCAGCAGCGCCACGACGGCCGGGAAGAGATAGGTGCCGATCAGAAAGTAAAGCTCTTCGTGGGAACCGTAGAACCAGGCCCCGAACCAGATGGCCCCATAGACGGACATCGGCCCCACGAGCGCACCTCCGACGTTGTGTGCACAGTTCCAGATGGACATTTTCGTACCGCGCTCGTTCTGGGAGAACCAGTGTGTCATGACCCGCCCGCAGGGGGGCCATCCCATGCCGTTGAACCATCCGACCAGAAAGTTCAGAATGGCCATGATGACGATGGACAGGTGTCTGTGTCCGGGCCCCAGCATCGTTACGGGAACGATCATGAAGATCATCGACAGGGCCGTCAGCACCAGTCCCAGCGGCAGGAAAACCCGGGCATTGCTGCGATCCGAGACGCTGCCCATGAGGAATTTCGACAGCGCATAGGCTACGGCATTCATCGACAGTACGATGCTCAGCTCGCTCGTGTCGAACCCCAGGGCGGCCAGCTCCGGAATGGCCATCGAGAAGTTTTTGCGTACGAGATAGAAGCCCGCATATCCGAGGAAGATGCCGGTGAAGACCTGGAGCCTCAGTTTGCGGTAGGTCGAGTCGATCTGTCCGGCAGGCATTTCCGCCTGATAGGCCGGGGGTTGCAGCAGTTTCCACATGGTGCTACCTCAGATTGTTCAGATGATTCGGAACCGGGATTCGGGGTTTTGCGGGAGCCGTCGGCATTGTCCGCCCCTCCCACCCGCCGGATGGCCCGGGACAATTCGCTCAGCGGGTCAGCAGCGCCTGTAACCGCTCGGGGTAATCCGTCGTGATGTAGTCCACCCCCAATTCGATGAAGTATTTCATCTCCTCTTCGGAATCCACCGTCCAGACGTTGACCTCCAGACCGAGTTCGTGGGCCTGTTCGACCCAGTGGGGATGACGGCGCAGGTCTTCCATCGAATAGTCGATTCCAGCCAGTCCCAGCTCCTTGATGCTGCGTGGCGGCAGATCGCCGTTCAGGTAGTAGATCTTCGTATCGGGGAGGAGCTTCTTGAAGGCCAGGCAGGCGTTGATCGAGAAGGCGATGATGTCGGTGCGTTCCAGAACGCCGTGCTTGCGCAGTGCGCGGACGATCTTTTCGGCGGCCAGATCCTCGCGTTGCAACTCCGAGAGCGATTTCATCTCCAGAATCAGTCGCGTGTGGGGTTTTGCGGCGACCAGTTCGAGGTACTCGTCCAGTGTGGGGATGTTTTCACCGTTTGGCAGCACGATCTTCGTGATTTCACGCGCCGTGTTGCGCTCCATGTCGATGCCTGTATCCTTGTGGTGCCGGTCGTGGTTGACAATCAGCCGGTTGTCGGCCGTGAGCCATACGTCGATCTCCGAACCGTAGACGCCGATCGAGTCGGCTTTGGTGAAGGAGGTCCGCGAATTCTGTGCCGACCCCGGTGCCGTCCAGTAACCGCGGTGGGCGATCACCTTGGGTTGTGCCGTGGCAGCGCCTCCGGCCAACAGAACGGCTGCAGCTAAGACGAGTTGTCGGATCATGCCGTGGAAGATTTGGTGTGAAACTTTTGCAATGAAACCCGAACAAAGATAACGAATATTCCCGGAACTGCAAGCCGAAAGATCCTTCGGTCCGGCGTTTTTTCAGAGGCCTGAGAATACCCCGATTCGGGTTTCTCGAATATTTTTTGACTGGATTTTACCATTAATTGAAACGAAAAAAGGTGTGAAGCTGCGGAATTTTTCCTATCTTCGTGCAATTCGAATCACTTAAAACCACGAATAGAACCATGAAAGAAAAAGTAAGCAAGAAATTCCAGGAACTTTTCGGTGAAGGTGCGATTCTCTACACGTCGCCCGGCCGTATCAATCTGATCGGCGAACATACCGATTACAACGGAGGTTTCGTCTTCCCGGGAGCCGTCGACAAGGGTATTGTCGCAGCCATCCGCCTCAACGGTACGGACAAGGTCCGGGCCTATGCCTATGACCTGGGTGAATCTTCGGAGTTCGGATTGCGTGAGGAGGACAAACCGGCCGAAAGCTGGGCTCACTATATCTTCGGCGTCTGCCGCGAGGTACAGAAACGCGGCGGTGTGATCGGAGGTTTCGATACGGTTTTTGCCGGGGATGTGCCTCTGGGTGCCGGCATGTCGTCGTCGGCCGCTTTGGAGTCGACCTTCGCCTTTGCGTTGAATGACCTTTTCCATTGCGGTATCGACAAGTTCGAACTGGCCAAGATCGGACAGTCCACCGAACACAACTACTGCGGTGTGAATTGTGGAATCATGGACCAGTTTGCATCGGTCTTCGGCAAGAAGGGCAATCTGATCCGTCTGGATTGCCGTTCGCTGGAGTATGCCTATTTCCCGTTCGATCCGAAGGGTTATCGGCTTGTTCTGGTGGATTCGCGTGTGAAGCATGAGCTTGTCGGCTCACCCTACAACGATCGCCGTGCCTCCTGCGAGCGTGTGGCCAAGGCCCTTGGACAGGAGTTCCTGCGCGGTGCCACGATGGATCAGCTGGATGCCATCAAGGAGAAGATCTCCGAAGAGGATTACAAACGTGCCCGCTATGTGATTGGCGAGGAGCGTCGGGTGCTTGATGTGTGCGATGCCCTCGAAAAGGGTGACTACGAGACCGTCGGCAAGCGGATGTACGAAACCCATTGGGGCATGTCGAAGGATTACGAGGTATCGTGTGAGGAGTTGGACTTCCTGGTTGAGGTGGCCGAGGAGTGCGGTGTGACGGGTTCGCGCATCATGGGCGGCGGATTCGGCGGCTGCACGATCAACCTTGTGAAGGACGAGCTCTACGATCACTTCATCGCGACGGCCAAGGAGAAGTTCAATGCCAAGTATGGTCATGAACCGAAGATCTACGACGTGGTCATCTCCGACGGTTCGCGTCGTCTGGAGTAGGCTCGCTTCCGGAGTGACAATGAAAAATCCCGACCTCTGCGGTCGGGATTTTTCGTATGATCCGGGTGGAAAGCGTTATCCGGGCAAGTGATATATCCGGGCGGGTGATGTTTTTGGAGTCGGCGACGTGTGGCTCGGAGGCGTATTCGACTTGGCTGCGATGCCCGGTTCGGCAGAACTGTCGGCTTCTTACGGCCTCTCCTTCGTGGAGTTGCGAACCTTTCGGACCCGCTTCCCGATGAAGCTGTCAGCCTGTTACGTCTCTCTTCTGCGTAGTTGCGAACCTTTCGGACCCGCTTCCCGATGAAGCTGTCAGCCTCTTACGGTCTATCCTCCGTGGAGTCGTGACCTCACCCCCCCCCCTGCTTTCTGGCGGAGTTGCCAATCTTTTGTAACCCCGTTCCGGTGGAGTTGAGAACCTCTGGGACCCCCGCTTTTTGAAGGTTTCCCCCCCCCTCGGGTCAGTCGAGAATTTTCTGGAGGAGAATTTCGTCGCGATAGCCGTCCGGAGTCCAGAGCCAGTCGCGTTTGATACCAGCCTTTTGGAATCCCGCTTTCCGGAAAAGTCCCAGACTCGCCCTGTTGTCCGCTCCGACGTTGCACCAGAGTTGATGCATCCGCAATCGCTCGCGGGCATACCGGCACAGAACTTCCACCGCATCCCGGGCATAACCCCTTCGGCGGTTCTCTTCGCCGTGGATCAGAATCCCGATTCCGGCCCGACCGTGTAACGGGTCGTATTCAAAGAGATCCATCGTCCCGACGGTCCGACGTGATGACCTTCCGTTGTCTTGATCATGCCGGACCTCCCGGCACTCGATCATCAACCGCAACTGCCCCGTGCGGAAGAGATCTTCGCCTTTCAATTGCCGTTCGACAAACCGCAGGATCTGTTCCCGGGAAAAGGGCTCCGTGGTGCCGCTGACAAGCCATACCGCAGGATCGTTCTCCCAGACATGGAGTACCTCGACATCCTCCGGCTCCACGGCCCGCAGGCGGATCAGATCCCCTTCGAGTATCATCGCAAACCGATGACCTTGTTGCGGATGAGCATGGCCACGCCCCAGGCATTGGCATTTTCACTCATCTTCGACAGCCGGAATTTCGTATCCTTGTAGACCAGATTGAGCGAGTATTTGTTCGTCGCGGACTTCAGCGGCAGCATGATGTAGTCGCCGGCCGCCGCCAGGTTTCCTCCGACGATCACCGTCTCGGGGTTGAACGTGTTGATGAGGAATGCCACAGCCTTGCCGACCTTCTCTCCGGCCTCTTCGATCAGTTCGATCGAGAGGTTGTCGTCGTTCTTTGCCGCATTGATGATGTCGTCGATGTGGATGCTCTTCTGCTGGTCGTATTTCTCCTTGAGGATTGTGTTGACCCCCTTTTCGATCAGACGGCACATCTTGTCTTCGATGGCGATACCCGAGACCTCGGTCTCCAGACAGCCCTTTTTGCCGCACGAGCAGATGATCTCGTTGTCGAAGAAGGGGATGTGTCCGAACTCCCCGGCAAAACCGCTTTTCCCATAGTAGAGCTGGCCGTCGACCACGATACCGATGGCCACGCCACGCCCCATGTGCAGGTAGATCACGTTGTTTTCATCCTTGGATTTCCCGCAGGTGTATTCGGCATAGCAGCGGGCCCGGGTGTCGTTTTCGAGCAGCACGCGGATCCCGACCTTCTGTTCGATGATTTCGCGCAGGGACTGTTCGCTGGAGGTGAAGTATTTGTAACTGCGGCCCGTGGCGGGGTTGACACGTCCCGTCATGCAGACGCCCAGTCCGAGGATCTTGCCGCGATCGATGCCGCAGTTGGCGATGAAGTGTTCGATATTGGCGCAGATTCGTTCGATGCACTGGGGACGGTCGATGAGTTCGAAGGTGAAGTCGTTCTCCTCCTTGATGATGTTGTTTTGCAGGTCGGTGATCAGGAAGCGCATGTTGTCGCGGCCGACATTCACGCCCGCGAAGTAGATCGCCGAGTTGGCCAGTCCGAAGATATTCGGGCGGCGGCCTCCGGGGGTTTCGACCTTGCCCAGATCGGTGACGATATTTTCATCGACGAGTTCCTGGACCAGTTTGGTGATGGTCGGGACGCTGATATGCAGCTCTTTGGTCAGTTCCGAGAGCGTGCATTCGCCATTGACGGCCATATGCGCGATGATGTTGCGCTTGATGATGCTGTTTTTGTGGGATATGCCCTTCAGGGCCTCGTCTTCGTGTTTGTTGAAAAATTCGGTGAGTGATGTCATCCTTCCAGGCTGTTTTTTAAGTAACAATGCAAATATAATGAGTTTATTTAAAAAATACAAAAAATTTAATAAATATAATAAATTTTCCGCCTTTTTGGACCATAAAAAAATAACGGCCTGACTTTCAGACCGTTATTTTTTATCGAAGATTTCGCCTTGTGCAGGGCCTCAGAGGGTCGATTTCGACTCTACGGTGGCGTTGGCGTCGACCTTGCGGATCAGACCCTGGAGTACCGTTCCGGGGCCGAGTTCGGTGAATTCCGTCACACCGTCAGCGAGCATGTTCTTGACGATGTAGGTCCAGCGTACGGGTGCCGTGAGCTGGGCGATCAGGTTGGCCTTGATGGCGGCCGGATCGGTATAGGGTTTAGCGTCGACGTTCTGGTAGATCGGGCAGGTCGGGGTCTGGAACGGCGCTTCGTGGATGGCTTTTTCGAGCTCCTGCTTGGCGGGCTCCATCAGCGGGGAGTGGAACGCTCCGCCGACGGGCAGACGCAGGGCGCGACGGGCTCCTGCAGCCTTGGCCTTTTCGCAGGCGGCCTCAACGGCCTCGACGGCCCCCGAGATCACGAGCTGTCCCGGGCAGTTGTAGTTGGCGGCCACGACCACGCCGTCGACCGAAGCGCAGATCTCCTCGACGGCCTTGTCCTCCATGCCGAGGATGGCGGCCATCGTTCCGGGCTGAGCCTCGCAGGCGGCCTGCATGGCCATGGCACGTTTCGAGACGAGCTTCAGACCGTCCTCGAACGAAAGGGCTCCGGCAACGACCAATGCGGAGAATTCACCCAGTGAGTGTCCGGCAACGGCATCGGGTTTCACGCCCAGCGCCTTGGCCATGATGACCGAATGGAGGAAGACGGCGGGTTGAGTGACTTTGGTCTGTTTGAGTTGCTCGTCGGTTCCGGCGAACATGATGTCGGTGATGCGGAAACCGAGTATTTCGTTGGCTTTCTCAAAGAGCTCCTTGGCTTCGGGAACATTGTCGTAGAGGTCCTTGCCCATACCGACGGCCTGGGCACCCTGGCCCGGGAACACGTACGCGTGCTTCATGATTTTCGTGTTTTTTGGTTTAGCGGTGCAAAGATACGAATTTATTTTATAACTTTGCACCGCCAAGGTTCACAAAGGGCCCTGCAGGGTTCTGCGTGATGAAAAGGGAATGCCGTGAGAGTCGGCAGCAGTTCCCGCTGCTGTAAGTCCCGCATGGAGTCGCAACACGCTGGCCACTGGTCTACGGATTGGGAAGGCGTTGCGAAAGGGACAAGCCAGAAGACCTGCCTTGCAACTTCCGGAAGGAAGCGTCTTTTTTTTTCGAGCGCATCTGCGGAGAACGGAGCATCGACAGAAGAGGGGGGGGAGAAAGGAAGCAAACAAGAGACGGAAGCACGGTGTGCGGAGTCTTGGAGCAGTGAAGGAGACCTCTGCGGCATGTTGAGCGTACGAATGTAGGAAGACGAGATTCGATTCCGGGAGTTCCGGGACCGGATTTTTTGTTTTTATACATATTTACATTAGCGTCCCGTTAAAATGGGACGAGTTAAACAATTAATCAAAAAGCCCCGGAATCAGGGGATCATTTAGATCTTTGACATCATTGAAATTAGTCTTGTCGAACAGGTCACGCAAGTGGGTTTT
>CALUKK010000157.1 GCA_944321205.1 uncultured Alistipes sp.
TGGCTGCCAAACTGGAGGCCTTCCGCGCCAAACAGACCGCCGACGTCCTGAAAGCCGAACTCGACTGATGAAGACCATCGGAATCATCGGGGGCGGCCAGCTGGGGCTGATGATCGCCGAGCAGGCCCACGTGCTGGGCGTGTGGGCCGTGGCGCTCGATCCGGCGCCGGATGCACCGGCCTTCCGCGTGTGCGACGACCACATCGTGGCGGCCTATAACGACGCCGAAGCACTCGAACGGCTCTGCCGCATGAGCGACGCCGTGACCTACGAATTCGAAAACGTGCCGGGGGATATTCTCATCCCGCTGAGCGAAAAATACAACATCCCGCAGGGCTACCGCCCGCTTTATGATTCGCAGGACCGCCTTCGCGAAAAGACGAACGCCCGCGACCACGGGCTCCGTACGCCGGGCTTTGCGGCCGTTGACGACGAGGCGTCGCTGCGGGCCGCCGTGCGGGAGCTGGGCCTTCCGGCCGTACTGAAGACTCGGACGCTGGGATACGACGGCCACGGACAGATGGTGCTCCGTCGTGAGGAGGATATCGAACGGGCGCTGCCGCTGTTGACGGTCCCCTGCATTCTGGAGGAGTTCATCGCCTTCGATTCGGAGACCAGTATCGTGATGGTGGCCGACCGCAAGCGGGTGGTGAGCTTTCCCGTGGGGCGGAATATCCACCGCGACGGCATCCTCGACCTCTCGATTGTTCCGGAGACGGCCGACCCGGAGGTACTCGGACGGATGAAGGAGCAGAGTGAACGCTTCATGCGCGACTGTGGTTATGAAGGGATTTTGGCCATCGAGTATTTCATCCGCGGGCAGGAGATCTTCTTCAACGAGATGGCGCCGCGGCCCCACAACTCGGGTCACTACACGATCGAGGGATGTACGACCAACCAGTTCCGCGAACTGGTGCGCTATCTGGTGGGAGAGCCGCTGCAGGAACCGCAGCTGATAGCTCCGACGGTGATGAAGAACATCCTGGGGCAGGATCTCGAGGCAGCCCGCCAGGTGGAACGGGAGCATCGTCCGAACGTCTACGTCCATATCTACGGCAAGACCGAGAGTCGTCCGAAGCGCAAGATGGGCCACATCACCTTTGTCGGCATGACGGGGGATGAATACGAAAAGGAGTGGGCCGACCGTTTTGTCCGGTAGCGAACGCCGGGGCCGGGCAGGAGGCCGGGGCCGGGTAGAAGTCGGGGCTGAGCAGAACGTCGGGGCCGGGCAGGATGTCGGGGCTGAGCAGGATGTTGGAGCTGAGCAGGACGTTGGGGCCGGGCAGAACGTAGGAACTGAGCAGAATGTCGGATCGCTACGGAAGCGGGCCTGCCGCTTTTGAAATGAGAACAGAGCAAAGAAAAGATAAACAACACAATAGATGAACACGACCAACTATCGTATTTTCGTCGAGAAACTGCCGCGCTTCCGGGTGGAGGCGGAGAGTCTTCGACGCGAGTTGAACACGAATCTTAACCTTTCGCTGCACGAACTGCGGCTGCTGAACATCTACGATCTGTTCGGCTTCACGCCCGAACTGCTCGAAAAGAGCCGTTACCGTGTCTTTGGTGAGGTGGTGACCGACCAGGTGAGCGATGCGTGTGACCTTGCGGGGCACAAGTACATCGCCGTGGAGTGTCTGCCCGGACAGTTCGACCAGCGGGCTGCGTCGGCCGTCGACTGTGTGCGGCTGATCGACCCCGAGGCGCAGGTCAATATCCGTTCGGCGCGGCTGCTGCTCTTCGACCAGAGCGTTACGGAAGAGGAGCTGGCCCGTATCCGCCACTACTACATCAACGCCGTGGAGTCGCGCGAGAAGGATCTCTCGGTGCTGAGCGACATGGAGCAGGCCGAGGTGAAGCCCGTTCAGGTGCTGGAGGGATTCCGGCAGATGGAGGACGATGAACTCGAACCCTATTGCCAGCGGATGGGTCTTGCGATGAATGCCGATGACCTCTACGAGGTGGTGAAATACTTCCGCGCGGAGGGGCGCGACCCTTACGAGACGGAGTTGCGTATTCTGGATACCTACTGGAGCGACCATTGCCGCCATACGACCTTCACGACCGAACTGGAGGGCATCACCGTCGAAGAGTCCTTTGCCAAGGAGGAGATCGAGGATTCGCTGGCCCTCTACCTGCGCATCCGCCGCGAGTTGGGGCGTGAACACAAGAGCCTCTGTCTGATGGATATTGCCACGATCGGCGCCCGTTATCTGAAACAGAAGGGATTGCTCGACGACCTGGAGGTTTCGGAAGAGAACAACGCCTGCTCGATCTACATCGATGTCGATGTCGACGGCAAGACGGAGAAGTGGCTGCTGCAGTTCAAGAACGAGACGCACAACCACCCGACGGAGATCGAACCTTTCGGCGGGGCATCGACCTGTCTGGGCGGAGCGATCCGCGACCCGCTGTCGGGCCGCAGCTACGTCTACCAGGCGATGCGCGTGACGGGTGCCGGCAACATCTACCAGCCCGTTTCGGAGACGCTGGCCGGCAAGCTGCCGCAGAGCGTCATCTCGAAGAAGGCCGCCGCCGGCTACTCGAGCTACGGCAACCAGATCGGTCTGGCCACGACCCACGTGCGCGA
>CALUKK010000158.1 GCA_944321205.1 uncultured Alistipes sp.
TCGCCCGTCGGCATTGCGGGATCATACTTCGGATAAGAGGCCGGTTTGTCACCGCTCTTGCGGGGACGCGCATTACCGGACCGCTCTCCGGTGAAGCGTCCCGGACCCTTGCCGCCCTTGCGGTCGGAGAAACTTCCCGAACGCCCTCCGGATGCGGGTTTCGAACCGCGGGTTCCGTACGGACGCTGCGGGCGCTCCCCCGGTTCGCGTTGGGGACGCTCCCCCTCGAAACGGGGCTTGTCGCCGAACGTACGACGCGGACGCTCCTCCTCGTTATAACGCCGCTCGCGGGGACCCGCTGCCCGCGGCGGACGGTTCTCGTCGTTGGGACGATCCTCACGATTGCCGAACGTACGGCGCGGACGCTCCTCATTGTAGCGGGTATCGTTTTCACCGTAGGTGCGATGCGGTCGCGACTCTCCGCTGCGGAAATGCTCCCCGAAACGGGGCTTCTCTCCGAAATTGCGATGCGGACGATCGCCCTCCTCACGGCGGGGATGTTCGAAGCGGGGCCGGTTGTCGGCCGTGAAATGGGGGTTGTACGAAGCCCGGTGTTCGGGCCGTACGGAATGGGACGGTTGCTCCGAATCGGCAGCATCACGCTGCAAACGCGGGCGACGCTCGACACGCTCCGCCGTAGCTATCACGGTGCGTTTGCGCTTGTCTCGGGCAAAGCGCTCCAGCACCGGAGCCGAGTCGTTTTTCGAATCTTTCATGTTCGTATCTTCTCTATAAGATGATTTTGCGCGGCAAAGGTAATCCATTTTTCCGGATTCCAACACATTGCGTGCCCGAAATCGAGAAAAAGACGTCCCGAACCGAAAATTCGCCGCTTTTGCCTTATCTTTGCACCCGTCATGAAGATGAATCGAGAAATACTCCGACTGGCGATTCCGAACATCGTCTCGAACATCACGGTTCCCCTGATGGGCATCGTCTCCACGGCCATCGCCGGCCATTGGGGCGAGGACTCCACCTCGACGATCGGGGCGCTGGCCATCGGGGTCTCGATCTTCAACTTCATCTACTGGAACTGTTCGTTCGTGCGCATGGGAACCAGCGGCCTGACGGCCCAGGCCTTCGGCGCCGGGAACTACGGCGAATGCACGAACATGCTGGCCCGGGCACTGGCGGTGGCCGGCATCATGGGCGTGGCGATACTTCTGCTCCAGTACCCGCTGGGCGAGCTGGCCCTGTGGGCCATGAACGGCGGGGAGATGACCCGCGCCTACTTCTACACGCGCATCTGGGCCGTACCGGCCGGCATCCTGCTCTTCGGCTTCAACGGCTGGTTCACAGGCATGCAGAACGCACTCTTCCCGATGATCACGGCCGTCACGGTCAACGTGATCCACCTGGCGTGCAGCTTTGCCTTCGCCTTCGGGCTGGATCTGGGCATTGTCGGCATCGCCTACGCCTCGATCGTGGCGCAATGGTGCGGCGTGACATTGGCCACGCTGCTGCTCGTCACACGATACGGGCATCTGCTGACCGCAGTCCGCTGGTCGGAGGTGCTGGATCTGCAGCCGCTGAAACGCTTCTTCGCAATCAATCGCGACATCATTCTGCGCACGCTCTGCATTGTGGCGGTCTACACCTTCTTCACCGGCGCCTCGGCCCGCATGGAAGACCACACGCTGCTGGCCGTCAATGCCCTGCTGCTGGAGCTGTTCACCCTCTTTTCGTACATGAACGACGGCTTCGCCTACGCCGCCGAGGCACTGACGGGACGCTTCATCGGGGCCCGAGACCGGCAATCCCTCGGCACATGCATACGCCGCTGCCTGCTGTGGGGAACGGTAATCGCCGCCCTGTTCGTCGGGGTCTACCTCGTCTGGTGGCGCGATCTGGTGGGGCTCTTCATCGACCAGGCGGCACCGAATGCCGCACAGATCATCGAGTTGGCCGGGCACTACATCGTCTGGATCATCCTGATCCCCGTGGCCTCGGCCCTGCCCTTCATCATGGACGGCATCATGGTCGGAGCCACCGAGACACGCATCATGCGCAATTCGATGTTCTGGGCCACGGCGGCCTATTTCGCCATCTTCTATGCCTTCCGGCCGTGGATCGGCAACAACGCCCTCTGGATGGCCTTCACGCTCTACATGTTCCTGCGCGGGGCGTTCCAGTACCTCATGACGCACCGTCTTCGCACGATTCTCGAAAAGGCCTGACCCTGCGAAGAAGCCCCGGCCCGCCCGATCCATCGGCACCGGAGGATGCACTCCGCCCCTCACCCGAACAGAGGGTCTCCCCTCCCGGGAAGGCCCTCTGTTCATATCCGACAGCCAGTCGTCAGAATCTGCCCCGGCTCAGTCTCCCGTCATCCAGGCCTCCTCGCGCAGCGGGTTCCAGTCGCGACGGAACTGCTCCGAGCCGGTCTTTTTGGCGAAAATCCGCTCCGGAGTATAGCGGGCAGCCTCCTCGTCCGTAAGTTCGCACGACCACGCGACACGCCCCGAACGATCGGCACCCGGCCCCGTACAGCGATACTCGGCGTAGTAGACGTCGCCCTTGCGGACCGCGTCGTGCCAGTCGCGCCACCCTTCGGGGCAGATTGCCGCAGGCAGCTCGCAGCGGATCCATACCGTCCGGGCCGTGGATTTCCAGGGGCGCCCCAGATAGAGACGCTTCACCGCCGGGTCGGCCGTCACGCGGCAATCGCGGAAGACATAGCCGTAGAGGTTGCGCTCCGTAGTCGAGGCAGCGGTCAGGAAGCTGTCGGCCTTGCCGTGGATCCGACAGCGGTCGAAAAGGACGATCGAGGGGCCGAAGATGAAGTCCGTGGTCCCTTCGATCCACGAATCGGTGACCCAGATGCGCGAAACGTACCCCTTGGTGAAGAAGGTGTCCTGATCGCCCACCAGGCGGCAGCGGTCGATGTGGATGCGGTCGCCGCGGGTCTCGAGCGCCACGGCCTGCCCCACCCTTCCGGCATCGTTCTCGACGGTTACGCCCTCGAGGATCACGTCGTCGGCCTGCAGCGAGAGGGTCCACGTGTCGTAGGTCGACATCTCGTAACCATCGACCACCCGTCCCGAAAAGTCGTTCCAGACGATACGCACCTTGTCCGCGCCGCCCACCCCGACGATGCGCACCCGATCCTTGTAGACGTCGAGCGTCACCTTCTCGCGGTACGTCCCGGGCAGGATGCGGACGGTGCGCCAGCCGTCGGGTTTCGAGGGCAGGGCGTCGAAACAGGCCTGCACGGTGCGGAAATCACCCCCGCCGTTGCAGTCGACCGTATAGACAGGCTCCCCGGCAAAGGCCCGGGCCGAGAAAAGGAAGCCGAGAATTCCCCAAACAAGGTGTTTCATAACGTTGTAATGTAATTGGTTTGCCTTTCAGCACGCTTCAAGCCCCGTTTGAACGCAAGCCCCCTCCGATCGAGGGAGAGGGTTTGCAAGAGGGTCGGAGCGGCCAACGCCGCCGGGAAATCGGAGCGAGTCGGAGCGGCAACCGGTCTCGGGGAGGGTCAGTCCCTCCACCGTTACCGCTGCCGGCAATCCGGCCGGACCGGTCGGGGTCGGAGTCGGGGTCGGGATTCCGCCGGCTGCCGGCTGCCTCAGAGCGTCACGCCGCTCTTGAAGATGGCAATCTCCTTGAAGCCCGTGCGCTCGTGTTTGAGGTGTTCGCCGTTGGCCGTCGCAAGGATCTTGTCGATCAGCCGCTCGAGCACCGCATGCGGCTCCTCGTCCTCGACGAGCGTTCCGGCGTTGAAGTCGATCCAGTTCGACTTGAACTGCGAGAGAGGGGTGTTGGTCGCAATCTTCATCGTCGGGACGAACGCGCCGAACGGCGTGCCGCGCCCCGTGGTGAACAGCACCATCTGACACCCCGAAAGGGCCAGCGCCGAGGCGGCCACCAGGTCGTTGCCCGGTGCCTGCAACAGATTCAGCCCCGGCCGGACAATCGGCTGCGCATAGCCCAGCACGTCGACCACGGGCTGTGCCCCACCCTTCTGCACACATCCGAGCGACTTCTCCTCCAAGGTGGTGATGCCGCCCTTCTTGTTTCCGGGCGAGGGGTTCTCGTAGATCGGCTGGTCATAGCGACGGAAATAGCCCTTGAAGTCGTTGATCAGGTGGACCGTCTCGTCGAAAACCGTGCGGTTGGTGGCGCGGTCCATCAGAATGGTCTCGGCGCCGAACATCTCCGGGACCTCCGTCAGGACGGTCGTGCCGCCCTGCGCCACCAGCCAGTCGGAGAACAGCCCCACCAGCGGATTGGCCGTGATGCCCGAAAAGCCGTCCGAACCGCCGCACTTCAGCCCCACCTTCAGATACGAAAGCGGCAGCGGCTGGCGTTTATCCTCCCGCGTGCGCTCGACCAGTTCGCGGCAGATCTCGAAACCCGTCTGAATCTCGTCCTCGACCTCCTGCGCAATGAGAAACTTCACGCGTTCGTCGTCCCATTCGCCGATCTCCTCCTTGAGGGCCGAGACCTGGTTGTTCTCGCACCCGAGACCCAGCACCAGTACCGCACCCGCATTCGGATGCCTAACCAGGCGGGCCAGCGCCCGGCGCGTATTGGCATGGTCGTCGCCCAGCTGCGAACAGCCGTAGTTGTGCGTGTAGACCCTCACGTCGTCCAGATGCGAGCAGTCGCACTTGCGGCGCACCCGCTCGGCAATGGCCTGTGCCTGTCCGTTGACGCACCCCACCGACGGCACGATCCACAACTCGTTGCGGATACCCATCTGCCCGTCGCGGCGCAGATAGCCCTGCACGCGCAGGTCGTCGCGCTTCGGGATCGCAAGCGGATAGACCCGCGGCGTATAGGTGTACGAGAGATCGTCGCAGAGGTTGGTCTTCAGGTTGTGCGAGTGGATCCACTCCCCGGCAGCCACCGGCCGCGTAACGTGACCGATCGGATAGCCGTACTTGATGACATTCTCCCCCTCGGCCAGGTCCCGCAGGGCGAACTTGTGGCCCCGGGCGACCGCCTCGCGGAGCGTCACCTCGCGGCCGTCGATCTGCAGATGCTCCCCGGCGGCAAGATCCGCCAGCGCCACGGCCACATTGTCCGCGGCATTGATTTTCAGAAACCGTTTCATATCATCCTGCACTGAAAAAGGCGAAACCGAAGCCTCTGCCGGCTTCCCGGTTCAGACGCCAGCCCCGCACGACACCGCTTCTGCGGCATCCGCAAAGGGAGCGTGGCCTCCCGGCAACCCGACACGCCTCCGGCTTCGCCTTTCGGATTAGCTGCTGCCTGTTACCTGTTCAGAAACTTTTCAAGCGCCCCCTGCATGCCCAGCGCCTCGATGTCGGCCACATACCCGGCCACGGCCTCGACAAACCCCGGAACCTCCGAGAAGTCAACCGTGAAGATGCCGCTCTCGTGCACGATCTTGCGGATCGTCCCCACGAGATCCTCCGAATTCCAGTTCGTGCGGATGTAGTCGACGAACTCCTTCGTGTCGTCGGGCTGGAAGCCGCTCTTCGGGCCGTACAACACCATCAGCGCCGCAAAGGTGAAGCACTCGCGTTGGGCCAGCCGTCCGGCCTTGAACCAGTTGTCCTTCACGGTCGGATAGTTGCGCGCCTCCCACTTCGAGAGCGAGTTGAGCGAAATCGACCGCAGCATGTGCTTGATGAAGGGGTTGTAGAAACGCTCCAGAATCCCGGCGGCGAACTGCTTCAACTCCTCCTGATCCTCATCGATCATCGGGATCACCTCCTCGGCCACCATCTCGTTGATGAAGCGCTCGATCGACGGCGTGTTGAAGGCATCCATCACCGTCTCGCAGCCCATCTGCAGAGCAATGGGCACCATCCCCGTATGCGAACCGTTCAGAATGCGGACCTTCTTGTCGCGGAACTGCTTGATCGAGGGCATGAAGATGACGTGCAGGCCGGCCTTGTCCAGCGGCAGCACCTTCTGCACCTCCTTGTAGCCCTCGCCGCCGATGGCCCACAGGTGGTACAACTCGGCCTTGACCACGAGATTGTCGTTGTAGCCGATCTCCTCCTTGATCTCGTTGATCGTATCGCGCGGGAAGCCCGGCACGATGCGGTCGACCAGCGTATCGCAGAAGTGGCAGCTGCGCTCCACCCAGTCGATGAAGTCGGCACCCAGCCCGTTGTACATCGCGTGGCGGATCACATACTCGTGCAGCGTCGAGCCATTGTTCTCGATCAGTTCGCAGCAGATGATGCAAAGGCCCTTTGTCGGATCACCGTTAAAGTGCTTGAAACGCTTGTACAGCAGCGCCGTCATCTTTGCGGGATAGGATTTCGGCGGACGCGCCTCCAGATCGTCGCCCTCCTCATAGCGGATACCCGCCTCGGTGGTGTTCGAAATGGTGATCTTCAGGTCGGGCGAGAGGAAGTAGTGCTCGTACTTCTCATAGTCGACATAGGGGTTGAACGAATCCATGACGCTCTTCACCAGCCGGATATCCTTCTTGGGCTGACGGTTCTCGATGCCCTCCAGATAGACATGGTAGAGGTTGTCCTGCTTGTTGAGCAGGTCGATCATCCCGAGGACCTTGTGTTCGGGATCCAGAATCGGCTGGCAAATGGCCACACCGGAGTTCATGACACCCTTCTCGTTGGCGATGTCGATCTGCCAGTCCACAAAGGCCCGCAGGAAGTTTCCTTCCCCGAACTGAAGGATGTGAACGGGGCGGTCGACCTTCTCGACGGTCGACCTATTCAATTCCTTAATCATTGTTTTTCAGAATTTTGGATTCCTGAAAAGTCAACGGCGGAGTTTGCTGCCACATCCGCCGCCGACCTGGAATCCATCCGTTATTCGACTACGATGGGTTTGTATTTCGGAACCAGTGTCTTCATGATGGACCAGGCAACCAGATAAGCCACGGCACAGATGCAGAAGATGATCATATAACCGGCCTCCTTGCCCTCGAAGCCCATGAAATGGAATGCTTCGCCCATCTGTTCCGAATGGGTGAAGAGAGCACCGGCACCCTTGTTGATCAGGAACGACCCCACACCGCCGGCCATGCCGCCGATACCCGTGATGGTGGCGATGGCCGATTTGGGGAACATGTCACCGATCGTCGAGAAAAGGTTCGCAGACCACGCCTGATGTCCGGCTCCAGCCAGACCGATGATGATCGCAGGCCACCACACCGAATAGTTGCCGGCTCCTTGTGCAAAGAGTGCGGGCAGCGGCAAAAATGCAAAGATCAACATCGCGAGCATACGTCCCGCATAGGGATTCATGCCCTTGCGATCGACAAAGAGTTTCGGAAGATATCCTCCGAAGATCGACAATACGGTAACAATGGCATAGAGGGTAAAAATCAAGGCAATACCCATTCCCGAACTGGACGAATAGCCGTATTGGTCGGAGAAGTAGGCCGGAGCCCAGAACAGATAGAACCACCACACACCGTCGGTAAAGAACTTCCCGGTGATGAACGACCAGGTCTGACGGTAGGTGAAGCAGCGCCAGAAAGGTATGACCTTTTCGGGTTTCTCCGCCTCGTTCTTGATTTCGGCCTGCGGCATTTCGGCATCATCCTGGTGGATATAGGCCAACTCGGCCTCATTCACATGTTTCGATTTTTCGGGTTTCTCATACATGAAAACCCAGAAGCCCATCCAGAGGAAGCCCAGGGCACCGATGATCAGGAAAGCCATCTCCCAACCGCCGCCAACTCCCTGGTTCTTGAAATACTGGGCCAACAATGGGATCGTGGCCGGAGCCACCAGAGCTCCCACCGAAGCTCCGGCATTGAAGATCGACGTAGCGAAAGCCCGGTCTTTCTTGGGGAAGTATTCGGCCGTCACCTTGATAGCGGCAGGGAAGTTTCCCGCCTCACCCAGCGCCAGGATACAACGTGCGGCAAGGAACAACCAGACACTGGTCGAGGCGATGGCAAATGCCACGGCCGTTCCCGCCTCGACCGAGGTCATGGCCTTGACCGATTCAAAGCCCTCGATATGCATGGTTGCCCAACCGCAGGCAGCATGGAGGCAGGCTCCGGCAGACCAGATGCCGATAGCCCACAGATAGCCCTTCTTGGTGCCCATCCAGTCGATGAAACGTCCGGCAAAGAGCATGCAAAGCGCATAGACAAGCGAGAATACGGCGGTTATGGTTCCATAGTCGGCATCGGTCCAATGAAATTCGGGCGCGATAAAATCCTTCCACGTAAGAGACAGAACCTGACGGTCCAGATAATTGACAGTCGTGGCCACGAAAAGCAGCACACACATCCACCAACGCCAGTTGGTCATTAATTTGGTTGAAGTCGATGAGGTATTTGACATGTGATAAGGTTTAGGTTGAATGAACGGTTCTATTTGGCCTTCGTCCGGGCGATGACATCCAGAGCGAAGCGGCACTTATCCGTGATGGTCTTCCAGTCTTTTGCCGCGATCACATCCTTGGGGAAGAGCTGCGAGCCCATGCCCACGCAGAAAACCCCGGCCTTGAACCACGCCGTGAGGTTCTCCTCCGTCGGTTCGACGGCTCCCGTGGCCATGATGTTCGACCACGGCAGCGGAGCCTTGACGTTCTTGACGAACGACGGACCGCCGACGTTGCCCGCCGGGAAGACCTTTGTCAGATCACAGCCCAGTTCCTGGGCGATGCCGATCTCCGTCACGGAACCGCAACCCGGCGTATAGGGGACCAGATGGCGGTTGCAGACCTTGGCCACCTCGGGGTTCAGGTAGGGTCCCACCACAAAATTGGCGCCGTACTGGATAAAGAGGGCGGCCGTCGGGGCATCGACGATCGTGCCGACACCCATCACCATTTCGGGACACTCCCGGGCGGCGAACTTGATCACCTCGACAAAGACCTCCGAGGCGAAATCGCCGCGGTTCGTGAATTCGAAGGCGCGCACACCGCCCTCATAACAGGCCTTGACGACCTGTTTGGCGATTTCGACGTCCGAATGATAGAAGACGGGAACCATGCCGGTCTTGGCGATGGCCTCCATGACTTGCATTTTAGAAAAACGTGCCATTATCTTATTGCATTTGAATTGCCAATCAAATCCATTTTTTCGTCAGGGCGAGACGCATTCCGGTTTTCGCGCCGCAGGAGACGAGAGGAACATGGCATAGCCCGATTCCCATTCGTGACCTGCAAGGTGAAGGCCGAAAGGCATCCGCCCTCACGGTAAAATCAACGCTGTACGCGACCGCTGGCATTGCCTCCGGCCAACGATTCGACCTCTTCGACCGAGACGAGATTGAAGTCGCCGTTGATCGTGTGTTTCAGCGCCGAGGCTGCCACGGCGAATTCGAGGGCCTCTCCCTGCGTGGATTTGGTCAAAAGACCGTGAATGATGCCGCCCGAGAAGGAGTCGCCGCCACCCACACGGTCGATGATCGGGTTGATGTCGTAGTGTTTCGACTCGTAGAACTCCTTGCCGTTGTAGATCATGGCCTTCCAGCCGTTGTGCGTGGCCGAGTAGGACTCGCGGAGCGTCGAGACCACATACTTGAATCCGAACGTCTCGGCCATCTGGCGGAAGATGCCCTTGTAGCCCTCGGCATTGGTCTCACCGCCCTCGACATCGGCGTCGGGTTTGAAGCCCAGACACAACTCGGCATCCTCCTCATTGCCGATGCAGACGTCGACATATTGCATCAGGGGTTTCATGATCGACTGGGCCTTCTCCTTGGTCCAGAGCTTCTTGCGGAAGTTCAGGTCCACCGAAACGGTCACCCCGTGACGCTTGGCGGCCTCGCAGGCCAGACGCGTCAGTTCGGCAGCCTTGTCCGAGATGGCGGGCGTGATACCCGACCAGTGGAACCAGTCGGCACCCTCCATGATCGCGTCGAAGTCGAAATCCGTCGGATCAGCCTCGGCAATGGCCGAGTGGGCGCGGTCGTAGATCACCTTCGAGGGGCGCATCGAGGCACCGGTCTCCAGGTAGTAGATGCCCACGCGATCGCCGCCACGGGCAATATAGTCGGTCTTCACACCATACTTGCGCAGGGCGTTGACGGCCGACTGTCCGATCTCATGCTTCGGAAGTTTCGTCACGAAATAGGCATCGTGCCCGTAGTTGGCACACGATACGGCCACATTGGCCTCTCCGCCGCCGTATACGACGTCAAACGAGTCGGATTGTACGAAACGCGTGTTTCCGGGCGTCGAAAGACGCAGCATGATCTCTCCTAAAGTTACGATTTTCATGTTCTTATCCTGTGGATTAGTTAGAATTTGAAGAAATTTTTCGCATTGCGGTAGCAGATTCCCTCGACGATTTCGCGACCGATGAAGTCGATCTCCGAGGCGGGGAGCAGACCCTGCTCGATGTCATTGCCCAGAAGGTTGCACAACGTCCGGCGGAAATATTCGTGACGCGGATACGAGAGGAACGAGCGCGAATCGGTCAGCATGCCCACGAAGCGGCTCAAGAGCCCCAGCGTCGAGAGAGCGTTCATCTGCTTCTCCATGCCGTCCTTCTGGTCGAGGAACCACCACCCCGAACCGAACTGGATCTTCCCGGCGCCGTAGCGGCCGTCCTGGAAGTTGCCGAGCATCGTGGCGACGAGTTCGTTGTCGCGCGGATTGAGGTTGTAGATGATCGTGCGGGTCAGTTTGTCCTTGCTGTCGAGCATGTCGAAGAACTTCGACATGGACTTGGCCACCGTGAAGTCACCGATCGAATCGAAGCCCGTATCGGGCCCCAGTTGGGCGAACATGCGCGAGTTGTTGTTGCGGATGGCGCCGTAGTGGAACTGCTGCGTCCAGCCCGTCTCGTGGTCCATGACGGCAAACTCGACAAGCATGGCTGTCTTGTACTTGCGGATCTCCTCCGGGGTGAGTTCCCGGCCGCCGTATACCTTATTAAAGATGGCGTCGATCTCCGGCTGGGTGTAATCCTCGGCATAGAACTACTCGATGCCGTGACCCGAGAGGCGGCACCCCACCGATTCGAAAAATCGGTGACGCACGCGCAGGGCGTCGATCACATCCGCAAACTTCGAGATCGTAACGCCCGAGACTTCGGAGAGCTTCTCGACATAGGCTCTGAAATCAGCGGCCGACTCCACGGCCATCGCCTTGTCGGGGCGCCACGTCGGGAGCATCTTCACGACGAAACCCTCGTCGCGCACCTGAATGTGGTGTTCGAGCGAATCGACCGGATCGTCCGTCGTGCAGACCACCTCGACGTTGTAGCGCTGCATCAGGCCGCGGGCAAAGTATTCGGGCTTCTGGAGCAGCGCCGTACAATGGTCGTAGATTTCGCGGGCGGTCGAGGGGTTGAGCAGCTTGGTCACCCCGAAGGCGGTTTTCAATTCGAGATGCGTCCAATGATAGAGCGGATTGCGCATCGTATAGGGGACCGTTTCGGCCCACTTCTCGAACTTCTCCCAGTCCGTCGTCTCCTTACCCGTACAATAACGCTCCTCGACGCCGTTCGTACGCATCGCCCGCCATTTGTAGTGGTCTCCTTCGAGCCAGATCTTCGACAGATTCTCGAAGCGGTGGTTCGAGGCCACATACTCCGGACTCAGATGACAATGGTAGTCGATAATCGGCTGTTTGGCAGCATGTTCGTGATAAAGGCGTTGCGCCGTTTCGGTCTGCAACAGGAAATTCTCGTCATTGAACTCTTTCATC
This sequence comes from uncultured Alistipes sp., assembly GCA_944321205.1. Classification (GTDB taxonomy): domain Bacteria; phylum Bacteroidota; class Bacteroidia; order Bacteroidales; family Rikenellaceae; genus Alistipes. The sequence continues at coordinate 11,569 of CALUKK010000158.1, forward strand.
GTATTTTACTATATTCCGGTTATTGGTGCGGGGGAAACCGAGTCTCGGAAGTCCGGTCCTTTCCACCATGTAAAAATAGCAACTTTCCGCCACACACAGTACGAAAAATCACCAAATTAAGTAGAATATTTGACAGTTTGGTTGACCAATATACGGAAAAATCGTAAATTTGTCAAACCAAACATCGAAAAACTTCTGTTAACCATGATGAGAAACATGATTTTAGGGTTGGCGGCCCTTGTGGCAGCCTCCTGCACGCCGGCACTGAAAGTCGAAGTGGCAAACCCGACGCAACTCGACCGGGACGACGAAACCGTGGAAATCCCCTGGTCCGAAATCTCCTCGCTCCAGGGTGTGACGCCCGACAACGTCGTCGTGCTGAACGACGACAAGGAGCAGGTTCCTTCCCAGGTTCTCTACCGCGGTGAGGCCGAACCCCAGGCCTTGATCTTCCAGACCGATGCCGATGCCCTGGAGACCAAACTCTTCCGCATCGTAACGGGAGTGCGTGAGGCCTACCCTGCCGAGGCTTTCGGACGACAGGTCCCCGAACGTTACGACGACTACGCCTGGGAGAACAACAAGGTGGCATACCGACTCTACGGCCCGGCTCTGGAGACCTCGCCCGAGAAACTCATTACGCCGGGTATCGACGTATGGGTGAAGTGCACCGACAAACTGGTGATCGACGAGTGGTATGCCAAGGGGGACTACCATCATAACTACGGCGACGGCATGGACTGCTACAAGGTGGGTGTAACACTCGGTTCGGGAGCTGCGGTACCGTTCGTCGACGGCAAGTTCTGCTTCATGGACCACAACTACGCCACGGCCCGCACGCTGGACAACGGCCCGATCCGTACGACCGTCGAGTTGACCTATGCACCCTTCGACGTCAACGGTACGCAGGTATCGTTCGTAAAGACCATCTCGCTGGATGCCAACCAGCGTTTCAACCGCATGGACAACGTCTTTGAGGGTGATTTCTCGGAACTGCCCGTCGCCGCGGGATTCGTGCGCCACGATGTCAAGCAACTGATGAGCGGCGACGACTGGATGGGAATGGTCGAGGCGGCGTCGGATTCGAAAGATCCGGCACGTGACGGAGATATCTACCTCGGTGTGATCCTTCCGGGTGGCGAGATGCTGCCCGACACCCTGGGCCATGCCGTTGCGGTCAAGCCCGTGAAATCGGGAGAGACGCTGACCTACTACGCCGGCTCGGGCTGGAGCCAGGGCGGCGTCGAGGATATGGGCGAATGGGTCGAGGAGATCACCGCCGCCAACGCTGCCGCCACGCAGCCGCTGCAAGTGACCGTCATCAAGAAATAGGGCTCCGCGCGGAGCCGACCGCCACGAACCCCGGGAGCAATGCCCGGGGTTTGTTTTTTGCCTCTTCGCCATTCTGCGGCTTTCCGGGCAACCGGTTCGAACCGGCGAGCGGAAAATTTTGCCAAAAAGTGCACAACGGGGATAATCTGTTCGCTTTTTCGCTACCTTTGTAAAGAATGGCGTCATCACACCTCCCGGCAGACAAATCCGCACGGAACGGCCGGCATCGCCATCCATCACAGAGACAGCAAACACGACGACAGCGGCGAACAGTCCCAGCGTGCGGTCTTCAACTGAAGACACCGCGACCGGCAATCGCCCTGCCCACAGAGCAACAAGATCATGGAGAGAAAGAAAATCGTCACATTCGGAGAGATCATGCTGCGGCTCACGCCGCCCGACAACCTGCGCTTCAACCAGACAAAGCTCTTCCGGGCAAGCTACGGAGGCAGCGAGGCCAACGTGGCCGTATCGCTGGCCAACTACGGACTGCAGAGCGAATTTGTCACCTGCGTGCCGGACAACCGTATCGCCGAGGCCTGTCTGGACGATCTGCGCAGCTACGGAGTCGGAACGGATCACGTCCTGCGGCATGGAAACAGGCTCGGACTCTACTACATGGAGGAGGCGGCAGCCATGCGTTCGTCTCAGGTCGTCTACGATCGTGCCGGTTCGTCGTTTGACACCCTGCAACCGGGGATGATCGACTGGGCGGAACTCTTCCGCGACGCCGTCTGGTTCCACTGGTCGGGGATCTCGGCCGCGGTAAGTGCCTCAACGGCGGCAGTGTGTGCCGAAGCGATCGCCGCGGCCCGCAAGGCCGGACTCGTCGTCTCGTGCGACCTGAACTACCGCAAGAACCTCTGGAAATACGGCAAAACAGTCCAGGAGGTACTGCCACCGCTGATGGAACAGTGCGATTACTTCTTCGGCACGGATGACGAATACGAACGAATCCTCGGCATCCGGCTTCCGAAGTTTGACGCTCGCGACGCCTCCTACCAACCCGATGCAGCAGGTTACGAAGCAGCCTCGCGGCAGGTTGCGGAACGCTTTCCGCTGTGTCGCGGCATTGTCTTCGGACTGCGCAGCGTCCTGAGTGCCAACCACCACCTGATTTCCGGAACGCTCTATACCGGAAACCGTCTCTTCTCGTCGCGCGTTTACGACATCGACTGCGTGGTGGACTGCGTCGGAGTGGGTGACGCCTTTGTCGGCGGGCTGATCTATGGATTGGCCAAACACGCCGGGGACATGCAGTTCGCGCTGGACTTCGGAACCGCAGCCTGTGCCCTCAAGAATACCGTTCCGGGTGATTACAGCCAGTTCTCGGTCGAGGAGACCGCCCAACTGGCCCGCGATCCGGTCAACGGTCGTATCGCCCGCTAATTGGCCGGCGGGTGAGAGGCTTCGGTTTTCCGGAGCGGTCCGATCAAGGAGGGTGGGGTAAGGAGGGCCGCATCATACACGGGAGGGAACCTGTCACAGGAGAATACATCCATCATCCGCGAGTGAAGGACACAGAGGACGGAAAAAGCCCGGCTCCATTCGGAGTCGGGCTTTTCACACATTCCGGCATTTATAATCAGGGAGGTCCTTACGGGAAGGTCTCGGGAGTCATGTGTCTCCCCGGGTCATCTGCAGTCTCCGGGAGTCTCACACCCCGTCATCCGCAATCTTCGGGAGCTATTCACGCCCCGGGTTATCTGCAGCCTCCGGGAGTCTCACACCCCGTCATCCGCAACCTCTGGAAGTCATTCACGCCCCGGGTTATCTAAAGCGATCGGAGGTCTCCCCTCGCTTCCAGGCCCCGTTTCCAGCCCCCGTTTCCAGGTCCTCGCATCCAGCCCCCCGCTTCCAGGCCCCCGGCCGGAACTATTCGATACCCTTGGCCTGCTTGTAAAGGGCATTATAGGTGTTATACTTGTCCATGATCCCGGGTTCATCCCGCAGCCGGAAACACAGCGACTTGAGGAACTCCAGCGTATCCATGTCATCGGGTTTGATCTCATGTGCCTTCTCGAACCAGGGCAGAGCATCCATATAAACCTTGTTGACGGACTCCAGATCGGCGTCATATGCTGCCTGGCTGCTGTACTGCTTCTCGTTCATCACCTTGTTGAGTTCATCCCCCTTGATCGTGTAGAAGACTCCCAGGTAATAGTTTCCTTCAAAGAGATCGGGCTTGAGCTCCACCACCTTCTTGAACGACTCGATGCTCTTGTCGTAATCCTTCAGAGCATAGAAGATCCGTCCGCGTCCGAACCACAGATCGACATTCTCCGGGTTGTCGGCAATGGCCTTGTCGATCATCGATACCAGATCGGCAGGATCTCCCACACCCTCTTCCGTGGTATAGAGCTGCATCAGACCGTCGAGGATCCGCTCGTTCTTTGGGAACTTCTCGATACCCGTCAGAAGAGCCTGCTTGGCCTTCATCAGATTCTCCTTGTCGGCAGCCTTCTGGCCATAATAGCAGTGGAAGAGGTAGTAATAGATGTTCCCCTCCTCATCGGCGTAATTCTTGTCGATGGCCTCCTGGAGATACTTGCCGCCACGCACGAACGACTCGGCATTGTTCGAACCGTCCACCGTCAGCAGATAGCCGGCATAGTAGAGCAAGGCAGGATCGGCCTCCCCGTATGCCGGGCAGGACTGAGCCTCGTAAGCCGTGACATAGGCATTGGCCGCATCGACATAATCCCCCGAATCGATGCCGGCATTACCCACCTGTGAGCAGAAATCGCTGATCTGCTTCAGACCTTCCTTGACCTTGTCGGCACTCTTGGGATCGAGTTCATAAGCCTTTACATAGGCTTCGATGGCCTTCTTGGGAGCATCCTTCATGACCCATTTGGTCTGCTTCCAGGTTGCAATCTTGTTGTCCTTGATGTAGGCCGTGAACCACGGATAGACCCATGCCGTATACTGAACGCCGTTGAGCGTCTCCTGAGCGGTGGACTTGGGGTCTCCGACCGTCAGTTTGAGCATCGTGGACTCCATGTTGACGAAGAGGTTCTTCGTCGGCTCGGCGGCCACCTCATAGAAAGCCTTTCCGCGGTTGATCCACGTAGCGGCCTTCGCTGCTTTCTTCTCGTTGGCGATGTCCGCATCGCTCTTTTCGATCTTGGCGAGAAGCGCTTCCTTGTTTACCTTCTGGGCCTCGACGGCGGGAATCGCTACAAGCAGCGCCGCAAAAGCCGTCAAAATCGTCTTTTTCATACGAATGGTTATTAAAAAGTTCGGTTGTTTCTCATCTTGTCAACGGACCGGAGCGTCAATTCTCCGAATCCGAGGGCTGCACGTCGGACGCTTCATCCGAGGCATCCGTTGCCGGGGTCGTCGTCTCCGCATTGTCGGGAGTTCCGGGAGTCGGTGCGTTTTCCGAGGCTCCGTCCGTCGGATTCTCCTCCTCGCCGGCAGCCGGTACAGCCATCACCGAAGCAATGGCATCGCCCTCCCGCAGGTTGATGATGCGTACGCCCTGCGTGGCGCGGCCCGCCAGCCGGATCTGCGACACGGCCGTACGGATCGTCAGACCCGAACGGTTGATGATCATCAGATCGTTGTCATCCGTCACGGCCTGGATCGAGATCAACTTGCCGGTCTTCTCCGTAATGTTGATCGTCTTGACACCCTTTCCGCCGCGGTTCGTGATGCGGTATTCGTCCAGGTCGGTACGTTTTCCATAGCCGTTCTCGCTCAATACCAGCACATCCTGTTTCGAATCGGGTTCAATGCAGATCATGCCGACCACCTCATCACCCTCCTCGATCGAAATGCCGCGCACGCCGGCACCCACACGGCCGATCGGACGAACCGTATTTTCGTTGAAGCGGATGGCCTTGCCGTCCCGGGCGGCGATCATCACCTCGGCCTGTCCGCTGGTGAGTTTGGCCTCGATCAACCGGTCGCCCTCGCGGATGACGATGGCATTGACGCCGTTCTGACGCGGACGTGAGTAGGCCTCGAGTTTCGTCTTCTTGATCGTACCGCCCTTCGTACACATGATGATGTAGTTGTTATTGACATACTCCGCATCATCGAGGCGTTTGACATTGATATAGGCCCGGACCTTGTCGTCGGGTTCGATCTGGATGACGTTCTGGATGGCCCGGCCCTTCGACGAACGTGTACCTTCGGGGATCTCGTAGACCTTCAGCCAGTAGCAACGGCCCTTCTCCGTGAAGAAGAGCATCGTATTGTGCATCGAAGCCACATAGATGTGTTCGATGAAATCCTCGTCACGCGTGGCACTGCCCTTGGCCCCTACGCCGCCGCGGTTCTGCGTGCGGTATTCGGCCAGGGGCGTCCGCTTGATGTAGCCCATGTTCGAGATGGTGATCACCATGTCGTCATCGGCATAGAAATCCTCCGGATTGAACTCTTCGGAGGCGTAGACAATCTCCGTACGACGTTCGTCACCGTACTTCTCCTTGATTTCGAGCAGTTCGTCCTTGACGATCTGCATCTGCAGCGCGACGCTTTCGAGCACCTCCGTCAGATGGGCGATCAGAGCCGTAAGTTCATCCCGCTCGGCCACGAGTTTGCCGCGCTCCAGACCGGTCAGCGCACGAAGACGCATCTCGATGATGGCCGAAGCCTGCAGATCCGAAAGCTCGAAACGCTCCATCATGGTCTGCTTGGCCGCATCGGGCGTTTGCGACGAACGGATGATGTGGACGATTTCGTCGATGTTGTCCTGGGCGATGAGCAGTCCCAACACGATATGCAGACGCTCCTCGGCCTTGCGTTTGTCGAAGCGCGTGCGACGTACGACCACATCATGACGATGGTCGATGAAATGCTTGATCAGATCGCGCATCGACAGCAGTTGCGGACGGCCGTTCACCAGAGCGATGTTATTCACGGCGAACGACGTCTGCAGCGGCGTATTCTTGAACAACGTGTTGAGAACCACGCTCGCTACGGCATCGTGTTTCAGAATGATGATGATCCGCAGGCCGTTGCGGTCCGATTCGTCGTTGATATAGGAGATGCCCTCGATCTTCTTGTCGTTGATCATGTCGGCGATCTTCTTGATCATCTCGGCCTTGTTGACCATGTAGGGGATCTCCGTCACGACGATGCACTCGCGGCCGCTGGGCGTATGCTCGATCTCGGTCTTGGCACGCATCATCACACGTCCGCGTCCGGTCAGCATGGCCTCGCGAACCCCTTCGTAACCATAGATGATACCTCCCGTAGGGAAGTCCGGACCCTTGACATATTGCAGCAGCTCCTCCCCCGAAATTTCGGGGTTGTCGACATAGGCGCAGCAGGCATCCACCACCTCCGAGAGGTTGTGCGGTGCCATGTTCGTGGCCATACCGACGGCGATACCGCTGGCGCCGTTGACGATCAGCAGCGGAATACGGGTCGGCAGAACCGTCGGTTCGGGAATCGTATCGTCGAAGTTCAGCGTCCAGTCGACGGTCTCCTTGTCGATGTCGGCCATCACCTCGTCGGTAATCTTCTTCATGCGGGCCTCGGTATAACGCATGGCGGCCGGAGAATCGCCGTCCATCGAACCGAAGTTACCCTGTCCGTCGACCAGCGGGTAACGCATCGACCAGTCCTGGGCCAGACGAACCATGGCGTCGTAGACCGACGAGTCACCATGGGGGTGGAACTTTCCGAGCACGTCACCGACGATACGGGCCGACTTACGGGTGGGTTTGTCGGAGTAGAGGTTGAGCTCCGCGCTCATATCGTAGAGGATGCGTCGGTGCACGGGTTTCAGACCATCCCGCACATCGGGCAGCGCACGCGACACGATGACCGACATCGAATAGTCAATGTACGCCGACTTCATCTGCTCTTCGATATTGATGGGGATAATCCGCCCCACCAAACCGGCATTCTTTTCTTCTTCTGTAAGCATCTATCTCTTCTATAATACCAATTGCGCACGCGGGCCGCAGGCCGAGGTCAGACCGGCACATCACGCGGAGAGCTTCACAGCGACCGTGACCCGTCAAATAACGAACAAAAATAGTAATTTCTTGCGATCTGACCAACTTTGCGCGAAGAAATTCGCGCGTGCGCGAGAGAAATTTCGGAGCGACAGGCCATTTTCGGCCCTTTTCGGGCGATCTGAGGGCAAAAAAATTTTCTCCCGACATCCAGTCGGAAGAAACAGCTTCACTTTTGAATCCGGGCCATGCACCGACTCCGCATTTGGACGCAACTTCATCTCTCTTCAAGGCCGAAGCAACGGCTCCGGATCCGGGATTCAGATTTTCGAGTCCGCTTTCCGACCGATTTCCGGCTCCCGGCTCCTGCCGCGATTCCAGACTTCCGATCTTTTGATACAGGTATCCTGGCCCCGATCTCCCGATCCCGGCGCCCCCGTCTCTTCGCCCCCGTCTCCTTGCCGCCGATCTCCGGGCCCCGTAACCCTGTTTTTCGGGCCACAACTTTCCTGACCCCGATCTCCTGGTCCCGGCACCCCCATCTCTCGCCACCAATTTTCCGGTCCCGGCGCCCCCGTCTCTTCACCCCCGTCTCTTTGCCGCCGATCTCCGGACCCCGATCAACGGAAGTCGATGAATTCGTACCCCTCGAAACGGCTCCGGTCAAATCCGGCAAGCGGAGCCGCAAGGGGCGCGATCCGGGAAATGGAGACCCGAATCCGCTCTCCATCGTAGTCATAGTCCAACGCCTCGGGACGCATCGTGGCGGTCAAAACCGTCACCGTGACCGTTCCGGCCGAGGCGCCGCTTCCGGAAACGGGAGTCAAACGGATCGAGGCCTTGCCTCCAGCCTCCGAGAGAAGTTCCGCCCGATAGTCGTCCCCGAGAAAATCGAATGCCCGGACGGGATTGTTCAGGATGTTGCGACTTGCGGTATCAACCTCCATGATCGTCACCTCCCGTCGCTCCTTGTCGACCTCGTAGCGAATCTTGCCGTCGCAATAGACCTCGGCCTCGCCCAACGTCAACACGTAGCCCAGCCCTTCGACCGCATAACTGCCCCGGGCCCGATACTCCCCGGCCTCGAGCGCGAAATCCACTTCATACCCCTTCATGGCCCGGAATCCCGCCGCCAGCCGTTCGAGAATCTCCCCGGCACGATCCGTCACCGGCCCCGTTCCTGCAGCCAATTCTCCGGACCGCGGTGCGGTGCATGCTTCAGCCGGAACAACCTCTACGAAGCGTTCCGCAGCCGACATCATCGGCACTCCACCCAGCAAGGCCAGCAACAACAGACACCGTTTCATCATTCACTTTTTTGATTTGCCATTCCAACGATTTCCGACAGGGTTTGATTGCCTCCCCCCTATTTTTTTCGGGCAGAACCGTCCTGTTTCAAGCCGTCAATCCATCAGACACATCCGCCCCGTCTCAAGCCGCCATTTCCTCAGACTCGCCCGCTCTGCCGCCCCGTCTCAGGCCACTATCCCTTCCGACTCGCCCGTTCTGCCGCCCCGTCTCAGGCCGCTATCCCTTCCGACTCGCCCGTTCTGCCGCCCCGTCTCAGGCTGCCATTCCTTCGAAAATACCTGCCGCCCTATCTGAGGCCGCCGTCCTTTCGAACTCGCCCGCTCTGCCGCCCCTCACGAGACGCCCAGATCCTGCAACTTGGCCTCCAGCGAAGGGAGATCGTAAAAGAGGATCTCGCGGGGTTTGGCTCCCTGCTGCCGTCCGACAATGCCGGCCCGCTCGAGCTGCATCATGATACGCCCCGCACGGTTGAATCCCACCTCGTAGTTGCGCTGGATCATCGACGTGGAGATCTGGCCGCTCGATACGGCGTCACGGGCAATCTCGGCAAACAGCGCGTCGTATTTCACCGGAGCCGAAGACTCCTCACTGCCCATCTGACCGCCGCCGTCGCTGTCGGGCGTATAGTCGGGCAGCGCATAAGCCTCCGTATAACCCTGCTGTTTGGAGATGTAGTCGACGATCCGTTCGACCTCCTTGGTCTCAACCAGCGCACACTGGATACGGGTCAACTCGCCGTCCTTCGAGATGAGCATGTCACCGCGCCCGATCAACTGATCGGCACCCGGGCGGTCGATGATCGTCCGCGAGTCGATCATCTGCATCACACGGAAAGCGATACGCGCCGGGAAATTGGCCTTGATCTTACCCGTGATGACATCGACCGACGGTCGCTGCGTGGCGATGATCAGATGAATCCCGATGGCGCGGGCCTTCTGGGCCAGACGCGTCACGGGGGTTTCGACCTCCTTGGCGGTCATGATCAGATCGGCGAACTCGTCGATCACCACCACGATATAGGGCATGTAGCGATGGCCGTGCATCGGGTTCAGACGCCGGGCCACGAACTTGGCGTTGTACTCGGCGATATTGCGCACCTCGGCCTTCTTGCAGAGTTCCAGACGCATGTCCATCTCCGAACAGAGGGCATTCAGCGTGTAGACGGCCTTCTTGGGGTCGGTCACAATGGCCT
>CALUKK010000159.1 GCA_944321205.1 uncultured Alistipes sp.
CGAAGCAGTTGAATTCTGTCGTTGCAACGGCGTAAAAAGGCGTCGAATCCCCCGCCGGGGATGATGCAGGCTGTAATTATATCCGACAGTCACGAGAATCACGCCCGTAAAGATAAACCCTGCGGCCGTAAGATTTACGGCGTTGAAATGGGCCTGCCCGCGGGTGACGGCCAACAGCCCCGCCGCAACAGGCTGGATATATCGGTAAAGGGCCGTATGCACGGACGTAAGTTTCTCCGTACCGCGGTAGAGCAGATACATCGGCAACACGGTTCCCAGAATCAGGATGTAGGCCAGTTCGGCCTGGGCCCCGAGCGGCAGACGCAGGAAATCCGTATGGTCGATGTAGCGCCAGAAGAAGGGAGCCGTCACGCCCAGGCCGATAATGTAGTACCATCCCATCACCACGAGCGTACCGTAACGCTCCAGCTGCGGCTTGATCAGCACCGTGTTCGCGGCAATGGCCACCACGGCCAGCAGCACGAAGAGATTCCCCTCGGCCTGACTCCCGCGCGTGAGTTCGAACCCCTCATTGAAAAGCAAAATCCCCGCCCCGAGAAGCGAAACCACGATTCCGGCGATCCGCCCCGGGAGGTAGCGGTGCGGATGCAGCAGGTGATCAAGCAGCAGCGTGATGGCCGGGCCGAGCGTCGCGATCACCGAGGCATCGATCGGCGTGGTGGCCGAGGCCCCCTTGAGCAACAGATACATCCAGCCATATACGACCAGCAGCGAAACAAGCAGGATTTTCCCGGCGTCGTGCCACCCGATGCGGTAGGCTCCGCGCGAAAAGAGCGCAAAGGGGATGAAAAAAATCGCCGCCGCAAGGATCTGCAACATGAAGATCTGCTGGAAATCGAGGTAGTTGCGTGTAAGCGAGACATAAAACGAGAAGTTCGCTCCGAAAAAGAGGTTGGCGAAGATCAGATCGAGATGATAATGCGTTTTTTCCACGATCACTCTACCCGGCAATTTTCGCACCGAAACAAATTTTGGCTATCTTTGCCGCAGCACCCCGCTGGAAACAAGGTGTCACGCAGCCAATGCGGGCTGTCGTAAAACGCACTTCCTCAAAGTGTTCGTGAAGATGGACAAAGGAAAACTCAAGGGTCATGCGGCACTCTGGGCCGCCAACATCATCTGGGGCCTCAACGCTCCGATCGGCAAGAGTGTACTGGTCTCGGCGTCGAACCCCGCGGGGATCAACCCCTTTGCAATGAGTGTCTACCGCATGGTAGGGGCGGCACTGCTATTCTGGACCGCTTCGCTCTTCCTGCCCCGCGAGCGGGTTTCGCGGCGCGACATCGTGCTGTTGTTCTTCGCCTCGCTGTTCGGCATCCAGCTGAACCAGATGCTTTTCCTCTGGGGGCTGTCGCTCACCTCGCCGATCGACACTTCAATCATCTCGACGATCGTTCCCGTACTGACGATGGTCCTGGCCACGCTGTTCCTGCGCGAACCGATCACGTGGCTCAAGGCCGGAGGCGTCTTCCTCGGATGTGCCGGTGCGGTGATTCTGGTGCTGGCCAGCCAGCACGGCGCAAACCATACCTCAAGCATCGAGGGCGACATTCTCTGCATCATCAGCGCCACCAGCTATGCCACCTACCTCACGGCCTTCCGCGACGTCATCGTCCGCTACTCGCCCGTCACCTCCATGAAGTGGATGTTCCTCTTTGCGGCCATCGTCGCCGTGGCGATCTACTACCGGCCGCTCGTCGAGGTCGACTATCCGTCGCTCTCGCTGCGCACGTGGGGAGGCATCGCATTTGTGGTCGTGGGGGCCACGTTCCTCTCCTACCTGCTGGTTCCCATTGCACAGCGTTATCTGCGGCCGACGGTCGTCTCGATGTACAACTACGTACAGCCGCTCGTGGCCGTACTCTTCACCGTAGCCATCGGGCTGGACACCTTCGGACCGACCAAGGGATTTGCGGCCCTGTGCGTCTTCGTCGGAGTCTGGCTGGTCACCAAATCGAAGTCCCGGGCCCAGCTGGAGGCCGAAAAGGCCCAAAAGACCGGGAATGTCGGGAATGCCGGGAACGCCGGGAATGCCGGGAAGAGTGGTGCAAAGGACGGTAAAGAGTCCCGAACCGGGGAATAGTCCACCTCTGATCACAGCCCGTTGATTGCCGGCAGCCAGACAAATCCGGTTCCCGACAGTCCAACTGTTCCACAAAAGAGGGCGGAACCTGTAAAAGGTTCCGCCCTCTTTTCGTTCCGAGATCCGGCCTCAGCATCCGGGATTCCGCCCGCCAGACCCGGGGTGTTTGACAGGTCCGCCCGGCAAAAGTTCAGTCCGGCGGGAGTTCAGTCCGGCGGGAGTTCAGTCCGGCGGCCCTTCTCCGGGTTTACGCCCGTCAGACGCCGGGTTCAACGGAGGTCTTTGCCTCCTCCGACCCTCCGACCTTGACCAGTCCGCGTTCCGCCGCCAGCCGCTCCATCAGGGCATGGGCCGCATCGTATTCGTTCGGGATCTCACCGTCGAGGATCGCATTCTTGATCACCTCCTTGATCTCGCCGATCACCCGGCAGGGGCCGATTCCGTAGGTCTGCATGATGATCTCGCCCGTGATCGGGGGCTGGAAGTTGCGGATCCGGTCCCGTTCTTCGAGATCCTTCATCTTGCGGCGCACCAACTCGAAATTGGCCAGGTAACGCTTCACCTTGGCATCGATCCCCGAGGTGATGTCCGCCTCGCAGAGCGTCATCAGCGCCTCGACGTCGTCGCCCGCCTCGAAGAGCAGCCGCCGCACGGCGGAATCCGTCACCAGATCCTCCGAGAGGATGATCGGCCGCAGATGCAGGAAAACCAGCTTCTGGACGAACTTCATGTGTTCGTTCAACGGGAGTTTCAACTGCCGGAAGATCCCGGGGACCATCTTCGACCCCACGACCTCATGGCCGTGGAAGGTCCACCCCACACGCGGATCGTAGGCCTTGGTCAGCGGCTTGCCGATGTCGTGCAGAATCGCCGCCCAGCGCAGCCACAGGTCGTCCGAGCGTCGTGCCACGTTGTCCAGTACCTTCAGCGTATGGAGGAAGTTGTCCTTGTGGGCGTGCTTGCCGCGACGTTCGACCCCCTTCAGATTGTGCATCTCGGGGAAGATCAGCGGCAAAAGCCCCGTCATCTCCAGCAGCTCGAAACCCATCGACGGCACGGGCGATGCGACGATCTTGTTCAGTTCCACGGCAATCCGTTCGCGCGAGACGATCCGGATCCGTTCGGCATTGCGCGCAATGGCATCGAAGGTCTCCTCCTCGATCGTGAAGCCCAGTTGCGCCGCAAAGCGCACGGCACGCATCATCCGCAGCGGATCGTCCGAAAAGGTGACATCCGGATCGCAGGGCGTGCGGATGATGCACTCCTCCAGATCCGACATGCCGTCGAAGGGATCGACCAGTTCGCCGAAGGTCTCTGCATTGAGCGACCAGGCCATGGCATTGATCGTAAAGTCGCGGCGCCGCTGGTCGTCCTCCAGCGTGCCGGGTTCGACCTCGGGTTTTCGCGAATCGCGCGTATAGGACTCCTTGCGGGCCCCCACGAACTCCACCTCAATACCGTGTGCACGGACCATCGCCGTGCCGAAGGTCTTGAAGACCGAAACCTTCGTCTTCAGCTCGCGGCCCAACGCCTCGGCCAGCGCAATGCCGCTCCCCACGACCACCACGTCGATATCCGTCGACGGCCGGTGCAAATAATAGTCCCGCACGTAGCCTCCGACCACGAAGGCCCGCACCCCCTGCCCGTCGGCAAGGCGCGAGATCTGTCTGAATATCGGATTCGAAAGCGGCACGCGGTTACTTCACATGGATTTTGATCGCATCCCTCCACACCAGATAACCCGGCCCCATCAGATGCAGACCATCGTTCGTGTAGCGCACGTCGAGTTTGCCCTCCTCATCGGCCAGAGCGCCCCAGACATTGAGATACGTGACCCCCTTTTCGGCACAAAGCGCCTCCAGGAGTTTGTTCGTCGGGACAATCAGCCGGGCATGCTCATAGTGGCTGCGGTATTTCGAGAAATCCGTACCGTTCACCGGCAGGATGCTCTGTACGTAGATCTTCGTCCACTTCGATTCCGTCTGGAAGCGATCGATCAGACGCGCCACGTTGTGAACGATCTCCTCGGGCGAGATGCCCGCCGCCAGATCGTTCGTGCCGATCATCAGAAAGAGCTTCTTCGGATGGGCCGCGATGATCGAATCGAGGCGGTCGAGCAACCACCCCGAACGGTCGCCGCTGATACCGCGGTTCTTCACATGGCGGTTCTCGAACAACTCGGCCCATTCGCAGCCGTCGGTAATCGAATTTCCCAAAAAGACGATGTCGCTCGAATGCAGCGGCAACACCTCGAAAAGACTTTTGCGTTGGTAATGGTACTCCCCCTGGGCAAAGGCCGCGCCCGCAAGAAACAGGGTCACGGCAAGAATCATCAGACGTTTCATGCTTGCAGGTTTTTCATGGCTCGACGATAGAGTTCCACGGTATTCTCCAATCCGTAGTAGAGGGCATCGCAGATCAGCGCATGACCGATCGAGACCTCGTCGGTCCAGGGAATGCTCCGCAGATAGTCGTGCAGATTCTCCAGCGAAAGGTCGTGGCCGGCATTCAGCCCGAGCCCCAGCCGTCGGGCCTCCTCGGCCGCCGCCACATACGGAGCCACGGCCCGCGCGGGATCCTCCGCATGCATGCGTGCATACCCCTCGGTATAGAGCTCCACCCGGTCGGCACCGCACGCCTTCGCTCCGGCAACCATCTCCGGAACGGGATCCACGAAGATCGACACCCGAATACCGTGGTCGTGGAAACGCCGTGTCACCTCACCGAGGAACGCACGGTTCGCCAGCGTATCCCATCCGGCATTCGAGGTGATCGCATCCGCCGCATCGGGGACAAGCGTCACCTGCGTCGGGACAACCTCCGTCACCAGGTCGATGAACGACGGAATGGGGTTGCCTTCGATGTTGAATTCGGTGGTGAGCACCCGCTTCAGGTTCCGCACGTCGTCGTAGCGGATGTGGCGTCCGTCGGGACGCGGGTGAACCGTGATGCCGTCGGCCCCGAAGCGCTCGATGTTCCGCGCCGCGAGGATCACGTCCGGGAGATTCCCGCCCCGGGAGTTGCGGATGACGGCAATCTTATTGATGTTTACACTCAGTTTTGTCATAAATTTCCGTATATTTGCAACGATACGCCGGAACTCCGGGCGGCCGATCGTCTTGTCGAAGGCTGCACGAGGGCATTTCCGACGTGGTAAAGTTACGTATTTTTTCGAAACTCCGCCGATGAAAATCATACTTTTTTCCCGTCCTCTGGTTGCTCACACCGCCGAGGAGATCTGCCAGCTCTTCGATGCCATACGCCTCTTCGGCTTCGATTTCGCCGTAAACGAGGAGTTTGCCCCGCTCGTCGAACAGGCCACCGGAACCCCGCTTGCTCCGGAAAGAATCTATCGACAGCACGTGGGAAAACAACCCGACGGAACGGTCATGGTCTGCTACGGAGGCGACGGCACCCTGCTCGAGGGCGTACACCGTCTCTGCGGAGCCCCGATTCCCGTCATGGGAATCAACGCCGGGCACCTCGGCTTCCTCACCAGCGCTCCCAACGCCGGTCTCGACAAACTGTTCAAACGCATTGCCGAGGGGAAACTTCAAACCGAACCCCGTTCGCTGCTCCATATCGAAGGGGACTTTTCCCGACAACCCGACTCGCAACTCGCCCTGAATGAATTCACCGTCCAGCGGCATGGGGCCGGCATGATCTCCGTGGAGACCTACGTCGACGGGCAGATGGTCGCCACCTATCACGGCGACGGCGTCATCGTCTCCACTCCCACCGGCTCGACGGCCTATTCGCTCAGCGCCGGAGGTCCGGTCGTGGCCCCGACGTGCCACTGCCTGATCATCTCGCCGCTGGCACCCCACAACCTTACGATGCGCCCGGTCGTCATCCCCGACTCGAGCGTCATCACCTTTCATGTCCACGCCCGGCGCTCCGAAGCCTTCGTCACCCTCGACAACCGCAACTACCCCATCTCCCACGGAGCCTCGTTCTCGATCCGACGGGCCGAACAGACGATTTTTCTCGCCGTACCGCACAATATATCCTTTTACGACACGTTACGGGATAAGATGATGTGGGGAATCGAC
Organism: uncultured Alistipes sp.; assembly: GCA_944321205.1. GTDB lineage: Bacteria > Bacteroidota > Bacteroidia > Bacteroidales > Rikenellaceae > Alistipes. The sequence goes on from CALUKK010000159.1 coordinate 6,157, forward strand.
ATCCGCAGTTAGCTCCGAGGAATCATTTATCGGATTTTTCCACCAGTTAACAGATTTTTTCCCTATATTTGTGCCCTATATGAGCGAGCAGAAACGCATACCGCAACACGTCGCCATCATCATGGACGGCAACGGCCGCTGGGCCGAACTGCGCGGCAAGGAGCGTTGCGAAGGCCATGCGGCCGGGGTCGAACCCGTACGCGCTTCGCTGCGGGCGGCCGTGCGGCATGGTGTGAAGTTTCTCACGCTCTATGCCTTCTCCACCGAAAACTGGGGTCGGCCCGCCGCCGAAGTCGAGGCATTGATGGAGCTCTTCTGCCAAAGTGTCGCCAACGAAGCCCCCGAACTCGTCCGGCAGGGTGTACGCGTCCGCATGATCGGCGAACGCAGCCGCTTCTCCGACAAGGTCCAGAAGGCCCTGTCCGAGATCGAAAGCCTGACCGCCCGGGGAGAGACCCTCACGCTCATCCTCGCGCTGAACTACTCCTCGCGCAGCGAAATCACTCGGGCCATGCAACGCATCGCCCGCCGTGTGGCCGCCGGAGAGCTCCGCGCGGAGGATATTGGCGAAGAGACCGTCTCCCAGGCCCTCGACACGGCCCCCTACCCCGATCCCGATCTGATCATCCGCACCAGCGGCGAACAGCGGCTCAGCAACTTCCTGCTCTGGCAGGCCTCCTATGCCGAATTGTGGTTCCCCGAGGTGCTGTGGCCCGACTTCACCGAAGAGGAGTTCGACCGCGCCATCGAAGAGTATGCCCGACGGGATCGGCGCTTCGGACTGGTGAAGGGCAAATAAGTTAAACAAGTTAGTCGACAACAATAGACAATAGATGAACCAGTCAGGTAAGATATTCACGGCAGCGGCTCTTTTCATGCTTTGCTGCGCGAATATGTCCGCCCAAGAGCAGAAGCCTCAGGAGCCGAACCCGCAGGACTCCATTCAGACACAGAAACCTGCCTTCTCCGAGAATGCGCCGATGTTCAAGAGTTCGGGCGACCCCACGCTCTACTACATCCGCAAGATCAACGTCAACGGAATCAAATACCTCAATCCCGATGTGCTCAAGTCCTCGGCCGGTCTGATCGAAGGCGACTCGATCTATCTGCCCAGCAACTTCATCTCCAACGCCATCACGCGATTATGGAGCATGCGGTTCTTCTCGGATGTGAAGATCGGAGCCGAAATCGAAGGCGACAGCCTCGATCTGGAGGTCTTCCTCAAGGAGCGGCCCCGGGTCTATAACTGGGCCTTCGAAGGTATCACCAAGGGGAAACAGAAGGACCTGCTCGAGAAGCTCAAGCTCAAACGGGGCAGCGAACTCTCCGACTACGTCATCGACAAGAACAAGAAACTTATCCGCGACTATTGGGCCGAAAAGGGCTTCCGCAATACCGAGGTTGACGTACGCATCGACAACGATACGCTCCGCCCGGGTCAGGCCGTGAACGTAACCTTCGTGATCGACCGCAAGGAGAAGGTCAAGATCGGCAAGATCGACTTCATCGGCAATGCCCAGTTCACGGACAAGCGACTGCGCCGTACCTTCAAAAAGACCCACCAGAAGTCAATCAACATCTTCAAGGGGGCCAAACTCAACGAATCGGACTACGAAGCCGACAAGGAACTGCTCATCGACTTCTACAATTCGAAGGGATACCGCAACGCCAACATCCTGCGTGATTCGATCTATCCGATCAACGAAAAACGAATCGGCATCGATCTCGAAGTCTCCGAAGGGAACAAATACTACATCCGCAACGTTTCGTGGGTCGGGAACTCCGTCTACGAAACCGACGCCCTGCAACGCATGTTCGGCGTCAAAAAGGGCGACACGTACGACAAGAAGACCATGCAGAAGCGTCTGGGCATCGGCAAGGAGACCGATCCCGAAGCCATGTCCGTCTCGTCGCTCTACCAGAACGAAGGATACCTCATGTCGCAGATCGAACCCGCCGAAACGATCATCGGCCCCGACTCGATCGACATCGAGGTCAAGGTCTTCGAGGGCAAGCAGTTCACCATCAACAACGTGGGGATCTCCGGAAACCAGCGGGTCGACGACGAGGTGATCCGCCGCGAACTCTACACGCGTCCGGGCGAGCTGTACAACCGTTCGCTGCTCATGCAGACCATCCGTACGCTGGGCTCGATGGGCCACTTCAACCCCGAGGCCATCATGCCGGATATCAAACCCGTCTCCAACGAACTGGTCGACATCAACTGGCCCCTCGAAGAGCAGGCTTCCGACCAGTTCAACATCGCCGGAGGCTGGGGCTCGGGCACCTTTGTGGGATCGGTCGGCATCACGCTCAACAACCTCTCGGTGAAGAACTTCTTCAAGAAGGGAGCCTGGCGTCCCTACCCCATGGGTCAGAACCAGCGACTCTCGCTCTCGGCCCAGACCAACGGTACCTACTACAAGGCCTTCGCCCTGAGTTTCACCGACCCGTGGCTCGGCGGCAAGAAACCCAACTCGTTCACCTTCTCGGCCCATATCTCCGAACAGAACAACGCCTACTACGTCTGGCAGACGGCCACGCAGTATTTCCGCACGTACGGTGCCGCGGCCGGTCTCGGAAAACGTCTCAACTGGCCCGACCCCTACTTCACCTTCTATGCCGAGGCCAGCTATGAACGCTACAACCTCAAGAACTGGACCGGCTTTGTCGTCGAGAACGGAAGTTCGAACCTGTTGTCGCTGAAACTCGTCTTCGGCCGCAACTCCGTCGACCAGCCGATCTATCCGCGGCGCGGTTCGGAGTTCAGCGCCTCGGTTCAGGCCACGCTCCCCTACTCGCTCTGGGACGGCAAGGACTACTCCGACCAGTCGATGAGCGACCAGGACCGTTATCGGTGGATCGAATTCCACAAGTGGCAGTTCAAGGCTCAATGGTTCCAGGGATTCCTCAACAACTCGAACCTGGTGCTGATGCTCAAGGCCGAGATGGGTTATCTGGGAAGCTACAACAAAAACAAGGTCTCACCCTTCCAGCGCTATGAGGTCGGTGGCGACGGCATGTCGGGATACAACATCTACGGTATCGACATCATCGCCATGCGTGGTTATGAGGACGGAGCGCTCGACCCCACGAACTACTACTCGCGCGGATACAACAAATACACCGCCGAATTGCGATACCCGGTCATTCTCAAGCCCTCGTCGCAGATCTACGTACTGGGTTTCCTCGAAGGGGGTAATGCCTTCGACTCGTGGAAGGAGTTCTCGCCCTTCAAGATCAAACGTTCGGCAGGTTTCGGCGTGCGGCTCTATCTGCCCGTGGTCGGCATGCTCGGTATCGACTGGGGCTACGGCTTCGATCCCCCCGCCAACTCCACCACCAAGAGCGGCAGCCAGTTCCACTTCGTCCTTGGACAGCAGTTCTGATTTGCGGCGAACGGCAATAATTTTGGAAGAGGCGGATGGCAATAAATTTGGAGGATTGGAGTTATATGTATGACAACAACTCCGAAATTCCGGATTCGACAACTTAAAATTTCAAATTATGAAACGGCTGATTCTCATGGTTGCTGCCCTGTTTGCAGCGGGAGCGGTCTCCGCCCAGAATTACATAATCGTCAACAGCGAGAAGATCTTCAAGTCCGTCGATGCCTACAACAAGGCCATCGAAGAGCTCGACTCGCTGGCCAAACAGTATCAAAGTCAGGTAGATGCCCGTTTTGCCGAGGTCGAGAGCCTCTACAACACCTACCAATACCAGAAGGCATCGCTCTCGTCGTCGACGCGCCAGGCCCGGGAAAATGAGATCCTCGGCAAGGAAAAGGCGGCCCAGCAATATCAGGAGAGTCTCTTCGGACAGGAGGGCACGCTGATGAAGAAACGGATCGAACTGATCACCCCGATCCAGAAGGAGATCTTCGCCAAGATCGAGACCTATGCCAAAGAGGTCGGCGCCGATCTGGTCCTCGATTCGTCGAACAACCCCACGCTGCTCTACAACAACCCCGCCGTGGAGCGCACGCAACAGGTCATCGATCTGTTGAAACAGCAATGATCGACATCAAACATTAACGCATAAATTTATGAAAAAAGCTATCAAATTAACCCTTGCGGTGGCTCTGCTGCTGGGCTCCACGTCGCTCTTCGCACAGAAATTCGGTCGCATCAACACCCAGGAGATCATCATGGCGATGCCCGAGACCAAGACCATGCAAACCAACATGGAAGCATATGCCAAGGAACTCCAGGACAACATCGAAACGATGAACGTCGAGTTCAATACCAAGCTGCAGGACTTCCAGAAGAATTACAACACCCTCAACGACATGGCCAAGGAGATGAAGGAGAAGGACCTGAGCGATCTGCAAAACCGCATTCGTGAATTCCAGGAGCGGGCTCAGCAGGAGTACCAGAAAAAACAGAACGAACTCCTTGCCCCGATCATCGAAAAGGCTAAGAATGCCATCGACAAGATCTCGGCCGCAGGCGGTTATCTGGTTGTCTTCGACACCTCGACGGGTTCGCTCGCCTATTTCAACGAAACCGATCTAACGGATCTCGCACCCGAGGTAAAGAAGGAACTCGGCATTACCGATACCCCGGCCGCTACAACAACCCCGGCCGCCGAATAAGGATCCACACCTGCGCAAACAGCCAAAACACCGACTCTCAGAGGGTCGGTGTTTTTTATTTTTAGCCAACGTGGAGGCCACGATGTTCTTCAATATGGAGACCGGAATGTTCAAAAAGTCCTTTGAAAAGACTATTTTGAACATTCTTCCGTTATAGATTTTCAGAAGATCTCCAATTTTTGAAGAAATCATGAACAACTTGAATCAGAATCAGAAAGAGACCTCAGAGGTTCCCATAAATCATTTTTCGCTCCAGGAACTGATCACCATGTCGGGCGGCGAGACTCGTTCCGGACTGATGGGTGAGTGCATCGCCGCGAGCACCGAATCACAAATGCAGGCCTTCCGGTTCCCATGCCGAATCAACGCCTTCATCATCGGGGTCGGAACCGAAGGCGAATCCAGGGGATTGCTCAATCTGCAGGAGTTTACGATCAAAAAGAATACGATGTTCATCTTCGCACCGAACAGTATCCTGCAGGCTCAATCGGTCGAAGGGCTGAAGGTCCATATCATGGCTGTCTCATGCGACTTCATGAAACGTATCAACATCGACACTAAACACCTGTTGCCGTTGCTGCTGCAATTCACCACCTATCCGTGCCTGGAGATTTCCCATGAAGAGTGCCAGGCTCTTCGCAACTTCATCTCGCTGGTCGAACAGGAGACCAAAGGTCCCGAAAGTGAATTCTCGGCGGAAATCATCAGCGGGCTGATTGCCGGAACGATCTACAAGGTCGGGGATATTCTGCAACGCTACCTGAGCGAACATCCCGAACTGGAAACGGCCTCACATTCCCGAGCCAAGGAGTATTTCACGCAATTTACGCAGTTGTTGAACGAACACTACAAACAGGAACGCAGCGTGGGATTCTACGCCCGACAACTCTGCATCACACCCAAATACCTCACGACGCTGATCAAACGCATCAGCGGAAGATCCGTTTCGGAATGGATCGACAATTACGTGATCCTCGAAGCCAAGACGTTGCTCAAATATTCGAACATGAGCATCCAGGAGATCGCCTATTACCTGAACTTCCCCAACCAGTCGTTCTTCGGAAGCTATTTCAAACGTAACACCGGCATGTCTCCGTCCCAATACAAGGCCAAGCAATAACCCCGTTCGAGCCGACAGAGCCGAAAAGCTCGATGTTTGAGACGGTTTTTCCCAGGCGGGCGATTGTTTAATCGCCCGCTTTTTGTACCTTGCAATGAAATTGTCCCTTCGTCGGTCGCTCGTGAAAAAATTCCTCAAACATACGCTTCGGGGTCTGTGTGCGCTGGTCGCGATGCTCATCGCGGTCGTTGCGCTGCTGTATCTGCCGGCCGTACAGGATTTCGCCCGCCGCAAGGCCGTGGGCCCGCTCTCGAAGGCGCTCGGCATGGAGCTTACCGTGGGGCAGCTGGACCTCCGCTTTCCCCTGCGCCTCAGCCTCGGACAAATCCTTCTGACCGATCGGGCCGACACGCTTGTCGACTGTGAACGGATCGCGCTGGAGGTCAAACTCTGGCCCCTGTTCCGTCAAAGGGTCGTCATCCCGACCTTCCAGATCGAGGAGATAAAGGCCCGGTATCAGGATTCCGTATCGGGATCCGACCTGCAAATCAAAGCCGCTGAACTGGGCGTGGAACAAATCCGCGCCGCATTGCGCACGGAGAGTGCCTCGATCGGACGGATTGCACTGGACAAGGCCTCGGTGCGGATGCTGACGGGAAAGAGCCCTCAGGTCGAGAAGTCCGACACGACGGCTCCGGTCGGCTGGCGGATTGCGGTGGAGCAGCTTGTGATCCGCCATTCGGATTTCGCCATGCGCAGTGCGGGGGAGGGGTCGGAGCTGTCGGTCGAGTTGGCCGAAGGCGTCGCCGACAGCTGCCGGATCGATCTGGGGAGCCAGCAGGTTGCGGTTGCGGGCATCGGGCTCGATCGCGGCAGCTACGCCTATCTGACGGCCGCCCAAGGGTCCGGAGACCCGACGGAAATGACGCAACCCGCAGCCTCTTCGGAACAAGCCACCCCGGATGATGCGAAGAGTCCGAAACAGGAGGCTCGGGAAGCAGAGCCCTGGAGCATACGGGTCGGGAATCTGACCCTGCGAGACAACCGGCTGACATACGGGGTGGCCGAACATCAACCGACTCCGGGATTCGATCCGGCGTGGATCCGGCTGTCGGAGGTGGAGATCCGGGTCGATTCGATCTACAATCGCGGAAGCGACCTTGCGCTGCAAATCCGCCAACTGGCCTTCACGGAGCGTTGCGGTCTGACGGTCTTACAGACACGGGGCCGTCTGACGATGGGAGGCGAGGGAATCGCTCTCTCGGGATTTGATCTGGAGACGGCGGACTCCCGGATCACCGCCGATCTGGAGGCCGGAGCCGGGATCATGCACCTGGACCCTCCGACCCCGCTGACGGCCGGAATCCGGGCCGAAGTGGGGACGGAGGATCTGGCCCGGCTCTATCCGGCGCTGCTTCCCGCAACGCTCCGCAACCGACAGCTTGACGTGGATCTGACGGCGGCCGGGACCCTGGACGATCTCGGAAAAATCGAACTGCAACTCTCCTCCCCGGGCCATCTGAGATGGATTGTGGACGGTCGGGCCCGTTATCCGCTCGATCCCGGACGTCTGACCGCCACGGCCCGCTTCCGGGGAGATCTGCGCAACGGGGCTTTTCTTCTGGAGATGCTGCCCGACACGGCCCTGCGCCGACGCATAAGCCTTCCGCGACGGATCGGGCTGGAAGGTTCCACACGCATCGATCGACAAAACTATACGCTGGTCTCGGAGCTGACGGCCGGAGAGAGCCGGGCATCGGAGGGGCGTATGGGCATCGACGGCCGATTCGAGATTCCCGGGCAACGCTACGACGTCACGATCCGTTGCGACAGTTTCCCGGTCGGCGGATTTCTCCCGAAGGATTCACTCGGAAGAGTGGGAATGCTGCTGGATGCACGCGGTCAGGGATTCGATCCCTTCGCGGCGAGCACCCGGAGTCAACTCCGGCTGGAGATCGGGCAGGCCGAATATCGAGGTCGGGATTTCGGGGGATTCGGCGTTACGGCCGATCTGGAGGAGCATCATCTCTCGGGACGTATCGAGGATCGCGACACGGCACTGCGGCTGAATCTCGGAGTAGAGGGGCTTCTGACTGAAGAGCGGCAGCAGGCCCGCATGGCGGGGCGCATCGGATGGTTCGACCTCCAGGCCCTGGGATTTATCCGCGAGCCGATCGGCGGAGTTTTCGATCTCCAGGCCGAGGCCTCGGCGTCCCGGACGGGCAGCTACACCGCACGGATCGCACTGGACAGCATCCGCATCCGCGACGGAGCACGGATCGAACCGATCCGTCCGACGAGTTTCGCCTTCGCTACCGATTCGGTTGCGACCCGGGCCTCCCTGCAATCGGGCGATCTGCAGATGGACTTCTTCACCCTCGAGGCGCTGGAGAGGCTTCAGTCCGCACTGCCCCATACGCTCGAGGAGCTGCAGCGGCAAATCAGAACGCAGCGCCTCGACATGGATTCGTTGAAGCCGCATCTGCCCGATTTCCACCTGCGACTCAACGCCGGGCAGAACAACATCCTCAACAACTTCCTGAGAACCAAACGTATGGCCTTCCGAAGTCTGGAGATGCGCGGCGCAAACTGCGACTCATTGCCCCTGGCCCTCGGCATGCGCATCGAAGGGCTGATCACGGGGGGCATCCGGCTCGACACCGTGGGAGTGTCACTGCTTCAGCAAGGGGCCCGACTGCACTACGCCCTGCGGATGAACAATGCCCCGGGAAATCTCGATCACGTTGCGGCAGCCGGAGTCTACGGAGATCTGATCCGCAATACCGCCACGATGCACCTCTACCAACGGGAGCGCAGCGGACGCGAAGGGCTGAAGTCGGGGATCGACATCTCGTGGAACGATTCACTCGTACGGTTGAGCCTCGAACCCGACCCTCAATTCGGCTTCGAGCCCTGGAGCGTCAATCCCGGCAACTACCTGGTCTATCGTTTCGATCGACAGGTGAGCGCCGATCTCGATCTGACGCGTAACCGGCAACGTTTCGCCCTGCACAGCCGCCCCGAAGAGAACGGCACGGAGGAGATCCGGCTCGAAATGGCCGGACTGGGTATCGGCACCATGCTGGAACTGTTGCCTTCGGCGCCTCCGGTCGACGGAGATCTGAGTGCCGATCTGGCCGTGAGACTGGGTTCCGACACCCTGGCATTGCAGGGCAGGATTGCACTCGCAGGGCTCTCCTACGAACAACGGCGATTCGGAGATCTGGCTCTCAAGGCCCATTATGCACAAGGCCGCAGCCACCTGGCCGAAGCGGGACTTGCCATCGACTCGCTCGACGTGTTGACCGCCCGGTTCCACTACGACTCGAAGGCCGACACACCGCTCGATGCCCGGCTCGATCTGCCCGGGATACCGCTGGAGCGGATCAATGTCTTCCTGCCCGAAGAGATGCTCCAGCTCTCGGGCGTTCTCTCCGGGACGATTCTT
>CALUKK010000160.1 GCA_944321205.1 uncultured Alistipes sp.
CGAAGGACTTACGTTCGACGATGTGCTGCTCGTACCCGCCTATTCGGAAGTGTTGCCGCGAGAGGTCAATGTCCAGAGCCGTTTCTCGCGAAATATCAAGCTCAACATTCCCATCGTGTCTGCCGCGATGGATACCGTGACCGAGGCTCCGTTGGCCATAGCACTGGCGCGTGAAGGCGGTATCGGTGTGATCCACAAAAACATGTCGATAGCGGCCCAGGCGGCCCAGGTTCGCCGGGTGAAGCGCGCCGAGAACGGCATGATCTACGACCCGATCACCATTTCAAAAGACAATACCGTGGGCGATGCCCTGAATCTGATGAAGGAGAACAAGATCGGCGGTATTCCGGTCGTAGACGGCGAGTTTCATCTGATCGGTATCGTGACGAACCGTGACCTGCGCTTCCAGCCCGACATGTCGCGCCGTATCGAGGAGGTGATGACACCGGGAGACCGCCTGATCACCACCCACCGCACCGATCTGGCCCATGCCTCGGAGGTGCTTCTGAACAACAAGATCGAAAAGCTCCCCGTCGTGGACAAGGCCGGCCGTCTGGTGGGGCTCATCACCTATAAGGATATCACCAAGGTGCAGGATCATCCGAATGCCTGCAAGGACGAGAAGGGACGTCTTCGCGTGGCTGCGGGCGTGGGGATTACGAACGACGCCTTGGAGCGTGTCGCGGCGCTTGTTGCCGAGGATGTCGATGCCGTGGTGCTCGATTCCGCCCATGGACACTCCTACAATATCGTGCGGACGCTCAAGGAGATCAAGGCCAAATATCCGGATCTGGATGTCGTGGTGGGCAATATCGCCACGGGAGAGGCTGCCCGGTTCCTCATCGAGGCGGGTGCCGACGGCATCAAGGTGGGTATCGGTCCGGGTTCGATCTGCACGACGCGTATCATTGCCGGTGTGGGTGTTCCGCAGTTGTCGGCCATCTACGCCGCCGCCTCGGCCGCCAAGGGCTCGGGCGTTCCGGTTATCGCCGACGGCGGTCTGCGCTATTCGGGAGATATTGTCAAGGCGCTGGCTGCGGGCGGCGACTGTGTGATGATCGGTTCGATGTTCGCCGGGACGGAAGAGGCTCCGGGTGACACGATCATCTATAACGGCCGTAAGTTCAAGGCCTACCGCGGTATGGGTTCGATCGACGCCATGCGTGCCGGATCGGCCGACCGCTACTTCCAGAAGGGTTGTGAGGGCAATATCAGCAAACTCGTTCCGGAGGGTATCGTGGCCCGGGTACCGTTCAAGGGCTCGTTGAGTGAGACGGTCTACCAGTTGATCGGCGGTCTGCGTTCGGGCATGGGCTACTGCGGAGCAAAGGACATCCCGACGCTGCAGAAGGCGCAGTTCATCCGCATCACGGCTTCGGGCATGCACGAGAGCCACCCGCACGACGTGACGATCACGAGCGAAGCCCCGAACTACTCGAGCGAACACTAGAAAATTCCGAACCCATGGAAAAAATATTGATTCTCGACTTCGGGTCGCAGTACACGCAGCTCATAGCGCGTCGTGTGCGCGAACTGAACGTCTATTGCGAGATTCACCCCTTCAACAAGATTCCGACGCTGGACGAATCGGTGCGGGGAGTGATTCTCTCGGGCAGCCCCTACTCGGTGCGCGATGCCCAGGCCCCGACGCCCGATCTTTCGGCCATCAAGGGTCGTCTGCCGCTGCTGGGCGTCTGCTACGGCGCGCAGTTCCTGGCCCACGCCTTCGGGGGTGAGGTCAAGCCGGCACCGAGCCGCGAATACGGCCGGGCGATGCTTACGGTGAGCGATCCGTCGGATGCGTTGATGCAGGGTCTTCCCTCGCCGACACAGGTGTGGATGTCGCACGGCGACACCATCACGCGCGTCCCCAATACCTATCGGATCGTCGCCAGCACGGAGGATGTCCGCGTGGCCGCCTTCCATATCGAGGGTGAGCAGACGTGGGGTATCCAGTTCCACCCCGAGGTCTACCACTCGACCGACGGTACGCACCTTTTGAAGAACTTCGTCGTGGGAATCTGCGGTTGTTCGCAGTCGTGGACCTCGGAGAGTTTCGTCGAGTCGACGGTGCGGGATCTGCGTGCAAAACTGGGGAACGACAAGGTGGTGCTCGGACTGTCGGGCGGTGTGGATTCGTCAGTGGCCGCCGTGCTGCTGCACAAGGCCATCGGGCAGAATCTCTACTGTATCTTCGTCGATTCGGGACTGCTGCGCAAGAACGAGTTCGAAGAGGTTCTGGCCTCGTACGAGAACATGGGTCTGAACGTCAAGGGCGTGAAGGCCGGTGCGAAGTTCCTGGGCGACCTGGCCGGCGTCACCGAACCCGAGAAAAAGCGCAAGATCATCGGCCGAGACTTCGTGGAGGTCTTTAACGAGGAGGCCATGCAGATCAAGGATGTCCGTTGGCTGGCCCAGGGAACGATCTATCCCGACGTGATCGAGTCGTGCTCCGTGAACGGACCTTCGGCCACGATCAAGTCGCACCACAACGTGGGCGGACTGCCCGAGAAGATGAACCTGCGGATCGTCGAGCCGCTGCGGCTGCTCTTCAAGGACGAGGTGCGCCGCGTGGGGCGTTCGCTGGGGATCTCCGAGCACCTGATCGGACGCCATCCCTTCCCGGGTCCGGGCCTTGCAATCCGTATCCTGGGCGATATCACCCCCGAGAAGGTCGAGATTCTCCAGAACGTGGACAAGATCTATATCGACGCCCTGCACGCTGCCGGCCTCTACGACAAGGTTTGGCAGGCGGGAGCCATCCTGCTTCCGGTGAAGAGTGTCGGTGTGATGGGAGACGAGCGGACCTACGAAAGTTGCGTGGCGCTGCGGGCCGTGACCTCGACTGATGGTATGACGGCTGACTGGGTGCACCTGCCCTACGAATTCCTGGCCGATGTCTCGAACGACATTATTAATAAGGTCAAGGGGGTTAACCGCGTCGTCTACGACATCTCCTCGAAACCGCCCGCAACGATCGAGTGGGAGTAACCCGGTTAAGAGCCGGGTTCTAGGGGCGGTTGAACCTTTCCGGGTTACCGATCCGGTTCTGCGCTCCCGGTCAGGAGCCGGGCTTTAGGGGCGGCCGAGCCCCCCCGGGTTACCGATCCGGTTTTGCGCTCCCGGCTAAGAGCCGGGTTCTAGGGGCGGTTGAACCTTTCCGGGTTACCGATCCGGTTCTGCGCTCCCGGCTAAGAGTCGGGCTTTAGGGGCGGCCGAGCTTCCCCGGGTTACCGATACCCCCCCCCGCTCCTCTCACTCATCTGATAAAAAGCAACGGAGTAATCTTCCGTTGCTTTTTTGTTTTGCGGCGAGACTCCGTGTAACGGTTTTGCAATGAATCGTTCGCGGGGTTGTCACAAGGGCGTATCGGCATTGAAACAGCAGCAGGGTAGTTTTGCAGCGTGAAAATGAGAGATAACGACTGCATGAACGGAATCCTACGAAATCTCGCTGCTACGGCAGCATTGCTTGTTCTTTCGATTCAGACTCTTTGGGCCCAGGGTACCATTTCGGGTGTTGTGACCGATGCCGCCACCGGAGAGCCGATTCTGGGAGCCACGATCCTTTTGGCGGGTACGACCCGCGGTACGGCCACCGAAGCTGACGGCTCGTTCCGTCTGAGTGTTGAGGCCGGCACCCATGTTGTTGAAGTGAGTATGCTGACCTACGCCACGGTTCGACTGACGGGAGTCGAGGTGCGGGACGGAGAGGATACGCGCCTCGACGTGAAACTGACGGAGACGGCCGAGCAGGTTGGCGAGGTCGTTGTGACGGCTGTGCGTCGTTCCAACACCGAATCGGCCGTCAATATCGACGTGCGAAACTCGCTGCAGGTCGTCAGCGGCGTCTCGAGCCAGACGATCGCCCGCACGCAGGACAGCGATGCCGGCGAGGTTGTTCGGCGCATCCCGGGCATTTCGCTCATCGACGACAAATTCATCATTGCCCGGGGTCTTTCGCAACGCTACAACAACGTTTGGATCAACAACGCGGCCGTTCCGAGTTCCGAAGCCGATTCGCGGGCCTTCTCGTTCGATGTGATTCCCGCCGGACAGATCGAAAATATCCTGATCCTGAAATCTCCTTCGCCGGAGGTCCCGGCCGACTTCACGGGCGGTTTCATCAAGATCCAGACCAAGGACCAGCCCGACGACAACACCTTCGCAGCCCAATACTCGATCGGCCTCAATACGGCGACCCATTTCCGCGACTTCCTCTATAACAAGGGCTTCGCTTCGGAACTGTTCGGCTTCGGCAGTTCGCGGCGCATGGTTGCCGGGGGCCTCGATGCCCGCTACGACAATGCTGACGCCGACTTTGTGACGCGCATGACGCGCGGCGGTTTCAACAACGACTGGCAGGTGCGCACGCGGCGGCCGGTTCCCGATCAGAAACTCTCGTTCTCCTTCGGACGGTCGTGGAACCTCTCCGAGGGGCGTCGCCTGGCGATGAACGGCGCGCTGAACTACAGCTACGTGCAGCGTACGGTCAACGACATGGAGAACTCGCGCTACGGCGTCTACAACAAGCGCGAAGATACGCCCGAATACCTCTACAAATACACCGACGACCAGTATCGTACGGACGTGCACCTCGGGGCGATGCTGAATCTTACATACCTCAGACCGCACAGCCGCTATTCGCTGCGCAACCTCTTCAACCAGATCGGACAGGACAAGTATACGTTCCGCGACGGCTGGCAGAACATCTCCTCGCACTACGATCAGCAGAAGGCCGAGTATTACCACTCGAGCCGCACGACCTACAACGGCCAGATCGCCGGAGTCCACACGCCCGACGGCCATCGCATCGACTGGAACGTGGGCTACTCCTATGCGGACCGCCATCTTCCCGACCGCCGCATTATCAACCTGCTGCAGAACGATATCTATGGCGACGAACACTACGGCGAGATGCGGCTGGACCAGAACGAGATCCAGCGAGACTTCACCAAGCTGGTCGAGCACATCGCCTCGGCATCGGTCAACTACCAACACACCTTCCGCGAGGGGGAAGGCTTCGCTCCGATGCTCCGGGCGGGCCTCTACGGCGAGTACCGCACGCGCGACTACCGCACCCGGGCCTTCTACTACCGCTATAACGTGCAGAACCTTCCGGCGGATTTTCCCTATGGCGATGTGGTCAGCGAGATTCTGCAGGATGCCAACTACGGGGCAGACAAACTGTACGTATACGACGATACGGACAACCGCAACAGCTACAAGGGCGGTCACCTGCTGGCGGCGGCCTACGCGGCCCTTCAGCTGCCGCTCGGACCGGTGAGTCTCTATGCCGGAGTACGCTTTGAACACAGTGCCATGGATCTGACCAGCTATACGCGCATTTCGGAGTGGCGTTCGAAGGTGACGACCTATGCCTACGACGATCTTTTTCCCTCGGTGAATCTCACCTGGAAGCTCTCCGAACGGCATCAGTTGCGGGCCGCCTACGGCATGTCGACCAACCGACCCGAATTCCGCGAGGTGTCGTCGTCGGTCTACTACGACTTCGATCTCTTCAGCAGCGTGATGGGTAATCCCGATCTGACGGCGGCCTACGTGCAGAATGCCGACCTGCGCTACGAATGGTACCCCACGGCGGGTGAGACGATCTCCCTTTCGCTCTTCTACAAGCACTTCCGCAATCCGATCGAGACGGCGATCCTCGGTGCCGGGGGCAGCTATACCTATACCTTCGAGAATGCCGACCGGGCCAACGTCTACGGCGTGGAACTGGATATCCGCAAGGACCTTGCCTTCCTGGGGCTGAAGGATTTCTCGCTCTCGTTCAACGCCTCGCTCATCGAGAGTGAGGTGAACTTCTCCGAGGAGTCGATGGAGCACGACCGCCCGATGCAGGGTCAGTCGCCCTACCTGGTCAACGGCGGACTTTTCTACCAGCCCGAGCGGCTGGGACTTTCGGTCGGGGTACTCTACAACCGCATCGGCAAGCGTATCGTCGGGATCGGGCGTACGGATCTTTCGTCGGGTGGATCGATCGACAACGACATCCCCGACATGTACGAGATGCCGCGCAACGCGCTGGATCTGGTCGTGAGCAAACGGCTGGGCCGGATCTGGGAGCTGAAGTTCAGCGCCCGGGACCTCTTGAACGAGGAGATCCGCTTCTGCCAGTTCCCGGAGTTCACCGATGCGTCGGGCCACACGCAGACGCGCGAGCAGACCACCAAACGCTACCGTCCGGGCCGTGGCTTCATGCTGGGCATCTCGGCCCGCTTCTGACAACAGATCAATTCACACTTCATAGTCAAAAGGTATGATGAAACACGTAATTCTGGCAGCTACGGCTGCCCTGGCACTCGCAGCAGCGGGTTGCAACGACGACAACGGCGACAACGCAGCCCCGCAGCCGGGCGGCACGTTGAGCGACATTCTTTTCGAGGACGGCACGCAGATCGGCAACGGGGATCAGGAGTTCACCATCCCGGTCGGGAAGTATACACTGCCCAAGGGCACCTACGAACTTTACGGATGGGTCTACATTCCGGACGGAGCCGAACTGACCATCGAACCGGGTACGGTGATCAAGGGCGTTTCGGGTACGAAGGCGTCGCTGATTGTCGAGCGCGGCGGCAAGCTTCACGCCGTGGGTACGGCCTCGTCGCCGATCGTCTTCACGTCGGACCAGCCGGCCGGATCGCGTCGTCCGGGCGACTGGGGCGGACTGATCCTGCTGGGCCGTGCCGTCAACAACATGGGTGAGATGACCATCGAGGGCGGCCCGCGCGCCAATCACGGAGGTCAGGACAATTCGGACAACTCGGGCGAACTGTGCTACGTGCGTGTCGAGTTTGCCGGCTACCCCTACCGCGAGGATGAGGAGATCAACGGCATTACCTTCGGATCCGTGGGTTCGGGTACGAAGGTCAGCCACGTGCAGGTCTCCTATTCGAACGATGACTCCTACGAGTGGTTCGGCGGTGCGGTCAACTGCGACCACCTGGTAGCCTACCACGGCTGGGACGATGACTTCGATACGGACAACGGCTTCTCGGGCAAGGTTCAGTTCTGCCTCGGGGTGCGTCATCCGCGTCTGGCCGACACCTCGGTGTCGAACGGCTTTGAGAGCGACAACAACGCCGACGGTTCGGCAGCCACGCCGCGTACCTCGTGCGTCTTCTCGAACGTGACGTTCGTGGGCCCGATCGGTCAGGATGCCTCCTTCACGAACACTTCCGACTACATCAACGGCGGCAATCTGAATCCCAACAACGGTTCGAAACTGGGGCAGTTCCAGGCCGCCATGCAGGTTCGCCGCAACTCGAACCTCTCGTGCTTCAACTCCGTGGCGCTGGGCTTTCCCGTGGGTCTGATCGTCGAGAACGACAAGGGTTCCGACACGCAGGGCGACGCCACGACGGGGAAATTCAAGATTTCGAACGTGGTCTTCGCCGGCATGACGCAGCTGGCCAGCGACGCCAACAAGAAGTTTGGCGAAGACCTGGGTACCTTCTCGGCCGCCTATTTCCAGACCGAGGCACTCAACAACCGCACTTACGGCAACATTTCGGATCTGAAACTCACGCAGCCCAACAGCCTCTCTTCCGGTTTTGACTGCCGCCCGGCTTCGGGCAGCCCGCTGCTCACGGGAGCATCGTTCACCGACGCTCTGGTCAGCGAGGGATTCGAGAAGGTCAATTACATTGGCGCCTTCTCCTCTGAAGAGGACTGGACGGAGGGCTGGACCGAATTCGATCCGCAGAACGCACAATATTGACACCTCTCTTTATCCGAACCTTACAACTTCACCGGTCCACCCGCAAGGGTGGGCTTTTTTTTTGCATCGGGCCGAACCGCCGAACGTCCGGAATTTCTATCTTTGCATCCGGAAACAGCCGAAGGCCCTCCCGAGGGAGAGCCCGAACGAAGCAGAGAAGCCATGCAGGATTTTGCAGCCATTGATTTTGAAACGGCCAACGGCCAGCGGACGAGCGTCTGCTCGGTGGGGGTGGTCGTCGTGCGGGGCGGCCAGATCACCGATACCGTCTATCGGCTGATCCGCCCGCGTCCGAACTTCTACAGCCGCTTCACGACGGCCATCCACGGACTGACCCGTGCGGATACCGATTCGGCGCCGGATTTCGACGAGGTGTGGCGTGACATCGCCCCGCGCATCGAGGGGCTTCCGCTCGTGGCGCACAATTCGCCCTTTGACGAGGGGTGCCTGCGTGCGGTCTTCGCCCTCTACGGCATGCCTTATCCCGACTATCGGTTCTACTGTACCTGCCGGGCTTCGCGGCGTGTCTTCGGGCACCGGCTTCCGAATCACCAGTTGCACACCGTTTCGGCAGCCTGCGGCTTTGACCTCGAACACCATCACAACGCGCTGGCCGACGCCGAGGCGTGCGCGCAGATCGCCCTGAAGATCCTGTAAGCCTATAAGCCGAGTTCGACCTGGAAGCGCAGCTCCCACCCGTCACGCAGCTCCGCACCGACCGCATTTCCGAGCGTGTCGAAGGTGTTGTACGAAAGGTCGGCCTGGACCTTGAGCGAGTGTCCGATGATGTAGCGTGTGACGCCGAAGGTTGTCTGGTTGTGGGTGCGGTAGCCGGTCCAGGAGCGGATCTCCCGGTCGGGGAAGAGCGTGGAGTTGCGCAGGGCGATCTCCCAGCGCTTGTCGAAGAGGTAACTGGTCTGGACGTTGAGTCCCTGTCCGGTGTAGACGAACGCGGCGGGATCCACCGCACCGAAGGTCGGACGCGGGCAGGTGCGTCCCATGTAGTCGGTGTAGAAGGCGAATCCGCGGTACTTGAAGATCAGATCGACGAAATAGGAACCGATGTCGCGTGTCAGACCTGCGGGCATGAAGCCGCCGCGCTGGCCGCTGAGCCGCGAAGCCCGCTGGTTGAACGAATAGGCTCCGGCCACGAGCAGCCGGGGGCGCTCCTCCCCGGCGAAGTCGCCCTCGATGACATCGCCCTTTGCGGCGAAATGTCCCAGGGGATAGAGCTCCAGACGCCCCGTATAGGCCAGTCCTCCGTTGTCGGTTGTGCCCCAGTTGCGCCCCTCGCCGAGCGTGATGGATCCCTTGAATGCCAGGTCGAACCCTTCGGTGTGGTCGAGGTTGTATTCGCCGAAGAATCCGAAGTCGCGGTCGAGGTGGAACTGGCTGTTGACGATGCTGCGATCGACGAATTGCAAGGCTCCCGATGAATTGATACGAGCCCGGTTGGTCTTGATTTTGGTCTGGCCGAATCCGATGTTCCACCGGGGACTGGGAACGTAATAGACGATGGCGTCGCGGACGATGTTCATGTTGCCGTTCGGGAGCACCTCGGCGTCGTATCCCGTGAATCCGAGTTGTATGGAGTAGACGAGTTTCGGGGAGTAGACGAACCCGTCGAAGCGCAGCCGCAGCCGCTTGACGCGGGCGTCGGTGGCCGAGAGCGAGAGGTCCTCGTCGAACGAGAGGGCCAGCAGATTCTGCATGCGGAAGCGCATCGTCACCTCGAATCGGTCGTTTTTCGGGCGGAAGGTGATTCCCTTTCCCACCTCGATGTTGGGCATGTTGCGCAACCGGGCGAGGAGCTCTTCGGTTGAATCGGGCCTGAAGATCGAATCGGGCGTGCGGTCTGTCGTATGCGCCGTTGCCAGACGGAGGGATCCCAGGCTGCAGAGGATGAGTACCAGAAGGAGTGCGAGTCCGTTTTTTTTCATATGATGATTCCTGTTTGTCGACGATAGAGCGGGCGTGGAGAACAAAAATAGGCAAAATCCCGATATGCTGCGACAAAGATGAATCTCAAATCTGAAAAGAATTTGAAATCGACGTGTTTCCGGGCTTTGATTTTCCGGTTTTATGCGCAGGGGTTTGACCGTTTCAGGGTTTCGGGCCCCGGAGTTTGCGTTTGAATTCGGCCGGGGTATAGCAGTCGACGGGTCTGTTCATCATCAGATTTCTGTGGATGTCGATGTTTACGGGCTCCCAGTCTCCTTCGTCCCACAGCGGGGGATTCACCAACTCTTTCTGCCAGTTGTCGAGCGAATCGCTGATTTGCCGGCGGATTCCGGGCTCTGCGGCACACAGATCCCGATCCTCCGCCAGATTGGTCTGCAGGTCATAGAGTCTCTCTCCGACGCCTTTCACACGGATGTATTTGTAGCGTCCCATTCTTGCTGCGGCCTGGTTGTTTTTTCTCCAGAAGAGGAATTCGTGGGGTTCGCCGTTCGTTTCGGCACGGAGGTAGGGGATGAGGTTTGTGCCGTCGAGGGGATTTTTGGCATCAAGCCTGTCGATCCCGGCTGCGGCCATGGCCGTCGGAAGGATGTCGAGCGAGGAGGAGAGTCCGTCGTAGCGACCCTTGAACCGCTCCCCGAAGACCAGGAAGAACGGTACGCGGTGCCCGCCTTCGAACTTGTTGCCCTTGAAACCCTTCAGCGGGGTGTTTCGGGACTGGTTGTTGTGGGCGCCGCCGTTGTCGCTCAGGAAGAAGATGAGGGTATTGTCGTACGCGCGGGTTTTATGGAGGGTCTGGACGACCTCTCCGATCCCGCGATCCACGGCCCAGGTCATGGCGGCCAGTTTCTGCCGGGGATGCCCCTCGAAGCGGGCAAGATCCTCGTCGGTGGCCTCCATGGGTGTATGTACGGCATTGAAGGCCAGATAGATCATGAACGGCTCTTTCTTTCGGGCATACTCTTCGATCCGGGTGCAGGCCTCCCGGGCCAGGACGTCGGTCAGATACCCGTCGAACCGTTGCGGAAGACCGTTGCATTGCAGACGGCGGATGTCGCCGGGTCTGTCGTCGCGCTCCGGGCGGTAGAAATAGGAGCGGCTGCCGGCAATGAATCCGAAGAAATGTTGGAAACCGCGACGGTTCGGGTGATATTCGGGAGCATCACCCTGGTGCCATTTTCCGATACAGGCGGTGCGGTATCCGTTTCTTGAGAAGATATCTGCGATGGTCTCTTCATCGAGCCCCATTCCACCCTGGGCGCCGAGGTTGCATTCGTATCCGTTTCTCTGCTGATAGCGTCCTGTCAACAATCCGCATCGGGAGGGCCCGCTGACCGATGCGGAGACGTGGGCGTCGGAGAACACAACGCCGGCCCGGGCCAGCGAGTCGATATGCGGGGTTTCCAGATCGGGCGAACCCATGAATCCGAAGTCGTTGTAGCCGGCATCGTCGAGCAGGATGACCAGGATGTTCGGTCGATAGTTTTCGGATGGTTCCGCCGTGCAGACGGACAACGACGATACGGGAATAACCCCGCACAGCAAGAATCCCAGGGAAGTTTTCATGACGATCGTATTTTGACCGATACAAAAGAACGAAAATTCGGGGACTCGGGATTCCGAAATGGATTCAGAATAGTTGAAAAAACGGGCAAAACAGTCCGGGAAAGGTTCCGGAGAGCCCTGTTTTGAAGTATTTTTAATCTGTTTTGAATGATTTGTAATCCGAAGTCGGATGTGGAATGGTTATCTTTGTAAAGTCGGGAGGCATCCGGATTCCGGTCCGGGTGCGGGATTCCGGGTCCGGGTCTTGCTGTCAGATCCGAATCGGTTTCCGCAAACAACGAAGTCATTATAATATTATGGATAGACACTTGCAAGCCATGAAAGCGGGCATGTTCCCGGTGGCACTGTTGGGCATTGTACCCACGGGGATGGCGGCTTCGGGGGAGGCAACCTCCGGAAAGATGACGCGTCCCAACATTTTGGTGATTCTTGTCGACGATTACGGATGGATGGACTGCGGATTCATGGGCAGCCGTCTCTACGAAACACCCAACATCGATCGGCTGGCGGCCCGGGGTACGGTCTTCACGGACGGGTATGCGGCCTGTCAGGTTTCGAGCCCGTCGCGTGCGAGCCTGATGACGGGTCTCTATACGCCGCGCCATGGTGTGACGGACTGGATCGGGGAGAAGAGCGGAGAGGCCTGGCGGACCATGGGCAGTTTCAACAGGCTTCTTCCGGCCGATTACGAATGGGCGTTGCGGGAGGAGTTCACCACGCTTGCGGAGGCTCTCCGCGAGCAGGGTTATACGACCTTCATGGCCGGGAAATGGCACCTCGGGGATGAAATAACGCCCGAGATGCAGGGCTTCGACATCAACCGGGGCGGCTATGGTGCCGGAAGTCCCCGGGGCGGTTATTTTGCGCCGTACAACAATCCCCGGTTGGAGGATGGTCCCAGAGGAGAGGTCCTTCCCGAACGGCTTGGACGGGAGACGGCCGCCTTCATCGAGCAGATGGCGGGCAAGGACGAACCGTTTTTTGCCTACCTCTCCTTCTATGCGGTTCACGGTCCGATCCAGACTTCGGAGGCGTTGTGGCGCAAGTATCGCGACAAGATCGACAGCCTGGGATTCCAGACGGGGCCGGGCTTTGAGGTCGACCGTACGCAGCCCGTGCGCAAATACCAGGACAATCCGGTCTATGCGGGTCTGATCGAGATGATGGACAACGGCGTGGGCATCGTGCTGGACAAACTGGAGGAGCTCGGGTTGGATGACGAGACGATCATCTTCTTTACGGGCGACAACGGCGGTGTGGTGTCGGGTGATGCCTATTCGTCGTGCCAGGCGCCTCTGCGGGGCGGCAAGGGCCGTCAGTGGGAGGGCGGTATCCGGGTGCCGTTCGTTGTTTACGATCCGACGTGCGGCCACGGCGAGGTGTGTCATACGCCGGTGAGCGGTATCGACATCTTCCCCACGGCGATGGATTACGCCGGTGTACGGCCGTCGCAATACAAGGTCGACGGGGTCGATATCCGGCCGTTGCTCGAAGGACGGAAGATTAAGGAGCGTCCTCTGTTCTGGCACTATCCCCACTACGGCAATCAGGGGGGCGAACCCTCGTCGATCATCCGCGAGGGGGACTGGAAACTGATCTTCTACCACGAGGACGGACACTATGAGCTCTACAATCTGGCCGAGGATCTGGGTGAAACCCGACCGCTGAATGGCGAATATCCGAAGAGGTTTGAGACGCTGAAACGCAAACTGCAGCGCTGGCTCGAGGAGACGCATGCCGTCATGCCGGTTCCGGATCCGACCTATTCCGCCGAGAAGGAGCAGGCCTATCGCACCCGCAACAACGCCCGCATTCTGAAGTCTCAGGAGAATACCCGTCAGAACATGATGAAACGGGACTGGAGTCCCAATGCGACGTGGTGGGACAGCAAAACCGTCGATTGATAACCTTCCACCACCGTCATTGCTGCCCGCAAGTTGAAAACGGGATCCGGACGTAACGACAAGTCCGAATCCCGTTTTTCCTGTTTTTTACTCCGTTCCCGAGGCGCCGGTACGCATCGGGCGGACATTTTCTGCTGAATCGTCTTACTTGCAGATCGCTTTCTTACGTTTCAGAAATCGGGAATCTCCCATCCTTATTTGAGCTCCTCCTCCTTCGTGAGCGGATCGTAGTGATTGCCGGCAATGGCGAAGAATCGTGCCTTGAGCGAATCGAGCAACTCGGGGTTCTCCCTGGCGATGTTGCGGAGCTGTCCGCGGTCGGCCTCCAGGTCAAACAATCCCCATTCGGGCAGATTGCCCAGTTCGTTCTTCGTGATATTACGCTCGGGACCCTTGTAGGGCGGGATCAGGGCATACTTGCCACAGCGATAGGCCAGCTTGCCCTGGGCCTCGAGGACCATGTCTTCGCGTCCGGAGTCCGACTCTCCGAGCAGGGCCACCAGATAATCCCGGCTGTCGATTCCTTCGGGAACCACTCCGTCGATGAGCTTGCCCAGCGATGCGAAGAAATCGAGTTGCGAAACAAAGGCCGGGGAGACCTTCGCGTCGATGTGTCCCTTCCAGTAGACGATCAACGGAATGTGCGTGCCGCCGTCGTAGAGGCTGTATTTTCCACCGCGCGTCCCGGCCTTGGGGTCGTGGTTGCCCAGGCGTTCCTCGGCATCGTCGTAGTAGCCGTCGTTGATCACCGGACCGTTGTCCGAGGTGAAGATCACCAGCGTATTCTCCAGCAGCCCCTTCTCTTCGAGGTGGGCAATCACCTCACCTACGCACCAGTCGGCCTCGACCACGGCGTCACCACGCGGTCCCAGGTCGGTCTTGCCAACGAAGCGCGCATGCGGAGCACGCGGCACGTGGGGCTGATGCAGTCCGTAATAGAGGAAGAAGGGTTTGTCGGCGGATTGCCGGTCGAGGAAGTTCTCCACCTCACCGACGAAGTAGTCGGCCATCTCCTCGTCGACCCAACGGGCCTTCTGGCCGCCCTTCATGAAACCGATGCGCGGAATGCCGTTTACGATCGAGTTGTTGTGTCCGTGGTGCCACTTCATCTTCAGCATCTCGGGATTCGTCAGGGCCGTGAGTTCACCTTCGAAGTTCTTCTTGTAGTTGACGTAGATCGGATCCTCGGGATCGAGCCCTTCGACCAGTCCGTTCTTGACGTAGACGGTCGGCACGCGGTCGTTCGTCGCCGCGATCAGACACGTATAGTCGAATCCCACGGTGTTGGCGCTGGGGGTGATGGGTTGGTTCCAGTCGACGTTGCCGTCACCCATGCCGAGGTGCCACTTGCCGATGGCCGCGGTGTTGTAGCCTGCGGCCTGCATCATCTTCGGAAGGGTCGGGATGTCGGTCGGAATGATCAGCGGGGCATCTCCCGGGAGAATCTTCGCATCGGCATTGCGCCACGGGTAGAGACCCGTGAACATGGCGTAACGGCTCGGGGTGGAGGTTGCCGAGGTGGCGTATCCGTTTGTAAAGCGGACGCCCTGCGCGGCCAGCGAGTCGATGTTGGGGGTATGGATGGCCGTGGCGCCATAGGCTCCCAGGTCGCCCATGCCGAGGTCGTCGGCCACGATCAGCAGAATGTTGGGCCGGGCGGGTTCGGCCGGCTGTTGGGTACAGGCTCCTGCCGCCAGGGCCAGCGGCGGCAGGGCACAGAGCATTTTGTTGCGGTTCATGGTTTCTGTTTTTTATTCAGGGAATTATTATTCAAGAGCCTTCGAATAGGTGTGTTCGACGGGCGAGAGGGTGAACGTGAAGGTGCGGTCCTCGTACTTGACCAGATACTCCTCGCGCGGAAGACGTCCCCAACTGTTCACGCATCCCAGCCCCATCTGCATCTGGTCGATGCAGACCTCCGTAAAGCCGGCCTTGGGAACTTCGGGCGAGTGCCGCTGGTTCTTTTCCACGCCGTCATCGAGCGATTCGAGGGTATATTCCAGGGCCGAGGCCGAGAAGGCGGCGTCGGAGGCTGTGCGCAGGCCGTTTCCGCTGCGGTCGAGCACCGACCACCAGCGCAGGTCGCTGCGCGTGCCGTTCTCCTGCGGACGGATGTAGGGGTAGAACTGCGAGGCGACGCTCTGACGGTAGAGTCCTACGGGTGTCGAGCGGTTGCGGTCGATGTAGTTCTCCACGGGACCGCGGCCGTAGTATTCGACCGTGGCATACCGGGCCGGCATGCGCAGCCGCACGCCGAAGCGGAAGAGATTCGGCACGTCGGCGCCGGGCGTCGTGGCCAGCTGCTGTTTGACTCGGATTTCACCCGTATTGGCAATCGTGTAGGTCATCGACAGCGAGGCCTCCACGGCGGGCATGTCATATTCGGCTACGACCACGGCGCGTCCGGACTCCATCTTCGCATCGAGCTTGCGGAGCTTCATCTCGGGATTGCGCCAGACGGCATATTTGTTCTGCAGATCGGCGCCGTAGTCGTTGTCGGTCGGCGCGCGCCAGAAGTTCGGACGAATCTGGGTGTCGGTTTCGAGCATTGGGCGGCCTTTGTATTCGTAATAGGAGATGAATCCGTTGCGGCGGTCGAAATCCACCGTGAAAGCCTCGCCCTCGACCGTCAGCAGGGCCGAGTTTTCAGCCTTGATCCGCGGCTCGACAACCGGCTGGTTCATGCCGGCCCGGTTTGCCGGCTCGAGCTTCGGCCATGCGTATTGGCGGAGCGTCAGCTGGTTGTAGGCTACCGTGTAGCCTGCGGGCAGAAGTTGCTCGGCGCGGTTGAGCTTCCAGCAGACGTTCAGCAGCCATTCGCGGCCGTCATTCAGCTGTGAATCGTCATAGTCGAGCATGACCTCCGCCGTGGATTGCGGCGCCACCTTCGGAGCGGGCACCACACCGCTCTCGATGACCTCGCCGTCGGCCAGCAGCTCCCACTCCATGCGGTAGGCCGACAGGTCGCGGAAGAAGTTTTCGTTGTAGACCGCAAGGGTCTTCGCGGCGGCATCCTTCATCGAGGTCCAGATCGACTGGTAGATGTGTCGCACCTCCCAGGCGTGGGGGTTCAGCTGGCGGTCGGGTCCGATCACGCCGTTGTCCTGGAAGTTGTTGTTCGAGGCATCGTAGCGGTTGAAGTCACCGCCGTATCCGTAGATCTCCACGCCCTTTTCCGTGCGCCAGTGGCACGACTGGTCGACGAAGTCCCAGATGAATCCGCCCTGGTAGGCCGGGTATTTGCGCACCAGATCCCAATACTCCTTGAATCCGCCCATGGAGTTACCCATGGCATGGGCGTATTCGCACTGGATGAGCGGTTTGGTGGGGTTGGACTCACAATATTTGATATTCCCCTCGTAGGGCTGGTACATCGGGCAGTAGATGTCGGTATAGGCATTGCCGTGAGCCTGTTCGTACTGCACGGGACGCGAGGGGTCCTCGGCCTTGATCCACTCGTAGCAACGCTGGAAGTTCTCGCCGAAGCCGGCCTCGTTGCCCAGCGACCAGAAGATGATGCTCGGGTGGTTGAAGTTGCGGGCCACGTTGCGCTTGTTGCGCTCCAGGTGTGCCAGCGCATAATCGGGATTCTTGGCCAGCGTCCGCTCCTTGTACCCCATGCCGTGGGATTCGATGTTGGCCTCGGCCACGACGTAGATTCCGTATTGGTCGCAGAGGTCGTACCAGCGGTTGTCGTCGGGGTAGTGGCACGTGCGCACGGCGTTGATGTTGAGCTGCTTCATGCGCAGGATGTCCTGCAGCATCCGCTCGTAGGAGACGACATAGCCGCCGTCGGGATCCATCTCATGGCGGTTGGCACCCTTGAAGAGGACGGGCTCACCGTTGACCAGCACCTGCGCGCCGCGCATCTCGATCTTGCGGAAGCCGACCTTCAGGGGAATCACTTCGAGCACCTCGCCGTGGAGCGACGTGGCGGCCGTCAGCGTGTAGAGATAGGGCGTCTCGGCCGTCCACTTGTGCGGGGCTTCGACGTCGAGTACGACATTGTGGTCGCCGCGGCCCGTCACCTGCCCCTCGGCCATGACCCGACCGGCGGCATCCGTGAGCGTGAGCCGTACGTCGCAGTTGCCCTCGACCGTGCAGTCGACGGCCAGCGAGCCGTTGCGGTAGTCGGCATCCAGATCGGGCGTGACACGGATGTCCGCAAGGCGGTTGCGTTCCCGGGCGTAGAGGTAGCAGTCGCGGCCGACACCCGAGAAGCGGAAGAAGTCCTGATCCTCGAGATACGAGCCGTCACACCAGCGGAAGACCTGGAAGGCCACGAGGTTTTTGCCCGGTTTGAGGTATTTCGTGAGGTCGAATTCGGCCTCGAGCTTGCTGTCCTCGCTGTACCCGACGAATCGGCCGTTGACCCACAGCGAGATATTCGAGGTGACCGACCCGAAGTGTGCGAAGATGCTCTTGCCGCTCCATGAGGCGGGAATCTCGATCTCACGACGGTACGTTCCGACGTGGTTCTGCTCTTCGGGGACCAGGGGCGGGTTGTTCCTGTACTGGTTGCGCCAGGCGTATCCCACGTTCACATAGATCGGGTCGCCGTAGCCATTGAGCTCCCAGACGCCCGGAACCGGCATCGTGGCCCAGTCGCGGTCGTCGTAATCCACCCGGTAGAAGTCCGTGGGGCGCTGCCAGGCGTGCTCCACCCAGTTGAAGCGCCACGGACCGTTGAGCGAGAGAAAATTTGTGGATTGCTCCTTGACGCCGGAGCGAGCCTCGTTGTCCGAGGCGTAGGCGAAGTAGTGGGCGTGCATCGGCGCCCGATTGACGGCATTGACCGCCGGATCCTGCCACGCGGGTTGCGCGGCCGACAGTGCCGCGGGCCAGCCGGCCAGCAGCAGAAAGAGAGGTTTCAGGGTCATCGTTTTTTCTTGGTCTTGATTTTCCTTACAAATATATTCATAAAGAACGAGACGGAGAGGGTGAAAATCGGTCACAGATGTCCGTATATTCGTTAAAGTGACCGATTCGGGCCCTTCGTGTCGATTTTGGATACAAAATTTACGAATTAGTAGCCTTGGCAAGGATGTTTTTTTCTTTCCTTTGCAATAGAAAAGGTGATCGACTCTGCGGGAGTCGTTTTTATGACCGAACCAACCGAAAGATCCAACTTATAATCATTGATTATGAAACCGTACTTACCCGTCGGGTTGTCGTTGCTGTCGTTGGCGGCGTGCACCCAATCACAAACTACCACAACGCCCAATGTAGTCTTTATTCTTGCCGATGATCTGGGCTACGCCGATATCGGCTGCCTGGGTCAGCAGAAGATCCCGACCCCGAATATCGACCGGCTGGCTGCTCAGGGCAAACTCTTCACGCAGCATTACGCCGGTTCGCCGGTCAGCGCCCCGTCGCGTTCGTGCCTCGTTACGGGGCAGCATACCGGGCATACGCCGATCCGCGGCAACAAAGAGTTCCCGGTCGAGGGTCAGCAACCGCTTCCGGAAGATACCTATACGATTTTCCGGCTGTTCAAGGATCATGGTTATGCGACGGGTGTCTTCGGAAAATGGGGTCTCGGGGCTCCGGAGACGGTCGGGGCACCGAATGCCCAGGGAGTGGACGAGTTCTACGGCTACAACTGCCAGCGCCTGGCGCACAGCTATTATCCCTACCATCTGTGGCACAATACCGAGAAGGTGATGCTCGACGGCAACCGCGGTTCTGGAGAAGGGGATTATGCACCGTATCTTATTCATGCCCAAGCCTTGCAGTTCATCGATCAGCATCGCGATCATCCCTTCTTCCTGTGGTATACGACGACGATCCCGCACGCCGAACTCCGCCTTCCGGATACCGAGATCGATCCCTTCATCGGACGTCCCGAGCTGGAGAAGGAACGCTCGTTCCAGGGCTGTGACAGCGGTCCCAACTACAAGAACGGCGGCTACGGATCGCAGGAACATACGCATGCGGCCTTTGCGGCCATGGTTGCGCTGCTGGACCGGCAGGTTGGCGAGCTGTGTGCCCGGCTTGACAGCCTCGGGCTGGCCGACAATACGATCGTCATCTTTACCTCCGACAACGGTCCCCACCTGGAAGGAGGCGCCGATCCCCGCTTCTTCGACAGCAACGGACCCTGGCGCGGCTTCAAGCGCGATCTCTACGAAGGGGGCATTCGGGTGCCGTTCATCGTGCGTTGGCCGGGGGTTGTGGAGCCCGGGACGCGGACGGATCACCTTTCGACCTTCTGGGATTTTCTGCCGACGGTTGCCGAGTTGCTTGGTTCCGAACCTGAAGCTCCGACGGACGGCATCTCCTACCTTCCGACGCTGACCGGACGGGGCGAGCAGCCGGAACATGACTATCTTTATTGGGAGTTCCACGAGCAGGGCGGCCGTCAGGCCATCCGCCGCGGCGACTGGAAAGCCGTGCGGTACAACGTGCTGAAAGGCGGCGGGATTCAGTTGTACAATCTGGCCGAGGATCCCGGCGAGACGCGGGATCTGGCGGCCGAATACCCGGAGATGGTCGAGGAGTTCGATTCGCTGATGCGGAGTTCGCGAACGGAATCCGCCCTGTTCCGGTTCGGTGCCGAATAGGTCCCGGAGAGGCTGGATTTTACGGCGGAGCGTCGTCCCGAAACAGGATGACGCTCCGCCCTTGTATGGTGGAACCAGGAACTACGGCACCAGCGAGACCTTCAGGATGCGGACGTTCGAGACGGGGCGATCGTCATCGTTCGTCTCGACGGCTTCGATCTTCTCGATGACATCCATTCCATTCACCACTTCGCCGAACACGGTGTAGCGTCCGTCCAGATGAGGGGCTCCGCCCTGCGAGGTGTAGGCCTCGATCTGAGCCTCGGAGAAGCGGAACGGCGGAGTTTTGAGGTTGTCCGTCAAGGCCGTGTTTCTTTGTTTTTCCAGATCGTGAAGTTCCCCCCGGGAGTAGCGCCGTCCCGTGACGATATAGAACTGGCTTCCGGAGGATTCCCGTTTCGGGTTTACGTCATCGCCCTGTCGTGCGGCGGCCAGGGCCCCTTTTTTGTGGAAGAGGTCCGGTCTGAATTCGGCGGGCAGGGCATATCCGATATCGGTAAGCCCCAGGAAGCAGGTATCATCGGCATTTTTGCTTTCGGGATCGCCGGCCTGAACCATGAAGTCCTTGATGACTCGGTGGAACAACACGCTGTCATAGAATCCCTCTTTGACCAGCTTGATGAAGTTGTCGCGATGGACGGGTGTTTCGTCATAGAGTCGGAGGGTAAATTTTCCGAGCGAGGTTTCCACCTGGGCGAGGGTTCCGGAGGTTTGTTCGGCGTCGCCCTTTTTTTGTCGGTTTCCGGTGCAGGCCGTGGCGCAGCAGGCAACCAGCATCCATAACAGCACAGTCTTTTTCATATCTGAAGAGTTTGGCAGTCGGGGTTGATACCGAAAAAAGCCATAAATCGATGATTTATGGCTTTTTTCATGCATTCCGTTTGCACGGATCCTTTTTTGCGGAGAGAACGATAACTGAACCCATATCATAATCGCCAATATGTCAACGTGTTAAGATTGTAAAAATTTTTAGATACACCGAATAGGCCACAACCTATTTTCGCTGTTTTCCCTTGTATTCACTTGGTTGTTACAAAGTTACGAAAAATTCCCTGATTTTGC
>CALUKK010000161.1 GCA_944321205.1 uncultured Alistipes sp.
CGGCCATTGCCGTGGCGGGCGATCCCGAACGGATGGCCCGGGCCTTCGCACGCGCCGTCGAGGCGGGCCGCGAAGCCTATGAAGCCGGACTGGGCGCCCAGTCGCGCCATGCCGAAGCAAGCAGCCCGCTGACCTCATTCCTCGACTAAAAATCTGACGCAAGATGTTTTCCGAAGAATTAGCCAAATACGACTGGGAGGAGACCACGGCACGAATCCTCTCGAAGACGGCCGCCGATGTCGAACGCGCCCTCGCGAAGGAGCATCCGACGCTCGACGACTTCATGGCGCTCGTCTCACCGGCTGCCGGGGCCTATCTGGAGCCGATGGCGCAGCTGAGCCGCCGCTACACGCAGGAGCGGTTCGGCAAGACCATCTCGATGTACGTGCCGATGTACATCACCAACTCGTGCACCAATTCGTGCATCTACTGCGGCTTCAACCGCCACAACTCCATTCCGCGCGTGATCCTTACGCCGGAGCAGATCGAGGAGGAGTGCCGGGCGATCCGCGAACTGGGTCCGTTCGAGAACCTGCTCATCGTCACGGGTGAGAATCCGCGGGCCGCAGGCGTCGACTACATCGAGCAGGCGCTGCACATCTGCCGCCCTTACTTCAACAACCTCACCATCGAGGTGATGCCCCTCTCGGCCGAGGATTACGAGCGGCTGACCCACTCGGGGCTGAACGGCGTGGTCTGCTTCCAGGAGACCTACAACCGCAAGAACTACAACATCTACCACCCGGCGGGCATGAAATCGAAGTTCGAATGGCGTGTCAACGGCTTCGACCGCATGGGGCAGGCCGGGGTCCACAAGATCGGCATGGGCGTACTGATCGGGCTCGAAGAGTGGCGCACCGACGTGACGATGATGGCCCTGCACCTGCAATACCTGCGCCGGCACTACTGGAAGACGCGTTACAGCGTCAATTTCCCGCGCATGCGTCCCTCGGAGGGGCACTTCCAGCCCAACGTCGTGATGAGCGACCGCGAACTGGCCCAGGTGACCTTCGCCTTCCGGATCTTCGACCACGACGTCGACATCTCCTATTCGACGCGCGAACGCGCCGAGTTCCGCAACCACATGGCCACGTTGGGCGTCACGTCGATGAGTGCCGGTTCGAAGACCGATCCGGGAGGCTACGGCGTCTACCCCACGTCGCTCGAGCCGTTCGTCGTCAGCGACGAGCGCACGCCGGCGCAGGTCGAGGCCGACATCCGGCACGAAGGATACGAGGTGGTCTGGAAGGACTGGGACAAGGTCTTCGACTGATGATGGACGCAACGGAACGATACGCCCGGCAGACGATGCTCCCGGAGATCGGGCCCGAGGGACAGCGGCGCCTCGGCGAGGCGTCGGTGCTTGTGGTCGGGGTCGGCGGGCTGGGCTCGCCGGCGGCGCTCTACCTCACCGGAGCCGGAGTGGGCCGCCTGGGGCTGGCCGATCCGGACCGTGTCTCGGAGAGCAACCTCCAGCGACAGACGCTCTACACCGAGTCGCAGATCGGACGCCCGAAGACGGAGGCGGCCCGCGAACGCCTGGCAGCCCTTTCGTCGCAGACGCGCTTCGACTGTTATCCGGAGGGGATCACGGAGGCGAATGCCCGGGAGGTGGTCGCCCGTTACGATCTGGTCGTGGATTGCTGCGACAACTTCCCGACGCGCTACCTCCTCGACGATGCGTGCGCGGCCTGCGGCAAGCCGTGGGTTCACGGTTCGATCGGCGAGTTCCAGGGCCAGGTATCGCTCTTCAACGGCCGCACGGGGCGCCGCTATGCGGAGCTCTACCCCGACCGCGAGGCGCTGTGCCGCCGGCCGCGGACCACGAGCGGCGTGCTGGGCACCGTCCCGGGCGTCATCGGAACGCTCGAGGCATCGGAGGCCATCAAGTGGATCGTCGGCTTCGGCGAACCGCTCGACGGACGGCTCTTCACCCTCGATTTGAAAACCCTGCAAACCGAAATCATAACCTTTTAAAAAAGAAGACAAGAGAAATGGGAAAAGGATTCGACCAGTATGCATCGGCCTATGATGCCTGGTTTCTCGACAACCGCAACGTACTCTACTCCGAGGTCAATCTGGTAGCCTCGACACTCAAGGATGCCGGGCGGGTGCTCTCGGTGGGCTGCGGAAGCGGTCTTTTCGAGAAGATTCTCCGTGAGGAGTACGGCATCACCGTCACCGACGGCATCGAACCCTCGAAGGGCATGGCCGAGATCGCCCGCAAACGGGGTCTGCACGTGGTGGAGACAACGGCCGAAGAGGCCGACTTCGGCCACGAGACCTACGACACGCTGCTCTTCAACGGTACGCCGAGCTACATCGGCGACCTGCGGAGCGTGGTGCGCAAAGCCTACGAGGCGCTGCCCGTGGGGGGCCGGATCATTCTGATCGACGTGCCGAAGGAGAGCTCCTATGGCCTGCTCTATAACCTGGCCAAGGCCGTCGGAACGTGGGATCACCCGCTGCTTGCGGGGTGCTATCCGCCCAACCCCTACCCGATCGAGTTTGTCGACGTGGCCAACTGGCGCACGACGGCCGAGAAGGTGGCGTTGTTGCGCGAGGCGGGCTTCACCGATCTGACCTTCTCGCAGACGCTGACCTCACACCCCGTCTGCTCGAACGACGAGGAGGAACAGCCTTCACCCGGATACGGCAAGGGGGATTATGTGGCCGTGGTGGCCTATAAACGCTGAGTGGCCATGCGATGCTGGAGCGACGAGGCGTGGGAGGCAGCCCTCCCCGTCTACGAGAAGATTCTCGCGCATCCGTTCGTCGGGGCGCTGGCCGACGGAAGCCTCCCGGAGGAGCGTTTCCGCTTCTACATCCGGCAGGATGCCCTCTATCTGGACGGCTATGCCCGGCGACTGGCCCACGTGGCCGCGCGTCTGCCCCGCAAGGAGCAGGCCGAACGCTTCCTGCACTTCGCGCTGGACGGCATCGAGGTCGAACGGGCCCTGCATGCACAGTTCCTCGCGGGAAGCCACCCCTCCCCCGAAGAGATCAGTCCGACGTGTCTGTTGTATACGTCGGTGCTCGATGCCCAGGCGCTGGCACCGGTGGAGGTCGAGGCGGCGGCCGTGCTGCCCTGCTTCGTGGTCTACCAGCGGGTCGGCGCATGGATCCATGCCCGGGCGGAAGGCAACGTCCGTCCGGCAGCCGACGGGCAGGCCACGGGCTCCGGGGCGAACGGCGATGAACCGATCGGTCGGAGAGCATACAAACCCCTTCATGAAAATCCCTACCGGACGTGGATCGAGACCTATGCCGATCCGGCCTTTGCCGCCTCGGCGGAGCAGGCCACGGCGATCTGCGACGAGCTGGCCGCGGCGGCGGGCGAAGAGACCCGCCGGCGGATGAGCGAACTCTTCGTGCGCTGCACCCGCATGGAGTGGCTGTTCTGGGAGAGTGCCTGGAATCTCGAAACCTGGAAAATATGAGCAACGAAACCAAGAAACACTACAAACGCGCGCTGACCATTGCAGGGAGCGATCCCAGCGGCGGCGCCGGCATCCAGGCCGATCTGAAGACCTTTTCGGCGTGCGGGTGCTTCGGGACGTCGGCCATCGTGGCCGTCGTCGACGAGAATACGGTGGGCGTCACGGGCGTCCACCCCATCCCGGTGGAGTTCGTCACGGGGCAGATCCGCTCGGTGTTGGACGACATCGGTACCGATGCCGTGAAGATCGGCATGCTCCACTCCTCGGAGCTGATCCGCGCCGTGCGCGACACGCTCCGCCCCTACGGCCTGCGCAACGTGGTGCTCGATCCGGTGATGGTGGCCACGTCGGGTGATCCGCTGCTGCAACAGGAGGCCGTCGCGACGCTGCGCGATGAGTTGATCCCCACGGTGCGGATCATCACGCCGAACATCCCCGAGGCCGAGCTGCTGCTCGGACGGAAGATCGACCGCCAGGAGTCGCTGCCCGAGGCGGCACGCGAACTCTCGCACAACGGCGGCGGAGTCTCGGTTTTTCTGAAGGCCGGGCACCTCACGGACGAGGAACTCGTCGACATCTTCTACAACGCCGAGGAGGATCGCATCCTGCCGCTGCGCTCGCGGCGTCTGGCTACGCGCAACACCCACGGTACGGGCTGCACCCTCTCGTCGGCCCTGGCAGCTTTCCTGGCCCGGGGCTGCTCGCTCGACGAGGCGGCCTTCCAGGCCAAGGAGTACATCTCCGGAGCCATCGAGGCCGGCGCCGGCTACGAGATCGGCCACGGCCACGGTCCGGTCCACCATTTCTTCCGCTTCTGGGAATAGTCCGACACAGAAGACTCGATCCGATATTCATCGTTACGAAGGAACGGTACCGGTTGCCGTTCCTTCTTTTTTCCTTTGGAAAAACCTTGATTTCCCCTTGAAAATTTTTTTTGTCAAATATATTGCCTAACTTTACAAGCAACAACAAAACCGCCCGTCAAAAATCATGAACTTGCGAATCTTCCGTCACGTGCTGTTAACGCTTTTATGCGTCGTGGCGTTCTCCTCGGCATACGCCGCCTCAACCGTTCAGGGGCGTATCTATCTCAAAAACGGACGCGTCATCGAATGCGGTGAAAAGGACCGTATCGAACTTCCCAAACACGCGCAGGACGTCAAACTGTTGCGCCGGGCCTTCTACAAGGACAAGAGCAAGGAGGTTTATCGCTACGAGGAGATCGACTCGATTGTCTGCTGGCACGCCACGGCGCCCGAACATCCGCAGAAGTTCATCCCCGCACCCAAGGTCGGCTGGCTGTGGGTCTACCTCGAGACTCCGTACATTTGCGTCGGCGTC
Organism: uncultured Alistipes sp.; assembly: GCA_944321205.1. GTDB lineage: Bacteria > Bacteroidota > Bacteroidia > Bacteroidales > Rikenellaceae > Alistipes. The sequence continues at coordinate 4,782 of CALUKK010000161.1, forward strand.
TTCGCGCAGAAGGGCTACGGGGTCGATTCGAACGGCGGTATCGAGGTGCTGGTCAAGTATCGCTATCTGAGCCGTTCGCGCACGGCCTATTACCTGCGCAAGACCGGCCAGACGGAGTTCTATGACGCCGGATCGGCCAGCCGCCGGGGCAAGGACCGCTTCCGCGAGTCGGTGGCCGCCTACGTGGCCGATGATCCCGAACTGGCCGCCGAGATCCTCCGGACAAATACCTCCGACCGCAGCAGGACCATTCTGATGCTCGAGGCGTATCAACCTGCAACTCATTGAAAATTCAATCACTAACCTGAGATCGTCATGAAACACTTTCTCCTCTGTGCACTGGCAGCACTGGCAGCCGTCGGCATGACCGTACGCGCCGAAGCCAAATCGCCTGAAGATGCCGAGTCGGACCACGTGATCGTCACCCTCAAGTCGGGTGAAAAGGTCGACTGCTATGTCCATCGGGGCTGGCATGCCGAGAATTCGCATTTCAAGAAGGAGAACTACTCGTTCAAAGTCACAAAAACTCCCGATGACAAGGAGCCGATCGAATATACGGCCGATGATGTGGTGAGCATCGACTATGTCGAGACCACGGCGGACCATCCCGACGGTCTGCGCTGGGAGTCGCACCCGCTTGCCAAACCCAACTTCGCAAGCCGATACCACACGATGCAGCTGCTCTTCTGCGTCGACAAGGTGGGCAAGAATGCCACGACCTACTGGTGGAAAATCTGGGTCGCATCGGGGATAAACGGCATGGGCCGCTCGCTCCAGACCAACCTCGGCATCCGTTTCCACAACGACCCCGAAGGGATTGTCTATCCCTACACGCTGGTAAATTCAGTACTGATGAAGGATCGCTACCCGGGTCTTCAGGATTTCTGCAAGAAGTGGTTCAAGGGGTCCGAAGGCAAGGTCCACAAGAAGGAGGCCGAGGAGAACGACGCCTGGATTCTCGACATGTATGATGCCTATCTGGAGCAGATGGGCGACAAGGCGGAAGAACTTCCCTACCCCATTCCCGACAAAAAGGACGCCAAGGAGTAACCCCGGTCCGACATCGGATGCCGTGACCGGATCCATATGCGGAATCGGCCACGGATACGCTCCGGGCCTTCCTCTCTTCCGCCTTCGGGGATGCCTTCCTCCCCAAACCGAAAACCTTCGGACGGTGCAAAAACACCGTCCGAAGGTTTTTTACGGCCATCAAGCAACGACTCGCAAGCCATTTCAGATTCTTTTCAGAATGGCGGCATAATTTTGCCCATGAATTAGAATTAACCTCAAAAACAGACCATTCATGAAAACTCTTGTAAAAAGCCTGCTCTGTGCGGCGACCCTTGTCCTCACAGTCACAGGCTGCGAAAAAGCAGACAACAATCACCGATCGGATACCGAAGTATCACCCCAGGTACTGAAAACCTTTGCCGAACAATTCCCCGGCGCGGAAAATGTCATGTGGTCGGTCAAGGGGAACTATGCCGTTGCCAATTTCTACTGGACGGGAAGCCGTGCCGCCATCGGACAGACAAACTGTTCGGCCTGGTTTGACAACTCGGACGGTGCATGGTCGATGACCGAAACCGAAGTTCGGTTCACAAGCCTTCCGCAAGCCGTGAAAGAGGCATTTGAAGCCAGTGAATACGCCACCTGGCAAATCGATAACGAAGTGGATGTTCTTTACCGGAACGGCGAGGTCGAACCCGAAGTCTATGTTCTCGAGGTCAAGCTGGACGGACGTGAGATGGACCTCTATTATACGCCCGACGGCGTATTGGTCAAGAGTCTGGCAGATGCCGGCGAGAACTACGATTACGGCGAATTCATTCCTTCGGCACCCTCGGCCGGGGTCGATGAGTACATCCGCACACACTATGCCGCGGCACGCGTGATCGACGTGGATGTGGAGAACGGCGGCACGGAGGTCGAACTGCTCGACAACGGGGTAAAACGCGAACTGCTGTTCGATCGTAACGGAGCCTGGATCCACACCAAGACGGAAGTGCGTCGTGCGGAGTTGCCTGCGGCTGTCACGAACGCCTGGGCCGCCTCGGAATATGCCGAGTCGAAGAGTTACCGGCTTGAAGAGGCGGATTATTTCGAAACGGCCGCCGAGGGAACCTTCTACCGCCTGGAACTGGAGTCGCGCAACGGGGACGTGAAGATCAAGATCACTCCCGAAGGGGAGCTCTCCCCCTATGCTCCGACAACAGGCGAGTCCATGGGTCTCTCGCAACTGAGCGAAACCTTCATACGGGAAAACTACCCCGGAGCCACGATTCAGGAGTGGGATTTCGAAAAAGGATTTCTCGAGGTGGAGATTCTGCACGAAGGAATCAAGAAAGAGATCGTGTTCAACGGCTCCGAGGCCTGGATAAGGACCTCGTGGGAGGTCCGGCAGAACAAATTGCCCGCCACGGTAATCTCGGCATTGGAAAATTCATCCTACGCTTCGTGGGAATTCGACGGGGCCGACTACGTGCAGACTCCCGAGGGTGCCTGGTACGAAATCGAACTGGAAGAAGAGCGGTCGGATCGCGAAGTGACAATCGCCGTTACCGAAGAGGGTACATTCCGCAATTGAGGACAGAATGTTCCGAAAATACGGGGGACTCTGGATGAAGAGTCCCCCGTATTGCATTAACCGGCAATGCGTTCCCGGTCTTTTTTGTAGATCTGGTAGCTGTTGACGAAATTCTGCCAGACGATATAGGCCGTCGGGGCGATCGATGAGATCGGATTCAGAAACGCCTGGGCCATCCATACGGCCAGAACCGTATTCTTCTGTCCGAGAGACTGTCCTCCGGCCGGAGGATCCCCGTAACGACGGCCCAGCATCCGTCCGATCTTGAACTGCACCAGACAGATCACCAGCGCCGCAAAGGCCAGCCACAACTCCGTCGAGATCGAGGCATTGTGCAGATCGATGATGAAACAGGTCGTGCGACCGATGATCACGATCAGCGACAGCAACCACATGTAGAACGAAATCTGGGCATGATCCCCGATCCACCGTGCCGCCTTCGGAAAGACAAACCGGAAAAACTGTGCCGCGGCAAACGGCCCGACCAGCAACGGCGCAACCCGTGCCAGAATCTGGGAAAAGGTACAGACCCCGGTTCCCGTGAAGGTAAGGATCACGGGGGCGACCAACGCGATGGCCATGTTGCAGATCAGGCTGTAGGTGGCCATCGTGGCGACGTTGGCGCCCAGCATGCCGGCGATGACCACCGCGGCCATCGCTACGGGAGCCAGTACACAAACCATGGCCCCCTGTGCCACCACCTCGTCCAGCGGCCGCAGCAACAGATAAACCGCCACACACATGACGATCTGAAACGTCAACAGCCACAGATGCAGCATCGAAGGCTTCATCTGCTTGGGGCTGACCCGACAGAAGGTCACGAAAAGCATCAGAAAGATCAACGCCGGAGTGATCATCTGATGACTGGCAGTCTCCAGGGCCGCAACCGGCCGACACAACAACGCTCCCACCACCATGGCCGAAGGCATGGCAATGGTCTTCACGTTGCGGTGCAACTCTTCAAGCAGGTGCATCCCGGTCAGATTAGGCAAGAAGTTCCTTGACCTTGGCCGAGATCTCCTTGCCGTCGGCGCGTCCGGCCAGGCGCTTCGAGGCGACACCCATCACCTTGCCCATCTCCTTCATCGACGTGGCACCCACCTCGGCGATGATGGCCTTCACTTCGGCCGTGAGCTCCTCGGGGGAGAGCTGTTTGGGCAGGAACTCCTGATAGACGGCCACCTGGGCCAGCTCCTCCGAGGCCAGATCGGGCCGGTTCTGCTGGGTGAAGATCTGTGCCGAATCGGTTCCCTGCTTGGCCAGTTTCGAGATGATCTTCAACACGTCGGCATCGGGCAGTTCGGCAACTTCCGGTCCGGCCGTCTTGGCCTCGATGATGTACTTCTTGGCATTGCGGAGCGCACTCAGACGCACCGTATCCTTGGCCTTCATGGCCTCCATGATTCCTTTCGAAATCTGCTGTTCCAATGACATGACTCTTATAATTTAAGTTTGGACAATAAGTCGATCTCCATACACGCTCACTTCACAAGAAAAGCCAGCACGTCCCGCATCAGCCGATCGCGCTGCACCGGGTCGTCGATCGTCTCGAAGGGGAAGCCCGCCACGAAGGTCCGACCCGTTTTTTCGCACGCCACGGCGGCCGTTCCATGGCCGTCGACATAACGCATCACCGGAAAAGCCCCCTCGCCGACAGGCTCCAGGGCATCCGAACGCTCGACCACATAACAGTCCGGACGATACTCCGTATTGAACCGGTACTCGCCGCGCGAAAATCCCGGATGGGCCGTCACGACCCGCACACGCCCGGAAGCCGTTTCGTGAGAAGAGTCCAGCCGACAGCGCAGCACCTCCCCGGCAAAGGCCCGGCCGCGCTCCGGAGCCTCGGCCGTCTCCAGATCCGAGAGCACGTAGGCCCCCGAGACGAACAACGCTCCACCGTCGGCCAGATAACGCCGCAAACGGCTCTGCAACGTCTCCGGAAAGGCTCTGAAGGCTTTTTCGCCAAGGCCCCGTCCGATCGGTGTGGCGCGCTGTTTGCCCAGAATCAGATCGAGGGCCGCATAACCGGCCAGTTCGACACGTCCCTGCTCGACGGCCCGGGCCGAAACCGAACAGAACGAATAGCCGGCAGCCGCCACGGAGCGTCCATGCAGAGCCGGATAGTCGAACGTATTGCCGCCGATGACATCCGTTTCATAGTCCCGGTCACAGGCTCCCAGGGCAAGGGAGTCGACCGGACAGCGGGCCTGCGAAAGATCGAAGACCCTTTGCGGTCCGATGAAGGAAATATCCAGCCGGTCGGGTACGCCGCCATCGAGATCCGTCCGGAAACCCGCCAGCGAATCGCAACGCACGCTCTCGGGACCGCTCACCCGCTCGAAGCCGTTGACAATCAGAATACGTCCCTTCTCATCGGGAACCCGGCACACGGCAAGCGTCTCACTGGGAAAGCTCTCGCCGCCGGCATTCACGGCCGTCACGCGGTAGCTGTACACATGCCCCGGCTCCTGTTCGACGGTCATCTCGGGACGATCGATCAGACGGCCGTTGTCGAAACCGCCCTCGTCACGGCGCGTATAGACCACATATCCGGTCGGAGAGGCCGACGCCTCGAGCGGATCGGTCGTCGGCTGCCACGAAAGCCGGACCCGGCCGTCGGGGGTGAACTCCGCCGCAAAACCCGCCACGGGAAGCGGCTGAACCGTCACCTCGGACACCCCGTACTGGGAACCCACATAACGCAGAATCCCCTTGTATACGGCCCGACTCACGAGGAACCGGAAACGCGGATCCTGACCCAACCGCATGTCGGCGAAATTCTGATGCGACAGCAACTCGAGCAACATGGTCGGGACTCCCGGAACCCGTGCCTCGTAATAGGCCCTGTTCCACAAGCCGCGACGTTGCCACGAGGGTTCATACGTACGTCGGATGTCCTCGACAACCTGCGACTGCACCAGATCCGTCAAATCCCGCGAGCGATAGCGGTCGGCTCCGCCGGAGAACCTGCCGTTGTTTTCGCGGGTGAAATAGATACCCAGCGTTCCGACAATCCCGTCACCGTCGCGCACCCCGGCATCCGAGTGGAAAGCCAGGGCCAGATCCAGCGGAACGTGCAGCCCCGTCGAATCGGGCAGACGCTCCGAGCCCCCCATCAGCGCATTGACCCAATGGGCCCGCGACATGTAATCGTCCTTGTAGTCGTCCGTATTCCCTTTCGGCGTGTAGACCGATTCGGGGAATCCCGCCCACTGGAGCCAATAACGGGCCCCTTCGCAGAAACGCGGATAACCGCTCGTCTCGGCCACATACTCCCGGTCGGCCCGCCGCAACGAGTCGCACGGCGTACGGGCCACGTTTCCGAAACCGCCGCCCAGCTTCACGGCATCGGCCGTAACGAGACGTCCGGCCCGACGCGAACGGTTCGTCAGCGTCACGACCGGCTGCTCGCCCGCGGCAAAGGCAAAGCGTCCCAGATAGATCCACGTTCCGCCACCCATCGTCTGATTGACGGCGAACTCCGTCGTACCCCCGAGGTGATGCACCGCATAGTGGGCATCATCGGCACTCTCGGGAGTCGATTCGTAGCTCACATAGACGGCATATTCTCCCCGCTCGGGGATCGTGGCCCGCCAGACGGCCTCCCCCGAAGGGCGATGCGTCACGGTACGGATGCGGCGCGTCGTCCCGTCCCGGAAGGGATTCTCTCCCGTAAGATAGACCTGCTTGAGGTGGGCAAAACCCGCTCCTCCCGGTCCCCAGGCCCCCTGTTCGGCATATTCTCCCGGGGCATCGTTGTCCGCAAGCACCTCGTGCAACTGCACGTCACGCTCACGCGGCAACAGCACACACGCTCCGGCATTCTCCAGCATCGGAACCAGATACGGAAGAACGTAGCTCTGCGTATAGAGATCCTCGCACGTCTGCCACAGGGCCGAACGCTGCCACCGCCACTGATCCCGCGTCTGATCGAAATAGCGGCCATGACTCTGCCATAGGGCGATATGCCGTCCCGCAAGACCGCCCGTCACGGCGCCGGCCCGTGAAAGAGGCGTCACCAACGGCCGCTCGGAGCGGTTGGTAAAGGGGACGAGTCGGCGTTTCTCGATCTGTCGCCGCAGCGCGGCAGCGTCGCGGCAGGCCATGGGGATCAACTCCGCAATCTCGCGGTTGTCGGTATAGAGTTCGATCTGCGCCTTGCGGTATTCGGCCGGCAGCAGCGCCCGCACCGAATCGCGCAACGCCCGGACATTCGCCTCCCGGAAGGGGTAGTACGAAAGACCGATCGAGGCGTAGATGCGTACCGTACGGCGCGTGGCTCGGACGCCCTGCACCCGGACGGTGATCGGTTCGGCCTTCTGGTAGCCGCCCGAGACCTCGCGCGAGACGATCCGCGAAAGGCTCTGGCCGATCCGCACCCGGGTGGCGGCGCCGATATCAGCGGCCGAGACGTCGCTCCATATACCGAGCGACAGACTTAAAAACAGATATAGAAGTCTATTTTTCATTTCGTTGCGAAAGCATGTACATGCCCGCCATCGTAAAGGCGGCATTGTAGATCAGAAGTTCAAAGCCGATTTGATAATTCCACGCCTCCCGGGCCCACGTCTGCAACCAGGCACTCAACACCGGAGCCGCAACGGCCACCAGCGGAATCCAGCGGTCCCGCACCCGGCGGCGCGTCAGCATGCCGAAGGCGAACATCCCGAGGATCGGCCCGTAGGTATAGCTGGCCACCTTGTAGACCAGGTTGATGACGCTGTCGTCGGCCAGGTACTCGAAGGCCAGGATCACGCCCGCCATGAGCAGGGCCATGACGATGTGCACCCCCTTGCGCAGGCGGGTCAGGGAGGCTTCGTCGAAGCGTTTCGTCGCTTCGAGGATGTCGACCGTAAAGGAGGTCGTCAGGGCCGTCAGGGCCGAACCCGCCGCCGAATAGGTGCTCGAAATGAGCCCCACGACAAACAGGATCCCCACAACAAGCGGCAAACCGCCCCCAACGGCCACCAGCGAAAAGACCTGATCGCTCTTCTCCGGGAGCGCCAGCCCCGTACGAT
>CALUKK010000162.1 GCA_944321205.1 uncultured Alistipes sp.
CACACGTCAATGCCCCGATGATCGACGAACTGCCCATGACGCTCGAGTGCGAACTACTCTCCTATGATCCCGCAAGCTGCCATCTGACAGGACGTATCGTCAACATCTCGGCCGACGAAAGCATTCTTACCGACGGACAAATCGACCTGCGTAAATTGCGCCCGATCACCTACGATCCCATTCATCTCGAATACATTGAATTAGGAGTTACAGTCGACAAGGCTTTCTCCTGCGGCAAAAAACTAAAATAACGGCACCTACCGCTATATCAGGATGTACAACCCACGGGAAAATAGGATTATCATTGACGGAGAGGACAAAACCGACTCCGTCGAACGCTGTTGGTACACCTCAAGGCCCAACCGCTGCCAGGTCATTTTCTGTAATTTCCCGAAGACCTACTCCTATGTCCCGAGCAAAGTGTTGTGGCTGAAGGATCCCGTGGTATTTGATCCGCAGCATTGCCACCTGCTCTACAAGGGGCGCCAAATAGAGCCTCTCTCCTACATTGCCGCCTTTCAACAAGGTGCGCGGCGATTCTGGTATGTGGAATACGCCAATGGCTCCGGAGCCCACTACAAGGGATCAGAGGTCGAACTCGTCCGGTCGTGCCTGGAGGAACCACCCGCACAGGATCGCTTCGCCTATCTGCGCGACGTAGCGGAGCTCAACCCACTGAAGACCGACGACGGACAGAAACTGCTGCTGATGCAGTATCAGAAGATTGACTTCGTCTCCGACCGTTCGGCGGCGGCCCTCTACCTGAATCCCGGCAAGGACTCGCCACGGCAATTCCCGGTGCCGCCGCTCATCTACCCCTTCGGGTGCAACGCCAGCCAGCAAAGAGCCATCCAGGCAGCCTTCGGGAATCAGATCAGCATCATCCAGGGCCCTCCGGGAACCGGCAAGACGCAGACGATCCTCAACATCGTGGCCAACCTTGTGGTGCAGGAGAAGACCGTGCTGGTCGTCTCGAACAACAACTCAGCCATCGAAAACGTGGTAGAGAAGCTGGAGAAGCAGGGGCTGGGATTTCTCACCGCCCTGCTGGGCAGCCGTGAGCGAAAGACAGTCTTCGTCGAGACACAGGCCATTGAGAAGTCCATTCCGGCCGAGATCGACTCGTGGTATTCGGCCGAAACCGACTCTCCAGAGTTTCTCCGCACCATCCAGTCCGAAGCCGAATCGTTGCAGACGGTTTTCGAACGTCAGGAGCGGCTGGCTCGTGCCCGGCAGGAGTTGACGGGGCTGCAAACCGAACAGCTCCATTTCGAGCAAGAGACAACGATTGATCCCTCCGTCACACTTCGTCGGCAGATGCCGTCGGCCCGGCTGCTGATGCTGTGGAACGAATTGCAGGCCGCCGTCGAATGGCAGCCGAACGGACTCTTCGATCGATGGCGGGAAACGGTCCGATGGTTTCTGCTCAAACGTCGGATCCGCCGCCTCTTCGACGGATTTTCCAGCCTCCCGGAGCGGCAGGATCTCCAGCGATTGATCCCCCTCCTCCAGCGCAGTTACTACCAAGTTCGACAAGAGGAGCTCTCGACGGAGATCGACCGGATTGAAAAGCAACTTGCCACGTCGGATGCTCCGGCGATGGTGGCCCGGCTGAGCGACGACTCGATGCGCTACCTACGCAGCCGACTGGCCGCCCGCTATGGCAAGGGACACAAACGGCCCATTTTCCAGCACATCACCCCCGAGCTGCTCAAAGAGTACCCCGTCGTGTTGAGCACAACCTTCTCCTCTCGGTCGAATTTCCGGGCGGAGACGCTGTTCGACTACGTGATCATGGACGAAGCCTCGCAGGTGTCGTCCGAAACGGGGGCGCTGGCGCTGATGTGCGCCTGCAATGCGGTGATTGTCGGCGACTCGATGCAGTTGCCCAATGTCATCACGGATGCCGACCGGCTCCGCATGCAGGCCATCGCCGCCAAACACGCGATCGATCCCCGCTACGACTGCGCCGCGCTGAGTTTTCTGGAGTCCGTCTGTCGGGTCTTTCCCGAAGCGCCTCAGACGCTGCTGCGCGAACACTACCGCTGCCATCCGAAAATCATCAACTTCTGCAACCAGCGCTTCTACGGCGGGCGCCTGTTGATCATGACCGAAGATCACGGCGAACCCGACGTCATCACGGCGTGGCGGACCACACCGGGTCATCACGCGCGGGGAGCATTCAATCCCCGCGAGATCGAAACGATCCGGCGCGAGGTGCTGCCGTCACTCCCCTGCGAGCCGGCCGAAATCGGCATTATCTCCCCCTACAACGAGCAGGTCAATGCGCTCCACCGCGAGCTGAGCGGAGGTATTGACGTGGCCACGGTCCACAAGTTCCAAGGACGGGAGAAGGAGGCCATCATCCTGTCGACCGTCGACGATCAGATTACCGCCTTCACGGATGATCCCAATCTGCTGAACGTCGCCGTATCACGGGCCAAACGGCAATTTACGCTCATCACCTCGAGCAACGAGCAGCCCGACAGTCGCAACATCGCCGATCTGCTGGCCTACATCGACTACAACGGTGGCAAAATCACGGAAAGTGCCATCCATTCGGTTTTCGACCTGCTCTACGAACCTTATGCCGAGGCGCGGCGGGAGTTCCTCAAGCGGCACCGCCGGATCTCGGAGTTCGACTCCGAGAATCTGACCTATGCCCTGTTGGAGCGGGTGCTGGCGGCCGATCCGGCATTCCGGCATCTGGGCGTCCTCTACCATCAACCGCTGCGACAGTTGATCCACGACTGGACGCTTCTCGACGACGAGGAGCGCCGCTATGCCTCGAACGGTGCCACACACCTCGACTTCCTGATCTACAACCGCGTAAGCAAACGGCCCGTCCTGGCTGTCGAGACCAACGGCTACCAGTTCCACAAACAAGGAACCCGCCAATCCGAACGCGACCGGATGAAGGATCGCATCCTCAACCGCTACGGCCTACCGCTGCTGCGCCTCTCGACCACGGGGACCGACGAAGGAACAAAAATCAAAGATCAATTATCGAAGATTGTGGAATAAATTCAGCAGCAATCTCACTATCAAAGCAGAACAGCCAACCAACTCATAGAACATTCAACGCAAAGCAATCCGTTCTCCTAACAAGACTTCTTCCGCCTGTCAAAGTCTGAAGTATACCGCAACCTACTTCTCTAGCGCGCAGCTAATACGTTCTGCATCAAATCCAGTTTCGCCCTCTGAGACTTGACTCTCGCCGCAATCAGCATCGTCACCTCACTTGGATTTAAGACATCAACTGCTAATATGTTATTCATAGATGCCATCTACATCCAACAACGAACAAAATATTATTCTTTATAAAATAAAAATCCATATTACTCCTAAAGGCGAAAAAGCCATGACACCCAGAAAAAAAATTGCGCTGTGAATAAAAAAGTCGGGTTCCGAAAATCGGAACCCGACTACCCTATCCACAGAGTGTGACGGCTACTTCTTCTTGCGATACCCGCACTTCGGACATACACCCTCCTCGTTGAGTGCAACGCCGCACAGCGGGCAGCGGTCGATGTCGTTCTTGGTCACAAACTCCGCCGAAGCCGCATTCACACCACTCGTGAAGGTGATCTTGGCGATGTTGAGTTTATCCTTCAGCAGGTCGTAGACAATCTTGATCATCCCCTCAACCGTCAGCGTCTCCTTCGTGACTACCAAACGGCAATCGGGATAGGCCGTGGCCAGCTCCGTCTTGAAGGCCGGGCCCTTCATCTTGTTCTGCGGGTGTCCGTTGCGGATGCCCTGCTTCTCGTAGACGTCCAGAACGGCCGGCAGCAGCGGATCA
>CALUKK010000163.1 GCA_944321205.1 uncultured Alistipes sp.
ACGACTGGATGAAGGACTTCACGTTCCTGGACTTCATCCGCGACATCGGCAAGTGCATTACGGTCAACTACATGATGGCCAAGGATTCGGTCAAGAAACGCTTTAACGGCGAGGGTGACGGCATGTCGTTCACCGAATTCACCTACCAGCTGGTACAGGGCTACGACTTCCTGCACCTCTACGAAACGATGAACTGCAAGATCCAGCTCGGCGGCGCCGACCAGTGGGGCAACATCACTACCGGGACGGAACTCATCCGCCGCAAACTCGGTCCCGAAGCCGAAGCCTATGCCATCACCTGCCCGCTGATCACCAAGGCCGACGGCACGAAGTTCGGCAAGACCGAAAGCGGCAATGTCTGGCTCGATCCGCGCTATACGTCACCCTACAAGTTCTACCAGTTCTGGCTCAACGTCAGCGATGAGGATGCCAAACGCTATATCAAGATCTTCACGCTGCTGGATCGCGAAACCATCGAAGGACTCATCGCCGAACACGATGCGGCCCCTCATCTGCGAGTCCTGCAAAAGAGACTGGCCCAGGAGATCACCACGATGATTCACTCGAAAGAGGAGTATGAGAAGGCCGTCGAGGCTTCGAACATCCTCTTCGGCGGAGCCACCTCCGAGGCTTTGCGCCGTCTGGACGAGGCGACACTTCTCCAGGTCTTCGAAGGGGTTCCGCAGTTCCGCGTGGCCCGCACGGAGCTGGAGGCGGGAATTCCGTTCGTGGAGCTCTGTGTTGAAAAGGCGCAGATCTTCCCCTCGAAAGGCGAATGCCGCAAACTGGTACAGGGCGGCGGCGTCTCGATGAACCGCGAAAAACTGTCCGATGCGCTGCGGCAGGTTACGGCCGACGACCTGATCGCCGGAAAATATCTGCTCGTACAGCGCGGCAAGAAGAACTATTACCTCGTTATCGCCGAATAGCATGGAGTACCGCATCGTTCTCCAACGCATGGAGTTTCATGCTTTCCATGGCTGTTACGAGTTGGAACGCAAGGTCGGCAACCGTTTCACGGTCGACGTGGAGATCACGACCGAACTGGGCGACGTGGCCGCCGAAGACTCCGTCGAAAAGGCCGTGAACTACCTCACGGTCTATGAGGTGGTCCGCCGCCAGATGGCCGTCACGCAACGCACCATCGAACGGGTTGCCATGAACATTATCGATGCCATCCATGCCGGATTTCCACAGGTCCGGCACGTGAAATGCACCGTTTCGAAACTGGCTCCGCCATTGGGCGGCAAGCTCGAACGGGTCAGCGTCGTACTGGAAAGATAAACCGGACGTCACGACGAAGGGGTGGACTTCCCTTTGTCGGGCGTTTCCTAAAAAAGTCCGCATATGCACTCTCATTCGCACAATCGCGCCACCCTGGGTGGAAAGTTGAGCGCCGTATTGGTCGCCGCAGGAAGTTCCGTGGGTCTGGGCAACATCTGGCGATTCCCGTATGTTGCCGGAGACAACGGTGGCGGGGCCTTTCTGGTGATCTACATCCTCTGCGTCATCTTCATGGGGCTGCCGCTCATGATCGCCGAATTCTCCGTAGGCCGCGCATCGCATCTCAACGCTGTCGGGGCCTATCGGGCTCTTGACAAACGTTGGAGTTTTCTGGGATACAACGGCGTTCTGGCAGCCTTCCTCATTCTGGGTTTCTACTTCGTGGTATCGGGCTGGACCGCCGAATACATGGTACACTCCGTAACGGGAAGCCTGGCCCGTTACACCACGGCCGCAGAGTATGAATCGGTCTTCAACACCTTCATCCAGAATCCCTGGCGGCCGGTACTCTACACCATTCTCTTTGCCCTGGCCACTCACTTCGTCATCGCCCTGGGAGTACAGAAGGGAATCGAACGTTCAGCCAAGGTGCTTATGCCGTTGCTCTTCGTGATCCTGATCGCACTGTCGATCCATTCGCTGCTGATGCCCGGCGGAGAGGAGGGATTGCGCTTCTTCTTCAAACCCGACTTTTCGAAAGTGACGCCCTCGACCTTTCTCGTGGCGCTCGGGCAGGCCTTCTTCTCGCTCTCGATCGGAATCGGAACGATGGTCACATACGCCTCCTATTTCAAACCCGAAACCAGTTTGCGCCATACGGCTCTGAATGTCACGATTCTCGACACGCTGGTCGCCGTATTGGCGGGAGTCGTGATCTTCCCGGCGGTCTTCAGCGTCGGAATCGAACCTTCGTCGGGTCCCTCGCTGGTCTTCATCACCCTGCCCAGCATCTTCAACGGCATGCCGCTGAGCATGGTCTGGTCGGCGATATTCTTCCTGCTGCTGGTGGTTGCGGCGCTGACTTCAACCATCTCGCTGCATGAGGTGATCACGGCCTATCTGCACGAGGAGTGGCATATGAGTCGTCGTGGCGCAGCCTGGGCTACAACCATAGCCACGACTCTCCTGGGAATCGTAGCATCATTATCAGTCGGAGTCTGGAGTGGATGGAAGCCTTTCGGGCTTACGCTTTTCGATTTGCTGGATTACGTCACGGCCAACATTCTGCTACCCGTCGGTGGGTTCTTCACCTGTATTTTCGTCGGATGGAGGCTCGATCAGCAGGTTCTCAAGGATCAGATTACCAACAACGGAGCGTTGAAATTCCGTATTTACGGGCTTTTCATCATCTTGTTGCGGTATTTCTGTCCGCTGGTCATGCTGCTGCTCTTCCTGGACAACCTGGGGGTCTTCTGACGCCGCAGGAGGAGGGAGGCAGAGGGGGGTAACCTTCTGACAAAGTGGAAACAAGAACGGACATTGCATGATGCAATGTCCGTTCTTTAATGGTCGAGGGCTCTTACTCTTTACCGATATTTCTTCATTCAAGGCCTCATCAACGAGTCTGGATCCAAGTCTCTGACCGCGGAATTCTACGGTGTTCTGCGATTCTGCGCCCCGGCTGCTCCCGAGATTTCAGTTCCGCCTTACGATCCAATCCCTCTCGTCCCGCACAATTTTCCTGCGGCACCTCCGTCCGTTCTGTGGGTTCTCCGCCCTCCGGCTTCCGTGGTCCGATCCGTACGCAATTTCTCCACGGCACCTCAGCCCGGTCTGTAAGTTCTCCTCCCTCCGGCTTCTGCGGCCCGATCCGTACGCAATTTCTCCGCGGCACCTCCGTCCGTTCTGTGGGTTCTCCTTCCCCCTTGGGTTCTCCTTCCCCTCCGGCTTCTGCGGCCCCCGGGTCAGTTGATGTTGCGGCGATCCGGCTCCTTCTCGGGAGACGCGGCCTCCATGTCGATCTGCAACTTCACCATGTTAATGGCTGCCGCAGCCGCTTCATCCCCCTTGTTGCCCAGACGCCCGCCACAACGGTCCAGCGCCTGCTGCATGTCATTCACCGTCAAGACCCCGAAGGAGATGGGCATGTTCCATTGAATCTGCAATTGCGTAATGCCCTGCGTCACCCCCTGGCAGATGAAGTCGAAATGGCGCGTATCACCCTGGATCACACAACCCAAAGCGATCACCGCATCGACATCCGTATACTCGGCAAAAAACTGTGCTCCCAGCGAAAGCTCAAAAGTCCCGGGAACGTACTTCACCTGGATATTCATGTCCGGACAGCCCGCAGCCCGCAAAGTCCGCACGGCGCCCTCGAGCAGCGCCTCGGTCACTTCGCGATTCCATTCGGCCACGACAATACCGAAACGCATGTCCGCCGCCGAAGGCAACGGAGCGTCGAATTTCGAAAGATTGTGATTCCGGGTTGCCATGGTCGATCGCTATTTTACGCTGCCCAGCAACTTCTCGGCCTCCCGGGCCTCCATCGATGCCGGATAAGCGGTCAGAATCCGCTCGTAATAGCCCGCAGCCTTTTCGTTGTTGCCCAACGCCTGCTCGGCAAGCCCTGCCTTGCGCAGATACATCGGTGTGGTCATGTTGTTGTCGGCAGCCTTCACGGCCTTCTCGTAGAACTTCACGGCCTGGGCGTAGTTCTGCTGCTCTACGGCCACGTCACCCTGCAATCCGTAATTCTGGGCATTGATCAACGACCCCGGAATCCCCTTCACGGGCGAGAACTTGGCCAGATACTTGGCGGCATTCTCCAGATCCCCGGTGCGCAGGTAGCAGATTCCCGCATAATGCTTGGCAAGATTGCCCGAAGGCGTCGATCCGTACTTCTCGACAACATCCAGAAATCCGGCGCCATTGGCATCTCCGTGCAGGGCCAGTTCGAAATCCGGAGTCGCACTGTCAAAACGATTCTGCGCCTCGGCGATCATCTCGGCGGCCTTCTCGGCCCGCGGCAGGACGATCAACGACCGATACCCGAAAATCAGGGCCGCAAGAATCAACAGACCCAGAAAAATGTAGGACATCAAACGACCGTTCTTCTCAAAAAAGAGCTCCGTTTTGTTCATTGCCGCGCCGAGAGTTTCCGGTTCGGCGACGTTCTGTTTTGCCATAGTTGCTATTGTTGTTTTTAGTTTATATGCGTACGATAGTTTGCAAAGATACAAAACTATTCACAATGTGCAATGTCGTGTCCGGATTTTTTGTATTTTTGTCCTATGTACTTGAAGAAAATAGCGCTGCTGAATTTCAAAAACATCCGCCAGGAGGAGCTCTCGCTCGGCCCCGGAATCAATGCGCTGGTGGGCGACAACGGCGCCGGGAAAACCAATGTCATCGATGCCGTCTACTACCTCTCGATGTGCAAATCGGCGCTGCAGATGACCGACGGCCAGAGCATCCGCCACGATGCCGACTTCTTTCTCCTCGAAGGAACCTACACGACCGACGCGGGCAAGCGGGAGACGATCGTCTGCTCCTTCTCCCGCAAGGGCGGCAAGGTGCTCAAACGCAACGGAAAGGAGTATGACCGGCTGTCGGACCACGTGGGGCTGATTCCCGCAGTGATCGTCTCTCCGGCCGACAGCGCGCTGATCTCCGAGGCCGCGGATGAACGCCGCCGTTATCTCAATGCCTTCATTTCGCAGCTCGACCGCGCCTATCTGCAGGCTGTCATGCGTTACAATGCCGTACTGGCCGAACGCAACCGGCTGCTCAAGACTCAGCCCGATGAGACGATGTTGCAGATCTACGACCGGCAACTCTGCGATCACGGGCAGATGATCCATGCCCGTCGCCGGGAGTTTGTCGAACGGCTTCAGCCCATCGTGGAACAGTATTACCGCCAGCTTTCGGAAGATCGCGAACAGGTCGAACTGCTTTACAAATCGGAACTGAACGAACGGCCCTTCGAAGAGATTCTGCGAAATGCCCGCCAGAAGGATCTCATCAATGAATTCACCACGGCAGGCATTCATCGGGACGATCTGGTCTTGAAGATCGGCGGGTTCCCGTTACGTAAATACGGTTCGCAGGGACAGCAGAAGTCATTCCTCATCGCGCTGAAGCTCGCCCAGTATGCCATTGTGGCCGAGGAGAAGCACGAACGTCCCATTCTGTTGCTGGATGATCTGTTCGACAAGCTCGATGCCGGGCGGGTCGAACAGTTGATCCGGCTGGTCTCCTCCGAGGACTTCGGGCAGATTCTCATCTCCGACTGCAATCCCGTGCGTTTGAAGTGGATTCTCGATCGGGCCGGTGGGGACTATACCCTCTTCACGGTCTCCGGAGGTACGATCTCCCAGGAACGCCAGGCCGTGCAACTCGGCGAAGAGAAGGCCGAGGATGCAAAACGGCTGACCGAGGCCGAAACCGAGAAGTCCGGAGTGACCGAAGATCGCGGAGAAACCGAAGTGGATGAAACAGTTGAAACAGCGGCGGCAGCCCGGCAAACCGAAACGCACGAATCATGAGACGCACGAAAACCATGCTGATGGGCGAATTGCTCGAGGAGTTCTTCAAGCGCCCGTATGTCGCGGCAAAGGTCGCCGAAGGCAAGTTACCCGACACCTGGCGGGAGATTGTCGGAGATCATGTCGCCAATCTGACCTCCGAATTACGTCTGGACAAGCATATTCTGTATGTACGGATTCAATCGAGCGTCGTTCGATCCGAACTCTTTTATCAACGGGAAGCGCTGAAGGAGGAGATCAATCGTCGTTCGGGGATCCGGCTGGTCAATGCCGTCATTATCCGCTGATCGAAGGCCAGGGTCGGAGAGGTACGGTGCGGAGAAGAGGCGACAGCGTGAGTCCGAAGAGGTGCCAGCGTGAGATCGAGCAGCCAGGATGGGTGCGGAAAGGTGTTCCGGCAGAAGCCCGGATACACCGTAGAGTCGAGAAAGCCCGAAGCGGAAATGCAGCATGACTCCGAAAAGGAGCCGTGACAGGCCAGAAAGTGCGTTTGAAACGGGGGCAGGTATTCTGCAAATTCTGCAAAAGGCGCAAGGAGCGCCCTGTAAATCCGTTCAAGAATCGGACCTTATCGAAGAATCGGACCGCGGCTTCTTGAGCGTTCTCATATATTGAAAAAAGAGAGTTCTCCTTATAAGGAAAACTCTCTTTTCGTATTCTACGGGGGGGGGTAAAAGGGACCATCCTCTCCCCCGCCTCCCCGACTCGGGTTATTTGATGATCACGGCACGATTGGCATCCTGAATGTTGTAAATATCAGGCTCGTTACCCAGACCTTCATAGGTCAACTGCTTGGGATTCACGCCGCATTTAACCAGGAAGTCATATACGTTCTTGGCACGATTCTCGGCAACCCGTCTGTTCCCGGCCGGCGTTCCCGTCTGCTGATCGGCATGTCCCTGGATGGTATAGATCCGATCCTTCGGTCCGTTCTTGATCAACTCGGCCGTCAACTCCAGACGCGTCTTGTCCTTGGCCGTCAGCTTCGACATGCTGTAATCATAGAAAATGATCGAGGTCGGACTTGAGGTATTGACCTTCCGAGCCGCCGCAGCCTCCTGTGCAGCCTTCGCCTCAGCCTGTGCCGCCGCAGCATGTGCAGCCTTCGCGGCGCGCTGAGCCGCCGTCAACTCCTCGCTCAAACGCGCATTCTCGGCCTTCGAGGCTTCAAGAGCCGCCGTTCCGGCCGCTACGGCCTCCTGGAAGGCCCGGATGTCTTCAGCCGTATAACCCGGGACACCCCGCTGCCAGTTGCGCTGGTTGAACCGATAGGTAATTCCGGCCGTTGCCGTGAAGCCGAAAAGATAGGCGCCGCCCATCGATGCCGGACAGATCTCCGACTTGGCAAGAAGACCCTTGAGTTCGAGATTGATATCAAAAGCCCGCGAAATCCGGAACTTGTTGAGCAAACCGGCCGTAAAGGCAAACTCCTGGCTGGTCCCCGAAAGATTGTCACTCTGACTCTTGTCGGTAAAGTTCGACGCCATATAACCGAATCCCACGAACGGTACTCCGTACCAGGCCCGATCTTCGCGATAGCCGCCGATCCAGTTCGAGGCATTGATCATCAGGTCGGTATGTACAAACAGATACGGCCATTTCATCTTGCCCAACTCTCCATCGAAATTATTGAACCAACCGCCCTGAAGCTGGCCACGAACTCCAACGACCGGATGCAACCACTTCGTCAAAGAGAAATTACCTTCAAAGCCAAAGCGATCCCCCCACGATCCGAGGTTGCCGCTATTCGAGAAGGCCGTACCTCCACCCACTCCGGCAGAGATTTCCCAGTTGTCCCAAAAACCGTTGGAGACAAATCCCGCAAAGCTCGGCTTCTTGGGAGTCTCTTCAGCCCACGCTGAAACAGCAAAGGCCGCAAGCAGGAATGTCAGGAAAAACTTTTTCATATCACTACAAAATTATACGGTTTCAATACCTTTACATACTTGTCGTAAAAGTACGCATTTTTTCACAATTGGAATCATCAAGGCTGAAAAAAAAGAGTCCAAACCGGCCTATCTCCGCTCAAAAAGGCCCGGAACGAATGTTCCAGGCCTTTTCAAAACAGCGCGAGAGCGTTTTATACCATCATCCGCATTTCGAATAGCCGCACGACATGCAGGTCAGGCAACCGTTCTGATAAGCCATGTTCTCCTGGCCACAACTCGGACACTTGCCCTTGGACTTCGTACCGTCGACGATATACTGCTTCAGAGCCCGGCAGACGCCCGTCTTCCACGTATTGATCGACACGCTGTCCAGATGCAATGATTCGATGAGCGAAACCGTCTTCTCGATCGGCATGCCATGACGCAGTACGCCCGAAATCAACTTGGCATAGTTCCAGAACTCTTCGTTGAACAGGCGCGAAATACCTCCGATCGTATTCGTGTATCCATAACGGTCCGTATACTGGAAGTCGTACCGTTTCGTGCCGTCCTCCTCCCGCACCTTTATAATATAACCCTTCTTGATCTTCGGCGGGATGTACATGGCATCTTCCTCGATCTTTCCGGTGAAAATTTCGTACGGACGTCCGTTCTGCAGCCCCACGAAGGCAATCCAGTCTTCCGAACCGTTCTTGAAACGCACGATGTCCGCAGGAATCGACTTCGGACGCTTCAGCACCTCACCCGGGTGTTCTTCGCAACGACTCTTCTTACCTTTGGAGTTCTTGTCCAGCAGCACACCCGAACGGCAGCCGTCCCGATAGACCGTAACACCCTTGCAGCCACACTCCCAGGCCGTACGATAGACATCGGCCACAAGCTCCTCCGAGACATTGTTCGGAAGATTCACCGTCACCGAGATCGAATGGTCCACCCACTTCTGGATCGCACCCTGCATCTTCACCTTGGCAACCCAGTCGATATCGTTGGCCGTAGCTCCATGATAGGGTGAAGCCTTCACCCATTCGTCGAGCTCCTCGTCGGAGATCGTGGCAAGCTTCGAGGTATCGTATCCGTTTGCCTCCAGCCACTTCACGAAGTTGTGGTGGTAGACGTTGTACTCCTGGAACTTTTCGCCCGTTTCATCCTCGTAGTCGACATGTGTATCGTGGTCCGAGGGGTTGATCTTGCGACGACGTTTGTAGACCGTACGGAAGACCGGCTCGATACCCGAGGTGGTCTGGGACATGAGCGACGTGGTACCCGTCGGGGCGATGGTCAACATGGCGATGTTGCGGCGTCCGACCTTCACCATCTCCTCATAGAGGGCCGGATCGGCCTCGCGAATGCGGGCGATCATCGGATTGTTGACCTCCTTGGCGGCATCGTAGATCGGGAAGGCGCCCCGCTCGGCGGCCATCTTCACCGAGGCGCCGTAGGCTGCCAGGGCCAGCGTCTTCTGCACCTCGACGGCAAAATCGATCGCCTCCTGTGAACCGTAGCGAAGTCCCAGAGCCGCCAGCATGTCGCCTTCGGCCGTGATGCCCAGGCCCGTACGGCGGCCCTTCTGTGCCATCGTGCGGATCTTTTTCCAGAGCTCCAGTTCCACACGACGGACATCCAGATCTTCGGGGTCGTGTTCGATCTTCGAGATGATCTGCTCGACCTTTTCCAATTCCAGGTCGATGATGTCGTCCATCATGTGCATGGCCTTGCCCACATGGTCGCGGAACTTTTCGAAGTTGAATTTCGCATCCGCCTTGAAGGGATTCTCGACATAGCTGAAGAGGTTCATCGCCAGCAGACGGCACGAATCGTACGGACAGAGCGGAATCTCTCCGCAGGGGTTCGTCGAGACTGTCACGAAGCCCTCGTCGGCATAACAGTCCGGAATGCTTTCGCGGATGACCGTATCCCAGAAGAGCACACCCGGCTCGGCCGATTTCCAGGCATTGTGGATGATCTTCTCCCAAAGTTTGCGGGCATCGATATCCTGTTCGTATTTCGGGTGGTCGGAATCGATCGGGAACTGTTGGTGGTACTTCTTGCCGGCCAGCGCCGCGCGCATGAACTCGTCGTCGATCTTGATCGAGACGTTGGCACCCGTAACCTTGCCCGTATCGACCTTGGCATCGATGAAGCGCTCGGCGTCGGGGTGCTTGATCGAGAGAGTCAGCATCAGGGCGCCGCGGCGGCCGTCCTGAGCCACCTCGCGCGTCGAATTCGAATAGCGCTCCATGAAGGGAACGATTCCGGTCGACGTCAGGGCCGAGTTGAGCACCGGACTGCCCGTCGGACGGATGTGCGAGAGATCATGCCCCACACCGCCCCGGCGTTTCATCAGCTGCACCTGCTCCTCGTCCATGCGGAAGATGCCGCCATAGGAGTCGGCGGGATGTTTGTGACCGATGACAAAGCAGTTCGACAGCGATGCCACCTGGAAATTGTTTCCGATACCCGTCATCGGGCCGCCCTGCGGAATGACATAGCGGAAATGATCGAGCAGCTCGAAGGCCTCCTCCCGGGAGAGGGGGTTCGGGTATTTGCGCTCGATGCGCTCGATCTCGGCGGCGATGCGCTGGTGCATCTCCCGCGGCGAGCGTTCGTAGATGTTTCCGAAGGAGTCCTTCAGGGCATACTTGCTCACCCACACCGTGGCGGCAAGATCATCCCCCTCGAAGTACCGCTTCGACTCGGCAACCGCATCGTTGTAATCGACCTTCTGCGGCGCTTCGGTATTGGTTGTTTTCGACATAATAGCTTGATTCTTATCTATCTATTTTTTTTGCAAATTCTTCAATTTCTGTATTTCGGCAGAAGTATCCGGCGGTCAGGGAACACGCGCGGCAAAAACCGTGGTTCTACAAATTTCAGACTTTTCCCCCGAAAAATCCAATCTGGAGAACCAAACTTATCGACAATTTATCTACAAAAGGCGAAAAGGCGCGTCCCAGACTCTCCGGGACGCGCTTGCTTCGAAACCCGAAGAGTTATTTCACGCCCACGGCGTCGATCTCCACCAGCGCTCCCATCGGAAGGGCCGCCACCTGATAACACATCCGTGCCGGCTTGTCCCCCGGGAAAAACTCCCCGTAGACGGCATTCATCGCCGCAAAATCACTCATCGACTGCAACAGAACCGTGGTCTTCACCACATCCGAGAAATCGTATCCTGCTTCACGAAGAATGTGTCCGATATTGGTGAGCGACTGCCTGGTCTGGGCCTCGATGCCCTCGGCCATCTTGCCCGTCGTGCCGTCGATGGGCAGCTGTCCCGAAACATAAAGCGTCCCGTCCGTCTCAACGGCCTGGGAATAAGGCCCCACGGCTTTGGGTGCCTGCGGGGAAGCGATGATTTTTTTCATATATCTAAGGATCATTGGGACACCAAAGGTACGATTTATTCTCTATATTTGCAGCAAAACTCAACTCAAAAAAGATGAAAAACATGTTGCGCGTGGCGGTAGTCGCTGGTCTGGCGATTCTTATGACCGGATGTTGTCATTGCCGCTCCTACCAGAAGAAAACCCGTCGACCGCTGACCGGAACCGAATGGCAGTTGATCCAGCTCGGCGGCGAGACCCTCCAGCCCCGGGAAGGGAGTTTCACCATCACCCTCTCGGCCGAAGAGGGGCAACTCTCCGGCGTAGGCTCCTGCAACCACATCTCGGGGCCCTACAAAAGTGACGAGCGTCGTTCGCTGAAGATCGGGCCGCTGGCCTCGACACGCATGGCCTGTCCCGATCCCAAACACGAAGCGGCCTTCCTCGAGGCCCTCGAATCGGCCACCCACTACGACATGGACGGACCGATGCTGCTGATCCTCTCGAACGGCGAGCTGCGGGCCGTCTTCCAGGCCGTCCCGGCCCCGACCGACCCGAAGGCCAAGTCGGCCAAATAGTCTGCACCGCACGATAGACAAGACGGCGGGACCGTGAAAAACCGGTTCCGCCGTTGTCTTGCAATAGCCGCATCCGCTCAGCCCGTCCACCGTTACGATCACAGGAACGGCTCATCCAACGTTCCCGGCGCAGAAGATTCGGTCCGGAAGCCGGCATCGGGCTCCCGCCCGGAGACGCCGAACTCCTCACGAAGAAGTCGTTCATTGAGTTCTACGCGCAATCTGCGCAGCAGCGAGAGTTCGCCCTGCAGGCGGGCGATTTCCGGGCAACGCCCCTCCAACTCCTTCCACGCCGACGTAAAGCGGGAGAACAGCGGATCAGTCGACAGAATCCACCCCTTCGTCCCGTAATAGTCGATCATGTAGCGCAGGATGGCCATGTTGCGCTGCCGTTCGGCCTCGATCTTGCGCTCCAGAGCCGGCTCATAGTCGGGATTGTTGGCCCGCAGACGCGCATAGAGCTGGTTGTAGTGCATCCTGTTGGCCGACTCCCGCTCCGAATCCTTCACTCCGCGGAGCGCCACATACTCCTGATGAATGGTGTCGTACTGCGGATCGGTCCGCAGAATGGCCGTGTAGGCATCCGAGGCGGCGCGCAACCGCTTGCCGAGCGTATCGATGGCCGGCACCGTATCGCGCAGCCGCCTATAGTTCAACCCGGGCAGAGAGAAGACCTTGGGGGTGATCCGCGCCTGTTCGGCATAGTCGAGATAGGTCTTCCAGGTCAGCTGATTGAGCCGCAGATCGAGGCGGCGGATCACCTCGTCGAGTTTGACGATCCGGGCCTTCAAGCTGTCCCCCGCCAGAGATCGGGATTCGGTTGGTTGGGCAGGTTGAGCCGGTTGAGCCACGGCGCCGACGGCCGTCAGCAGCAGAAGGGCTACAAGCACCCGCTTCGGGAAAAGAGTTTTCGCTTTCATTTTTATCGTTCCAATTTATGCATTTTGTGCACCGGTTGCATCTATTGGATGCGGAAACCCTTAAAAATACATAAATCCGCACGAAAAAACAAGTAACTTTACCCGTCAGAACCCGCCAACCATGCTATCACCCGAGAATAATCCGTCCCGCCCGGACGATGACGAACTGCTGGCCCGCTACCGGGCCGACGGCCGCACGGAGCATCTGGCCCGGCTTTACCTCCGCCACACGGAACTGGTCTACGGCGTGGCGCTGCACCTGCTGCACAACCGGGCCGATGCCGAGGATGTGGTGATGCAGCTCTTCGAGGAGCTGATCGTCAAGGCCCGCCGCCACGAGATCCGCAACTTCCGCAACTGGCTTCATACGGTCTGCCGCAACCTCTGCCTCATGCGGCTGCGCCGGGAGGGGAAGATGCCCCCGGCCGAACTGCCGCGCGAACTGCCCGACGACGGCCAGCTGATCGACCTGCTGGCCGACGAGGAGCGCCGGCAGCAGCTCCGCTCGGCACTCGAGCGGTGTCTGGAACGGCTGCCCGAACCCCAACGACGCTCAATCCGTCTCTTTTTCTTCGACCGATGCTCCTACGCCGACATCGCCGCCCTCACGTCGTGGCACCTGAAGAGCGTGAGGAGCTACATCCAGAACGGCAAGCGCAATCTGAAAATCTGTCTCGGAAACAAACGGCCATGAAACTCATCGACTATCTAACGGGCGATCGCCGAGGGTGCGAAGCCCGCGATCTGGAACTCGAAGCGCAGCGCGATCCGCTGCTTGCCGAGGCGTTGCAGGGATTCGAAGAGAACCCCGGCGACCCCGCCGAGGCCCTTGCCGCACTCCGGCGTCGCATCCTCGAACGGGCGGCGCTCGAGACACGGCGTCGGCACCGACGCCTCATACGTCGCATCGCGGCGGCAGCCGTCCTTCTGATTGCGGCGCTGACGGTCGGACTGGTGACCCTGCAGCGGGCGGAGCGGGTCGAAGCCCCGGCCCTTGCGGAGGGTCCCCGACAGCAGGAAGCAACGAACGCCCCCCAGGAGCCGGCCATTCCGCGCATGGAGCAGGGAACTGAAGCACCCACCACCGCAGAGCATCCCGGCACCCCGACACCGGAGACGGGAACACCCTCCGGCTGTCCGGAGACGTCGGCCACTCCGACAGACACCCTTCCGGTCCACCCGTCGGCCGAACGAGCCACCCCGGCCACCGTGCAACGACCGGTCCGCTACCTGATCAACGGCGTCGAACAGGCCTCGCTGGCCGGACTGGACCCCCGTCAGATTATCGACATCGCGATCCACGACGAGGCCGACGGCACGACGCGCATCGAGATCACCACGCCGCAGCAACACCCCGAGGCGGCGCTGGCCGCAGCCGAACCCTCGCGGAGACTTCCCCCGCCGGACGGCGACCTGACGGAGTTCCGCGAAGATGTCGAGCCGGTGCTGACGGTCCCCGTACCGCCGGAAGAGGAGGTGGAGGAGGATCTCCCGTTCGTCAGTGCGGAGACGTTGCCCCGCTTCCAGGGGCAGGATCTCACCGGCTTCCGGAAGTGGGTGCAGGAGCGGATCCCTCCGTCGAAAACGGTCCTGGTAAACGGCATTCCGGGGCGGGTAGTCGTCTCGTTCGTGATCGACACCATGGGACGGCTGACCCGGATTGACGTGTTACAGAGTCCCGACCGCTCGCTCTCCGACGAGGTGGTCCGCGTGCTGAAGCGGTCACCCCGCTGGGAACCGGGACGGCGGAGCGGCCGGAAAGTTCCGATCAAATACGTCATGCCGGTCGATTTCCGGCCGCAGCAACCGACGCCGAAAGATCGCACCCGTAACTGACAACCGGCTACGCGACCGGCAGCCAATCGCCAGCCTTGGCCTACGCCCGATCGCATCGGAAACAGAGATTCAATCGGCTACTGCGAACGACGCCGGTCACAACGGGCCCGGACCACCCGATCTTCGACCGATCAGCACCCGACGCCACCGTTCGAAGCCGCCCCTGCTCCTCGCCACTCCCCCCCCCTCACGAAAAAGCCCTCCTCCCCAGTCGGGAAAGAGGGCTCGTCGTTGTCGGACGCGCGGCCCGATTACTTGAGATTCGGGTTCAGTTCGCCCCACTTGTCGATGGCGGGCAGCACACCCATCTCGATCACCTCGTCGCGCAGCTTGACAAGGTGCTCGTAGCTCTCACGCAGCTTCTTGTGCTCCTCGGGCGTACCCTTTACGTCCTTGTAGTGCACGCCATTCTTCGTGATCTCGGTCTCCATGGCCATCATGATGTGGTTGAACTCGCCGTTGTGTACGTAGGTTCCGGCCGGGTACTCGAAGGGTTTGCCACCCATGGCGGCGGCGATCATGCAGATCGAGACATAGGCCGGGCTCTGGAACGACGAACGCCCGCGCAGATCGATGATGTGTTTGCCACCCTGGATCACACGCTGCTGCAGAGCTTCCCAGTCAGCCTCGGGCATCTCCTTGCCGATGAGCTCCGACAGGGGCTTGCCGGCCACCATCGTCGTCGAAGCAAAAACGGCCATCTGCTCGCCGTGGCCACCGTACGTACGACAGTTGCGAACCTCATCGGGCGAAATCTTGAAATACTTGGCCAGTTCCGAACGCAGACGCGTCGAGTCCAGAGCGGCCAGCGTCGTCAGCTGCGAAGGTTTCAGGCCACTGTAAATCAGCGTAATCAAGCCCGTAATATCGGCCGGGTTGAAGATAACAACCACGTGTTTTACATCGGGGCAGTAGGCCTTGATGTTCTTACCGAAGTCCTCGGCGATCTGTGCGTTGCCCTTGAGCAGGTCCTCACGCGTCATGCCGGCCTTGCGGGCGGCACCTCCCGACGATACCACATAGGCGGTACCCGTCAGGGCCTCCTTGACGTCGGTCGTCCAAGTGATGTTCACGCCTTCGAAAGCGCAGTGATAAAGCTCCTCGGCAACACCCTCCAGCGCCGGGCCAAAGGGATCATAAAGGCAGATGTTCGGCGTAAGATGCATCATCAATGCCGTCTGCGCCATGTTCGAGCCGATCATACCGGCTGCACCCACGATGGTGAGTTTCTCGTTTGTCAGAAATTCCATAATTCGTTTGTTTATAAACGTTATAAAAAAATAGTTTTCCGTTCACACTCCATTCAGCACCCTGCTTCTCCTCCCCGTTCGGGCCCCATTCAACACGCTCTCTCCCTCGTCCCCTCTCCTCGTCCCCTCTCCTCGTCTCCCTCTCCTCTTTTCTCTCCCGGCTCTCTCCCCCCCCCATTCGGGCCCCTTGCCAGCCCCCGCGCTATTCAATCTCACGGCGGTTGCGCAGGGCATGCGTGATGGTCAGTTCGTCGACATACTCCAGTTCGTCGCCAAAACCGATACCCCGCGCTATCGACGTGATCTTCAACCCCGCATGGGGCCGCAGGCGGTTCATCAGGTAGAAGAGCGTCGTCTCGCCCTCCACCGAGGTCGGGATTGCCAGGATCACCTCCTTCACACCCCCGGCCGCAATCCGCTCGCACAACAGGTCAATCTTCAGATCCGACGGCGAGATTCCCTGCATCGGAGAGATCAACCCGCCCAACACATGGTAAAGTCCCGTGTATTGGTGCGTATTTTCGATCGACAGCACGTCGGCAACCTGCTCCACCACGCAAATCGTCGCATGATCCCGTTCGGGATCGGCACAGATCGGACAGATCTCCTCGTCCGAAAGGTTGTTGCATTGCGCACAATGGCGGATCTCGTTGCGGAAACGGTCGATGCTCTCCGTCATCTCGGCAACCGATTCCCGATCCATCCGCAACAGATGGATGGCCAGCCGCAAAGCCGTCCGTCGTCCCACACCCGGGAGTTTCGACAACTCCCCGACCACATTCTGCAAAAGTTGCGACATCTAAATCGTCTCGATCGTTTTGGCCTCCAGCCACCCCTTCTTGCCATCGGCGATGGTGATTTCGCACCATTGGTCAAGGCGGTTCACAATCTCGACCCGCGTTCCTTCGTGAAGCACGAAAAGATCCGTGGCCGACTTGTCCGGAGAGCTCTTCACGGCCGTCGAGAAGGACATCACCACGGCCTGCGTATCATCCAGCATCTCGCGGCGCTGCCCCATGGCGAACCAACTCGTCAACATGAAGAGCACCACGGCGATCAATGTTCCATAAAATCCCGTCTTGCGCATCGACAAACGACGTGCCAGCAGGTAGATCAGGAACAGGGCCAGCGCACAGGCCAGCGCCACCAGCGAAAAGAGGCTCCACGCCGTGCAGCTCATCGCATGACGTACGCTGCGCACCCAGCCCGTCAGGAAGAATTCCGGAATCTGTTCGATGTTGTCCTTGGTCCGGGCCTCGGCCACCTCCAGGTTATAACGCACATCCTCATTGCCCGGAGCCAGGCGCAACGCCCGATGGTAATTGAGGATGGCCTCGCCCAGACGTCCCTCCTTGAAGCAGGAGTTGCCCAGGTTGTAGTAGAGTTTCATCGAGCTCAGGCCGCGGGAGAGGATCTCCTCATAAATCGACGTCGCGGCGTGGTAGTCGCCGTTGAGATAGGCCGTGTTGGCCCGATCCCACAGCTGTTCGGACGAAGCCTCCACAGCGTCGGGCTCATCACAAACACCGGCAAGTCCTTCGACAACGCCTTCCGCAACAGCCTGCACCGCAGTTTTTACCAAGGTTTTAGCCTCTGATATTTGGGCTAATTTCGTGCTG
>CALUKK010000164.1 GCA_944321205.1 uncultured Alistipes sp.
AACCGGGCAAGGATATACTCCATCAGGATACGATCCTTGGCCGAGGGTTTGACCAGACAGCGATGGCCCGCAACCAATACGCACAGCAGATCGAAAAATCCGACCAGTGGAATATTCCCGGCCATGATGACCAGAACGTTACGGGGTTCATGCCATTGCCGGAGGGCGGGGTAGTCGGCCAACCACGCTTCAAGACGCTCGCGGCGAAGCATCTCGTCGGCAATCGTCCGGACCGAGCGGAGAATCTCCTCCGGCAGAAACCATCCGTTGGCAGCACACGCTGCCTCGATTACGCGCCGTGTCACCGCATCCGAACCGAAGTCCCGCAAACGGGAACACCCAATTCACAGAAAAGATTGATTGCATCATTCATTGCCGCAAAGATACGATTTCGCAGGAGATTTTCGCACGCTTTTCATCGGGATTTCCCACCCTCAGGCTGCTTTACAGCCCGACGGCCCGGTTCAACCGGGCCGTAATCCGGTGGTTCTCCCGGTCGATGACCGAGTTCTCGAGCATCGACAGATAAATCTGCGTCGTCCGTTCGGAGGTATGCCCCATGCCGGCGCTGATGACCGCAATCGGAATGTTGTGATTGCGGGCAGCCGTGGCCCAGCTGTGGCGTGCCGTATAGGAGGTGAGACGGCATTCGAGGTCGAGCATCGCGGAGAGGATCTTCAACTGCCGGTTGTAGTAATTGAGCGCCGTCTGATACCGGGTGAAGGCCTCGGCCGGCGACCCGACCCGCAGAACGGGCAATACGTAGATCGGTGAATGTGCGGCATATTTGTCGATGATCCGCTGCACGAGAGGTTCGATCCGTACGCACAGCTGCGGACGGGTCTTGTGACGGGTGTAGCAGATCATCCCGTTGCAGATGTTCGCCTTGCGCAGACAGGCCATGTCGATGAACGTCATGCCCCGCGTATAATAGCTGAAGAGGAAGAGATCCCGGGTCCACGACAGCGCCGCCGAATGGCGCAGATCGAGTTCCGAAAGCCGGGCGATGACCCGTTCGTCGACGGCCCGCTTGTGGGTCTGGCCCCCCCGTGTAAACATGCCGGAACGGATCGCTGGGGGCGACCAGCCTCTCGCCGACCGCCTTGTTGTAGACCGCGCGCAGAATCCGCATGTAAAACGAGACCGTATTGCGGACCAGTTCCCGATGTTCGAGATGGGCATTGTAACCCTCGACAAACGCCTCGGTCAACTTCCGCAGAGGGAGATCGCGCCCCGCAAGATACCCCGCCAGGCTGTTCATCGTCCGACGGTAGTTGCGTGCCGTAGCGAACTGCCGGTTGCGAATCAGCACGTCGATCCGCTGCTGCATGTAGTCCAGCATCATGATCTGCTGAGGAGCCGTTGTCGGAAGTCCGTCCAAGGGCCGGGGATCCTCGTGACGGGAGGTTCGGAGATGGATGTACGACGTACGTTCCGATAAAGTCGAAGTCCGGAATTTTACCTTTGCTGTTGTCATAATCGTGTTTGGAATTGGTTGCTTACATCCGGTAAGTTTAAGCAACATGTGCCGAAAAATCGCAATCATGCGACAAAACGGCGCCATTTCCCGCTGCCGACAGACAATCATTTCCACATCCCGGTCAAAAACATGAACCGCTTCCGACAGAATCCGGGCAGCCGGCTGTCACAGGCCTATTCGCGAACGGGACCGATTGGGCAACCCGGAACCGGTTGTTTCTGCCTGCCCATGCAGACAACAAGAAGCCTCGTAGACGGTTCGTCTACAAGGCTTCCGGCCTTATCCAACCCGACCGTTCGTCGGCTTCAGGCTCACGGTCCTCCTTTCAGAGCAGTTCCATTGCTTCGAGGCACATCCGCGAATTGTGATAGGGACATTTCCAGAATCCGGCCTTGTCGTTCGCCCGATCCTCGCTTCCATCGGGCAACACGCCCCACCACCATTCACCACCCGCCTTGTCAACAATCCGATCGCGGATATACGCCCAGCAGGCTGCGGCCCGGTCATAAGCCGTCGTATCGCCGTGGTATCGCCACAGCCACAACTGTCCCACGACATTCTCGGCCTGTACCCACCAGTGCCGTTCCTCGTCGAGGGTTCCGTCGGCATGCCGTTCGTAGATCATCGATCCGTCGCTGCGGATTCCTTCAGCGGCCGCCGTCGCGATCGCCCGCGTCACCTCCATCACACGGGCCGTCAGCGGCTCGTCGCCGACAACCTGTGCCGCCTCCAGCAGCAGCCACGAAGCCTCGATGTCGTGCCCGTAGGAGTATTCCGCGTCGCGACGCTCCCACTCTTCCGAGAAGAAAAGTCCGAGGTGACGGGTCGCCGGATCGTAAATCCGATCCAGAAAAATCCCGATGAGATTGCACAACCTTTCGCGCAACCACGGGTCGGGCCACACGCGATAGAGGTTGGTATAGGGCTCCAGAATGTGCAGATGGGTATTCATCGTCTTGCGCTCGTTGGCATCCTTGTCGCTCAGACGCACGTCGCCGATCTCCTTCCATTCACGGGTGAAGGCTTCGAAATAGCCGTTCCGCTGCGGGTCGAAACTGTACTTTTCGATCGAGCGGCAGAGCTCCCGGGCATGATCCAATGCCTCGGCATCGCCCGTGGCCCGGGCATATTCACTCAATCCGTAGATGGCGAATCCGAGGGCGTAGATCTGTTTCTTGGTGTCGAGCGGCATTCCCTCGGGGGTCAGCGACCAGTAAACGCCGCCATACGAAGCATCATAAAAGTATTCGAGCAGGTAGTTGCGGGCTCGGGTCGCCATGTCAAGGTATTCGGGACGTTGCGTAACCCGGTATGCGGCCGAGAATGCCCAGAGGATCCGCCCGCAGAGAATGGCTCCCTTGGGTGCCGTGCGATCGGCCATGCCATGGCCGTCGATCCGCCCCAGAAAGCCTCCCCGGGGAAGGTCAACCATTCGCTCGCGCCAGAAGCGCAGAATATTGTCGTGGAGATTTGTCTCCACTTCAAGTCGGAACGTTTCGGGATTCATGATCATGACTGGATTTTTTTACGACGTGCCTCGAGTTCGGCGGTTACGGTTTTCATCCGTTTCTCGCTCAGGGGGTAGAATCCGATGAAGAGGATCGAAAGCAGAGTGCCCGCAGCAGGCAGGAAACTCAGGAACATGCGGATGCCGCGGATTGCCTCGTCGGCCTGGACCTCGTTGGCGCGGAATCCGAAATAACCGAGCAACCACCCCGTGACGGCCGTGCCGATGGCCCATCCGAACTTCTGCGACATGGACGACGAGGAGAAGATCAGTCCCGTGGCACGGTTCCCGGTTTTCAGCTCCGAGAAGTCGGCACAGTCGGCATACATCGACCACAACAGCGGGAAGATGCTTCCGGCGCATATCGAAATGAGCACCTGGAAAAGGAAGATCCACGTCAGATCCTCCGGCGCAAACCAGTAAAAGAGGATGCTCAGTACCGTAGCGATGGCCATGGCCGCCATATACGTATGCTTCTTACCGATGCGGTTCGAGACCGGGGCGGCGAGAATCACGCCCAGAATGTTGGCAGCCTGCCCGACGGCCAGATACAGTCCGCTCAGGACGAACGGAACCCCGAAAAGCGTCACGGCTCCATGCTCCTGTTCGACAACGTAATACTTGAAGTAGTAGACCGTGGCGCCGTCACGGATCGAATTGAAGACCAGGGCGGAGATGCCGGCCCCGAGCAGAATCCACCAGGGCCGGTTGTGCAACAGATCGCGGATATCGTCGCGCAGGGATCCCTGTTTGTCGTTCAGGGGCCTGACACGTTCCCGCGTCAGCGCGAAGCACCCGTAGAAGAGCAGTACGCACAGGATGGCAATGACGATGACGGCGAACATCCATCCCTGTTGCTGCGCCGCAATGTCGGGATTGCCGCCCGAAAAACGATTGACCATCGGCATGAAG
This sequence comes from uncultured Alistipes sp., assembly GCA_944321205.1. Lineage (GTDB taxonomy): Bacteria > Bacteroidota > Bacteroidia > Bacteroidales > Rikenellaceae > Alistipes. Next base: position 3,900 of record CALUKK010000164.1, read on the forward strand.
AGCAACAGGGCCACGAAACTGCCGACGTAGGCGAATGTCATGCGGAAGGTCGAGAGGATATTCCGTTCGTGGGGGTCGGGGCTCATCACTCCGAGCAGCGAAGCGTAGGGGACGTTGATCGCCGAATAGACCATCATCATGAGCGAATAGGTGACGTAGGCGTAGACGATCCGTCCGGCAAGCGGCCAGTCGGGGGTGGTGAAGGTGAGCACGCCGACAATGCCGAAAGGCAAGGCCAGCCACAGCAGATAGGGCCGGAATTTTCCCCATCGGGTGTTCGTGCGGTCGGCAATGACACCCACAATGGGGTCGAAGACCGAATCCCAGATGCGCGTGATGAGGAACATGGTTCCCACCACGGCAGCCGGCAGTCCGAAGATGTCGGTATAGAAGATCATCAGGTAGGCTCCGAAGAGTTTCCAGAACATCGAAGAGGCCATGTCTCCGAGGCCGTACCCAATCCGTTCGTGAAGTTTGATCATCGCGTTTTATCGTTTCATTATCTTCATGTTGCGGTCGATCAGCCGCTTGAGGGTCTCGACCGACGCCGAGGTCGAAAGTCCGTCGGCAGGCGTATTCAGACAGTAGTCCACAAGTCGTTCGACGGAGGATTCGGCAACGTGCATACGTGTATCGGAAGAGGCATAGTAGATCAGCACTCGACCGTTGTCGTCGGCAATCCAGCCGTTCGAGAAGAGCACGTTCATCACGTCGCCGACATACTCTTCGCCCACGGGTGCCATGAAATAGCCGCCCGGTTCGGCGATCACACGCGAAGGATCGTCAAGCGCCGTCATGTAGAGATAAAGTACGTAACGCAGCCCGGAAGCACATCCGCGGACCCCGTGAGCCAGGTGGAGCCAACCTTTCGGGGTACGGATCGGGTGCGGGCCCTCCCCGTTCTTCACCTCCTTGATGGTATGGTAGTGGCGCAGGTTGATGATCTTCTCGTCGCGGATCTCCGCGTGGGTCATGTCGTCGACCAGGGCCCAACCAATGCCGCCGCCCGATCCGGCATCGATGAATCCGTCCTGCGGACGTGTGTAAAGGGCATATTTCCCGTCAACGAACTCCGGATGAAGCACGACATTGCGCTGCTGGCTCCGGGCCTTGAGATCCGGGAGTCGCTCCCAGGTGACGAGATCCCGGGTCCGGGCGATTCCGGCCGTGGCGGTGGCCGACGAGAGGTCGCCCTGCGGGGCTGCAGGGTCGTGCCGTTCGGCGCAGAAGATGCCGTAGATCCAGCCATCCTCATGGGCCGTCAGACGCATGTCGTAGATGTTCGTGGCCGGATCTTCCGTATCGGGCATGGTGATCGGATAGTCCCAAAACCGGAAGTTGTCGATACCGTTGGGCGATTCGGCCACGGCGAAGAACGACTTGCGGTCGGCCCCCTCGACACGTACGACCAGCAGATAGCGACCCTGCCACTTGATGGCTCCCGAGTTGAGCGTGGCGTTCATGCCGATACGCTCCAGCAGCAGGGGATTCGTGTGTTCGTCGAGATCGAAGCGCCAGAAAAGCGGCGTATGGGCGGCGGTCAGGATCGGATAACGGTAACGGGTATAGATCCCGTTGTATGATTCGTCGGGAATGTTGTGCCGGGTCAGCAGTGCTTCGTGTTCCCGTTGCAGTTCGTCGAGTTTTTCCTGGAAATTCATAATTTTGAATATTTGAATAGATGTGTTGTCTTTGAATATCAATTTCCGAGTGCGTTCAGATCTCCGAGCAATCCGATCCGCTCATCGGTCGTAAAGGTTCTGAAATCATCCGCTGAGGCTTCGCCTTCGAAGGGTGCGTAGTAGTGTTTATCGCGGTCCCAGGCATTTCTCCACAACAGCACATAGGCAACGGGCACATCGTCCAGTGCGGGGCGCAGCGTAGCGGTCCACCACTCGGAATCGGGAATCGCCTCGCAGCCGGTCTCGGTCAGGGCCAGCAGTTTGTCGTGCGAACGGGCCATCTCGGCGAGGTGTTCGAGTCGCCGGCGGGTCAGGTCCCTGAAATCGCTTCCGGAACCATACTGGTAGATGTCGATGCCGATCAGATCCACACAATCGTCACCCGGATAGTAATCCGTGTATCCCGTTTTGCATCGATCGGTAAATCCCGGCGAGATGGCCCAAAGCAGATTGGTGAGCCCCCTTTCATGTTGCAGATAGTCGAAGGTCATGCGCCACAGGGCCCTGTATTCCTCGGGGGAGCAGTAGGGTGCGCCCCACCAGAACCACTCTCCGGCCATTTCGTGCCAGGGCCGCCAGATGACGGGAATCGGCTCGCCGTCATCGTCGCGCAGCGAGGCGAGGAAATCGCCCACGCGGGAGAGCCATTCGCGGGCCAGGATGTGGAGATCGCCCCCTTCGAGCATCCGGGCCACCGTGCCGCCAGCGCTTGCCACATCCCAGGAGTTTCCTCCCGTGGCGGGATTGGCGGCGTGCCAGCTTACCGTGACAACTCCCCCGCGGCGGTGGTGTTCGGCAATTCCCTCGCGAATCAAGCGGAAGGGTACACGGTCAAGCGAGAGTGTGTCGCCAAGTTCGATGCATCCGATCTCGACGCCGAGAACGGCCGGATAATCGCCCGCCACGGCCCGGATGTCGGATTGTTCCCGACCCGATTCCCACCGGTTCCAATATTTGCCGTAAAAGAGATCGTCCTGATGACCGAGGAGGACAAGCCCCTGCTCCACACAGCGACGGAGCCGGGTGTCGAGCCTCTCTGCGGGGGTAGTGTCGGGCTGCTGCGCACATCCCGTCACGGCAAGCAACGTGCAGCAGCCAAGCAGATATTGATTTATTGTTTGCATACTTCAAAGGTTTGTGTGAGCAGATCTTCGTCGCGGCTCGAAGTCCCGACCATGACACGGAATTCTCCCGGCTCGACCACGGGTTGAAGGTTGCGGTCGAGCATTGACAACATTGCAGGGGTGATTTCGAAACGTACGCGGCGCGATTCTCCGGCTTTCAGGCTTTCCCGCGAGAAGGCCTTGAGCTCCTTCACGGGGCGCGTCACGCTCGAATAACAGTCGCGGATGTAGAGTTGGACGATCTCCGTGCCGTCGCGTTTCCCGGTGTTTGTCACGGTGACTTCGGCCGTGAGGCATCCGTCCGGTGCAATGGACTTCGTTGAGAGCGTCAGATCCATACAGGAGAAGGTCGTGTAACTCAACCCGTATCCGAACGGGTAGAGCGGTTCGGGGTCCGCACAGACGACGGGATGGAAATAGTGACTCGGCTTGTGGTTGTAGTAGACCTGGATCTGCCCGACGTTACGCGGGATGGTGATCGGCAGTTTGGCCGAGGGGTTGACCTTGCCGAAGAGGATCTCGGCTATGGCGGTTCCTCCCGTCATTCCGGGTTCCCAGGCTTCGACGATGGCCGGCAGGTGTTCTGCGGCCCACTCCACGCCCAGCGGACGTCCGTTGACGAGGATGAGCAGTGTCGGTTTCCCGCTTGCGGCGATGCGTTCGATCAACTCCTGTTGCAGTCCCACGAGTGCGATGTTGTCCCGGTCGGTATCTTCTCCGCAGGTACGTTCGGTCCAGCGCCGGCGCATCATGTACTCTCCGGCGACAACGATGTTCAGATCGGCCTGCCGGGCCCTGGCGGCCGCTGCGGCAACCTTCGCAGGATCCATGTTGCGGGGATCCCAGCCCTGATCCACGAACTCGAACCGCACGTCGGGTGCCACCTCCCGCAGCCCTTCGAGAATGGTCGTCACATCCTCCGGCGACTGGCTCGCCGACCAGTCTCCGAGAATGTTCTCGTCGTCGGCGTTGATTCCCGTCACCAGAATGTGGCGGTATTTTGCGGGATCGAGCGGCAGCAATCCGTCGTTTTTGAGCAGAACGATCGACTGCCGGGCCGCCTCGAGCGCCGTGGCACGATGTTCGGGACAAAGCCGGACCTCCTGTGCATCCAGATCGGCATAGGGATGTTCGAAGAGTCCCAGCCGGAATTTGGCCGTCAGAATCCTACGGACCGAAGCATCGATGCGACTTTCGGGAATGCGCCCTTCACGCACCAGTTCGCAGACCAGTTCGTTCCAGTGCAGGCCGTGCATGTGCATGTCCATCCCGGCCATGATCGAGCGGTAGAAGGCCTCCTTGAGATTTTCGGCCGTCGCGTGCAGGTCGTGAAGATGCTCGATGTCCATCCAGTCACTGACGATAAACCCGTCGAATCCCCACTCGTCGCGGAGCACCTGCTCCATGAGCCATTCGTTTTCGTGGCAGGGGATGCCGTTGAGTTCGTTGTGGGAGGTCATCAGGCTTCCGGCCCGGCCCCGGACGATATTGGCCCGGAACGGCGGGAAAAACACCTCGCGCAGGGTACGTTCCGAGACATCACACGGGGCTCCGTTGGTTCCGTTGACGGGCTGTGATCCGCCCACGAAGTGCTTGGCACAAGCCAGCACATCCTGTGTGGTGTTCAGATCTCGCTGATATCCTTCGGTCGTGGCCAGGCTCATGCACTCCACGAGCCAGGGATCTTCGCCGAAGGTCTCGCCGCAGCGACCCCAGCGGGCGTCACGGGCCACCTCGACATTGGGATTGAAGGTCCAGTGCATATTCATGGCGCGCATTTCACAAGCCGTTTCGCGGGCGATACGCCGGGCCAGTTCGGGATTGAACGACGAAGCCAGTCCGATATTCGTCGGATAGACCGTGTTGCCCGGGGCATTGGCGTTTCCGTGGATGGCGTCGATCCCGAAGATGGCGGGGATTCCCAGTCGTGCACGCATGACATGCTCCTGCAGCAGATTGGCCTCCTCGGGAGTCAGCACATGCAGGAACGAGCCGATGCGGCTCTCTTCGGCCCAGCGCAATATCGTATCGGGGCCGATTCCCGGATAGAATGCCTGTGCGGTGTTGGTTTTCAGCTCCTCTTCGGAGAGAACGCCCGAATTGGCCTTAATGTGTTCGATCCCGACGAACTGGTTCATCTGCCCGACCTTTTCTTCGAGGGTCATGCGACTCAAGAGGTCTTCGACCCGTCGTTCGACGGGCAGCGATGCGTCCTTGTAGGGCTCGGTGTCGGGATGGGTGCATCCGGCGAGGATCGAGAGGGTCATGATGAGCAGTTTTTTCATGGTTCGCTGAACTATATTTGTGCGGATGATCGGGAATATCCCGGAGGAGGGGAGGGGCGCTCCCGTCGAAGGTCGTAGCGGTCCGGAAATGTAAAGTTAGCCGGAAGTTGCCGCATCTGCAAGTCTTACCGTTTTATGGAAGCATCGCACCCTCCTCCGGAATTTCGGCGATCAGAAGGATACCTCCGAACGGTCGATCACCCGATCTGCGAAGTCTCCGGTCATCATCCGCTGCCAGTATTTGATGCCGTTGTACTGGATGCTTTGCGTGTGATCCCCGTACCAGGGCATGCAGTAGGCCCACGAGGCTCCGTCCTGCTGCATCCGGTCGACGTCGGGCATGGCGCCACACTCGGTCAGGGCGATGACCTTGCGCGAACCGCTCACTTCGGCGGCAAAACGGAACTCCTCGGCAAAACCGTCGTGCTCCTCTTCGTAGATATCGACGCCCACGATGTCGACCCGGTCGTCACCCGGATACCACTGCTGAGCCTCGCCGAAATGGTCGTCGACCTGGATGGTCCACACCCAGATCAGGTTGTGCAGATCGCCCAGTTCACGGCGCAGCAGCTGCCACAGGGCCTTGCAGGCATCGGCTCCGGCATTTCCCCACCAGAACCACTTGCCGCGGGCCTCGTGCAGGGGCCGCCACAGCACCGGAATCCCGGCATCGGCGAGTTTTTTGAGTTCGACCTTCACGGCGGCGATATCCTCCATGACGGCCCGATATTCCTCCGTATCGGTGGCATAGGTGTAGGTTCCGTCCATGTTGGCCGACGCCACGATCTTCCCGAGGTCGAACGAACAGTTCTCGACATAGAAGTCATTGCTGGCCTTCGAAGGGTCACGCCAGTGCCACATCGCAGCTACGATACCGCCGGCATTGTGCCAGTCCTGCGCATGAGGCAGCAGATCGGCATAGTTCTCCAGATACTCCTTGCCCGTGAGGTTCATCAGATCGAAACAATGCAGGGCCGGATAGCGTCCCGTCTTGGCATAGACCCATTCGGCCTCGGTCATCTGGGTCGTGTAGTGGGCCATCGTTCCCGCGGCGATCTTTCCTCCCAGAAAGAGGTCGTTGCGGAGATAGGCGTAGAGCTGTCGGGCAGTCGGGGACGCTTCGGCATCGGTGAGTGCTTCGTCGGGATTCACCGTGACGCTCTCGGGAATCGTGTAGAGTGTCGTGAAGCGGACACTGGCAGCCGTCGCGTTGACGAGCGCCGGATCATAGATATTGTGCAGGGATCCGGCAGGGATGGTCAGCGTGTAGACCGTATTCCGGTCGAGCGCTCCGAATGTCAGATGGAAGTTCTTGTTGGCAAGGGTTGCCTGCATGGCAATCTGCTCACCATCCTCGGATAAAAGGGTGATCGCTTCGTTGTCCAGCATGACCGGGGCCGTCGTATAGACGGCGATGGTGCCCAACTCCGGGTCCACGTCGACCGTTCCGTTCTGGATCGATATTTCGGTAATCTCGGGAGCCTCGGCTTGTGACGCCACCGTCTCCTGGTTCTGCGAGCATGCCAGCATGAGCAGCGCCGGGCAGATGCAGATCAATATCTTTTTCATGTTCATTTATGTTTGTTTTACGCTTCGGGACCGGGAGAAATGCCGGATGACACTCCTCCCGGGTCGCCGTCAATTCTTCATGGTTACTTTCGTCACGGTGACATCCTGTCCCGAGATGATCAGGCCGTTGCTTTTGACCTTTCCGAGGTCGGCTTCGTCCAGCGAAAAGGTGAAGGTACCCTGTCCGGAGACGAGATTCACGCCGCCCCAGTCGGTTTGAGGCTGGTTGGCCGAGGGAAGTGCCGTCCAGCTCTTGTCGACAATCTTGAGTTGGGGCGAGGAGCCGAAGTCGGCCAGATGGATCGTAAAGAGCGTCTGCGTGGTGCAGTTGGCAAAGGCCGAAACATCATACCCCATGTCGGTGTCAAGCCGGACCGAATCGCTCCATCCCGACGGCAGGACCTTCGGGGTGTCCGTCAGAACGATCTCACCCTCACCGGCGGAATCGGATCCTCCCGCGGACTGGCCGGAGACGGTGAGCTTCGTGATAACCACCTTCTGTCCCGAGAGATACATGCCGTTGGCCTGTACCTTGGCCAGATCTTCGGCCGAAAGCTGGAACGAATACGAGGTCTCACCACTCTGGATGGTGTAGCATCCCCACTCCGGATCGGAGGGCGTAGCCGACAGCAGGGCCGTCCAGTCACCCGGATTCTTGAACGTAAGCTGAGCTCCGGCTTCGTAAGGGAGCTCAAAATAGAGCGTGTAGGTCACGTCGGCGGTCAGCGATGCAAACAGTTTGGACTCGACGGACTGCCCGTTCCAGGATCCGGTGTCGACGCTTCCCTCCCAGAGCACGGTCTCCTGGGTCTGGGCCGTTCCGATCGTGATCTGCCGGGCGGAGGTTTCCGTAGAGCCGTCCGTGAGGTGGAAGGTCAGCGGATAGGAGCCGGCCGGGGTCTCCTCCGGGACGGCAAAGGTCAACCGTGTGTCACTGCGGAAGTTGTACGTGATGATCTTCGTATTTCCGAGGAGGATCGACTCCACGAGGTTGAATCCCGAACCTTCGAGGGTGATCTCTTCGCCTGCGACGGCACTTTCGGGCAGGGCGGTAACGGTGATACGTCCGGTCGGCAGAACGGTAAGCGGCAGTGCAATGCTGCATGAGGGGTCGACTGACTGCAAAATCAGATCGCCGCTCGTGCAGGTCGCCGCAATGGCAACGCTCATCTCCGTCTCGGAGGCGAGGTTGATTTCGCAAACCTCCCCGTTGAGCGAGGCCTTTGCAATCAGGTCGAGGTGCTCGCCGATCAGCGGGATCACGTCGCCGGCATAAATCTCGGCATCATCGGCCCGTCGAGCCGAAGGGGTCGCGAGGTCCAGTGCGTCGATTATGGTCTGCTGCTTGCCGGCATAGGTGACGATGGCCACGGCGCGGGTGCCGCAGAGACTCGGAGCGGTCATGTCCAGGCATCGGTAGTCGTCGTTGAGCGTGAAGGCGACCTCGCTTTGAGATTCCGGATCGGTCGCGGAGATGAAGAGCACTTTTTCGGTCTGTTTGAGGATTTCGTAGTTTGTGGCGGCATCCTGCGTATCGTTGCAGGAGAGGGTCATCTCCTTACCGGCCTTGAAGAGGTCGTCGTCGCTCCACGCGGAGACTTTGGTCGGAACGACAGTCTCCACTTCGGGTGTTGCGATCACCTCGCCCGAACGGGTTTTCAGAACCAGCGGGCCATCCTGCATACCGCGTCGGGTGAGTACGCTCAGCGAGGTGCCGTCCTCGGAGATTTCCACCATCGGATCCTCGTTTTCGTCGAGTTCGCCGACGGAGACCTCCACGTCACCGGTGAAGACAACCGCAGTTACCAACTGGAAGTTCTCACCCGTGACCGTAAGACGGGTCAGACCGGGAATCACACCCGTAGCGGGTGCAACGGACTCGGCTGCGGACTGCGCAATCTCGACGGGCTGGGTCTCAAACCGATCCTCGTTGCTGTTGTAGAGGCTCACGGCACCGCTCCGGGCGCTTTGTGGAATCGTGACGATGAGCAGGTGGGCGCTGCGCACGAAGTCGACCTTCTCGGAGAGCCCGAGCAGGTATTCGTCGGAAGCGGTGTCTGTCCCGTCGGCAAAGCCCTCCTCCGCCGCGGCTACAGCCTCGGCATCGTACTCCACGACGGCGTCGTCACCCTCGAATTCCACGCGGACGATATCCGTCAGGTAGTCGATTTCGGCGGCCGTTGCAATGTAGAGTTTGCTCCCGACAGTGGTGATACCATTCGTCTTTTGCTCGAAATCGGTATAGGAGAGAAGCTCCGCATCGGCGGCGAGAGGTTCTTCGAGCGTCAACGCCGAGCGGGTCGTATAGCTGCTGCCACCCATCCGCAGCTCGATGTAACCGGGCCGGGCCTCCATGGGGATCACGACGCTGATCGACGATCCGTTGCGGGAGATCTCCGAGGTCTCGGCACCGCCCGCGAAGACGATCGACGTGACGGCGTCAAGCCCCTCGCCATAGAAGGAGATCGTTTCTCCGCGCTCGGCGGGGTTGGGGTTGAACCCGTACAGGGAGAATCCGGTGGTTTCATCCTGCTTGCAGGAGACCAGAAGCAACGCTCCGGTCAGCACCGGGATCAACAGGTTGATTATCTTTTTCATCGTTTTTCGAATTTATTGGTTTACCACACGGAAGTTGTCGAGTGCGATGTTGATCGGAGTGTCGGCATGGGTCGCATCGTCGAGTGCTCCGAAGAAGAAGATACAGAAGTTTTTGACCAGTGAGGAGGTAAGCGTGCGCGATTCGTCTTCGCTCTTTCCATAGCAGAACTCCGAAAGCGGAATGCTCACCGTGGTCCATGCGCCGGATTCCAATCCCAGGTCGTATCCCCGCCAATGGCATTGAGGTTCGGTTCCGTCGACAGAAAAGGTATTATAGAGATCGGAGAACCACAATGTCATGTAGAGATCGGTCCATGCGTCGGCACGAACTTCAAATTTGAGCGTGCAGTCGCTCACTTCGGCCTTTTCGGGCAGGAGCTCCTGTCGCAGGGTGCCCGCTTCGTCGAGGATGTTGCAGAAGAAGAGCGAGAGATTTTCATCCCAGTTCCAGTCTGCGGCCTTGCCGCTCATGAGCATGTAGTTGCCGTCGATTCCGTCTTCCGAATGGATATCGTCCTTGCAGCGGCCCCAGGTGTCCCAGACGGGAAGTCCCTGGTCGTTCAACTCTTCGAAATCGATGAAGATGCCGTCGCGGTCGTAGAGATAGAATGCCGAGCGGCCTTCACCGTTGTCGTTCGAAACGATGATACGCTGCTTGGTCGACGTATCCAGCGAGGCGGGAACCGTCACGTCGAGACGTGTCGTCGAGCAGGCCGTGACGGTCGCCTCGAGGCCGCCGATCGTACAGTCGATCGTCGAACCGTCGGCTTTGTCGAAGAAGTAGTTTCCATGGATGGCAAGGGTGCCGCCCGGCTGGGTCCACTCGCACGAAACGGAGTTGACGAGCGGCGAGGGAGCCTTCGTGATGAAGTTCTCGACCACACAGCTGCGGCCCTTCTTGGTCGTGAGCGTGATGGTGTTGGTGATCTCCGTGGGGAGTGTGCCGGGAACGTTGACCAGTACGGCCGTGGCGGAGATGTACGTGGGATTCAGTTTGGCTTCGACGTCGTTGAACCGTACCGAGCAGACCCCTTCGAGTCCGTCGCCGATGATGGCGATCAGTTCGCCCATCGAGGCACTGGTAAGGTAGATTTCAGCCTGTGCGGGATCGGTCGAGCGGATGTATTTGACGCGAGGCGTTGCCGTGCTGTTAAGCCCTTCCTCGTTGTTGCACGCGGCCAGAAACAGGACGGTGACGGCGAGCAGAATGAAACGTTTCACGATATTTTTCATGACTTGTCGGCATTAACGGTTAGTTGTTGTAGTAGTCAACGGCCTCTTCAAGCAGAATCGGGGCTTTGGTCAGGGCATCCGACGGAATGGCAATGACCAGATTGCTGCTGTTCATCACGATGGCCGCGTCGCGGTTCGAGGTGTCGGGAGTGTCGCCTTCGGCCAGTGACCCCTCGCCGAGCACGTCGACATAAATTTCGGCCTTGCGCGTATACCACTGACGCACGTAATAATTCAGGTCACTGCGTACCTGGTAGGTCTGTTCGTCGGTGATCGAGGATCCGAACTCCTCGTTGATCCGGGTCCAGTCGGAGGTCCAGATCAGGTCGCGATACATGCCGTTCAGATAATCGAGTGCCGTCTGCGTATCGAGAGAGGCCAGCCGCTGGATGTCAAACCAGTTGATCCCTTCCAGCGCAAACTCCTTGCGGCGCTCCTTGATGATGTCGACCAGCGTCAGTTCGCCGTCGGCGACGGTATAGTTGGCTCCGTGGGCGTCGAGGACATCGTTGATGTAGCTGACCCCCTGTCCCGAGAGGCGGGCCGAGAGATCACCCTTGAGCGAAGCCTCGGCGTAGATGAAGTAGACGTCCGAGAGGCGCAGCAGATGCAGGTCGTTGCTGGCATCCTGGCTCGATCCGATGTTTCCGCCGTCGGCGTTGATGACATACTTTTTCAAGTGGGAGAGCATTTCGTTGGGCATTTCGGTCTGCAGATCGTATTTGAGTGTTCCGTTCTCCTCGGTGGGTTCGAGGAAAAAGCGGTATACGTATCCGTTGGGATAGTCGGCATTTCCGATGGCGAGTGTCGTGTAGGTATCTCCGGGAAGCATGTAGACGGCTTTGCGACGACCGTCCTGTTTTCCCTCCGCCAGACGGGGATTCTCCTCGAAGGCAGCCCGCAGCGAAAGCGTCGGACCTTTTCCCGAGCCCCAGCAGTTGATGCCTGTCAGGGCGTCGCGGCGTCCCCATTCGGTCGATCGCGAATTGCCGCAGCCGTATCCTCCGGCCGTGCAGAGCAGCGAGACGAGCGCTTCGGAGTGATAGTCTCCCGTTCCGGCCTCGAACATCGAGGCATAATCGCGACACAGCGAGTAGGGGGATCCCGTGATCACCTCTTCGGCCAGGTCGCGGGCCTTTTCAAAGTAGTCGACGTTGTCGTAGCTCTGTCCGGAGCCCTTTTCGTAGCAGGCCCGTGTGAGGTAAGCCTTCGCCAGCAGCCCCTTGGCCGACCAGGAGGTGACGCGTCCCGCTTCGGAGTCGCTGTCGGGGAGAAGAGTGGCTGCCAGTTCGAGGTCCTCGCAGATGAAGCGGTAGAGACTCAGACGGGTTGCCTTACGCACGTAGATATCCTGCGGATTTCCGGAGGTGACGAGCCCTTCGGGATCGGTGATGATCGGCACTTCGTGCCAGTACTCGGTCAACAAGTAGTATGCCAGGGCCCGGAACAGGTAGCATTCGCCCAGGGCGTTGTCGATCACGCCCTGCGAAACGCCGTTTTCAGCGGCCATCTCGGGCATGTCGCGGATGATCGAGTTGGCGAAGGCTATGACCCGGAAAAGCGAGTTCCATCCGTCACGCGAGTACTGGTTGTTCTGGGTCACGGTATTCAGATAGAACTGTCCTTCGTCGGAATAGGTGTAGAAGATGTCGCCGGCGAGCATGTCGCCTCCCATGTACATGAACCGACACGAGAAGTCGAACCACGTGGTACTGCCGTAGAGCGTTGCCGTATTGTTCCTCACGGCTTCGGCCGACGTATAATAGGATTCTTTCGACGTGGAAGCCTCGGGGGTAACGGTCAGGAATTCGTTGCAGCCTGCCGTCAGAACGGCGCCCGAGAGAATTGCCAGCTGCTTTATAATGGATGTTTTCATCGAGATGTCTGTTAATCGTTAGAAACCGATGTTGATGCCCAGGATATACATGCGGGGAGTAGGATAACGGCCCATGTCGTAGTTCTGCATGGCTGCCGACTGGTTGTAGGCGCCGATTTCGGGATCATACCCCGTATAGGCGGTCCAGGTATAGAGGTTTTGCAACGTCCCGTAGATCTTCATGCTCTGCAGTCCGATCTTCGAGGTCCACGTCCGGGGCAGCGTGTAACTCAGCGTGACATTCTGGATACGCAGGTAGGAGCCGTCTTCGAGCCAGCGTTCGCTCATACGGTTGTTGCCGTTGATGTCGTTCATGGCGGCACGCGGGGTCTTGGCCGTGCCGGGGTTGGCCAGGTAGGCGTTTCCGGCATCGTCGTAGGCAATACGTGCGCGGTCGATGACCCGTACCGACTGGTTGTCCCACTGGTTGTTGAGAGCCTCGGTGCGGTAACGTGCAATATTGAGGATGTCGCCGCCACAGACGCCTGTCAGGCCCACCGTCAGGTCGAAATTCTTATAGGAGAATGTATTGGTCCATCCGAACGTGAAGTCGGGGTTGGGGTCTCCGATCACGGTCTGGTCGTTGGCGTCGATCACGCCGTCCTGGTTCAGATCCTTGAAGCGGATGTCGCCCACATAGACGCCCGAGGTCTTGTTGTAAAGGTTTTGTCCGGGATTGTCGCTGTCCTCGACCTGGACGGGCGCGGCAAGAATCTCCTGTTCATTCTGAAAGTATCCGTCGGTGAGGTATCCGTAGAAGACACCCATGGGCTGTCCCACCTTGACGATCGAGGCCGTGGAGAATGCGGCGCTGAAATAGGTTCCCACGCCGTAATAGAGGACCTGCGAATCTTCATTCAGGGCCAGCACCTCGTTACGGTTGAGCGAGACATTGAGGTTCGACGACCAGGAGAAGTCCCCGCTTTCGACGGGCGTGGCATTGAGCGCGATGTCGATACCGCGGTTGCGGACCTTGCCGATGTTCGAATAGGGCATCTGAATTTCCCATCCCGTCTTGTCGGAATTTCCGGAGTTCCCGAGGTAGGAGGGGACGGAGACCTGCAGCAACAGATCCCGGGTATCCTTCTGGTAGGCATCGACGGTCAGCGAGAGGCGATTGTTCCACAACCCGAGGTCGACACCGAGGTTGTACTGCTCGGAGGCTTCCCATTTGAGGTCGGGATTCGAGATGTTGGCCACAAAATACCCGGTTCCCAACGCGGTAATCATCGAATTCATCGTGGAGCCGTACTTGTAGGTTCCGATGTTGTCGTTGCCGACCATGCCGTATCCCAGTCGGAGTTTGAGATTCGAGAGCACGTTCGACGACCGGAGGAACTTTTCATTGGAAATGCGCCAGGCAATGGCTGCCGAGGGGAAATATCCCCATTTGTGGTTGGGCCCGAATTTCGAGGAACCGTCGGCGCGCATCGTGAAGGTGAGCAGATAGCGTTCGTCGTAGTTGTAATTCAGACGCCCGAAAACCGAAGCTTTCGTGGTGGCATCCTTCCATCCGGAGTTGTTGTCGAACTCGCCATCCTGGGTCATTACATGGATATCGTCGTTCGAGAAGTTCTTCTTGATGAGCGAAATTCCCTCCCAGCTACTCTTCTGAGCCTCGAAACCGCCCATGAGTGAGAGATTGTGCTTCCGGGCAAAGGTCTGGTTCCAGGTAGCATAGGTCTTCCAGATCCAGAACACGGAGTGGTCCTCGCGCTGCATCATCATGTTCATGCTGTTGGCGATGCCGTTTCCGAAGTCGTAGGTCGGAATGAAACTTTTGTTCTTGTTGTCCGAGAGGTCGTATCCGAATTCGGTACGGATATTCAGCACCTTCAACGGGTCGATTTGCAGATAGAAGTTACCCATGTTGCGGTTCCGGGTGAGTTCGTTGGTCTGCATGTTCGCCTGCCAGAGGGGATTGTATCCCGAGGATCCGTAAATGGACGAGGGACCGGCAAAATTGCCTTCGAAATCGTATACGGCAACCGAAGGCTGCATCGTGAGCGCCTGCATGATAACACCGTCGGATCCGTCCTGGCGGGTGATGCTCTCCTCGGTATGGGTGAAGGCGAGCGATCCGCCGGCTTTGAGCCACCGGTTGATGGTTCCGTCACCGTTGAATCGGCCGTTGTAGCGCTTGAAGTTCGATCCGTAGATCGTACCGTCCTGATCCATGTAACCGCCGGAGGCCGCGAAGGTGAACTTGTCGCTGCCACCCGAAAGCGATACGGCGTGCGAATGGGTGAGGGCCGTGCGGGTGATTTCATCCTGCCAGTCGGTGCCTTCGCCCAGAAGCGATGGATCGAGGAAAGCCTCGTCGATCTCCACCGACGGATAAAGCTCGTGGAGCTCGTTCTGATACTGCGCATACTCCTGAAGATTCATCATGTCGATCTTGCGGGCGAGCGTCTGCCAGGCGACATATCCGTCGTAGTTGATCCTCACGGCCCCCTTTTGTCCGCGCCGCGTGTTGATGATCACCACGCCGTTGGCACCGGCAGCGCCGTAGATGGCCGTTGCCGAGGCATCCTTGAGGACATCCATCGAGACGATATCCTGCGGAGAGATGGTCGACAGCGGATTGACCTTGGTCTGTCCGCCCGTACCTCCGGCCCACGAGAAGCCGCCGATCTCGGTACCGTCGCCGGAGAAGGGGATTCCGTCGATGACGTACAGGGGTTCATTGGAGGAGGTGATCGACGAGGCTCCGCGAATGCGGATCGAAGCGGCACCGCCCGGAGCTCCGGAGTTCTGAGTCACCTGCACGCCGGCAACATGTCCCTGGAGCATCTGGTCGGCATTGGTGATGACCGAGGTCTTGAGCTTGTCGGCCGAGACCGAAGCTACGGAACCCGTTACGTCCGATTTCTTCATCGTTCCATATCCCACGACGACCACCTCATCCATGATCTGAGAGTCTTCGGCAAGCCGAACGTCGAATTGCGTACGACCGCCTTCCTTGGATACGGAGATCTCCTGGGTGGCGAAACCGATAAAGGAGAAGACCAACGTGGGCTGTGCGCCCTTCAGTTCGAGGGTGTAACGTCCGTCGACGCCACTCGAGACGCCGTTGGTCGTTCCTTTTTCCACGACGCTCACGCCCGGGAGGGGTTGTCCGTCAGGGCCGGTTACCGTACCGGATACACGGAGACCCTGGGCCATGAGCCCAACGCTGCATGCCAGCGTTGCGAAGAGTAGTAATAACTTCTTCATAAAGGTTCATTTTAGTTGATATTGTGTGCTTGTCGGATCGAGAGTTCGCATTCGCGGAAGAAGTTGTCGCGGGCGGTGTACCATCCGCTTTCGTTGTGGAGGTCATGCCCGCGACGGGTGTATACCATCCATTTCCGGGGGACGCGCAGCAGATTGAAGCCGGCGAAGTTGGTATGTGGCGGGCAGACGGTGTCCTGCAGTCCGAATCCCATCAGGATGGGGCAGCGAACCCGTCCCGCGAGGTTCTTGATGTCGAAATAGGAGAGCGTCTCCAGCAACTCTTCCCGGGAGATTCCGAGGCTCTGCGCGGCGGGGAGCAGGGCCGATGCGGGCCAGGGAGCAATCTCGAGGTAATCGGGGAAGTCATTCAGGAAGGGCACGTAGGGTGCCGCGGCCGCAATGCGGTCATCGAGGGCGCATGCGGCGAGCGTCAGGGCTCCACCCTGCGATCCGCCCTCGGCGAAGATCAGCCGCGTATCGACTTTGGAACGCGACGCAACGAAATCGATGGCCCGCACGGCATCCATGAAAGCACCGCGGTAATAGTAGGTTTCGGGAGACTCCACTCCGCTGACCACCCAGTCGCCGTAGCGATTTTCGGGCTGGTTGAGCCCTTGTCCGCGGTGCGAAAGGACAAATTCGACCCGTTCCGGTGCGGCGTCGGCATCGGGACACCAGGCCTCGGATCCGTAGCCCATGAAGGTGATCACGGCGGGGTATTTCCCCTCGGCAACCGGTTCGGCATAGTATCCGCGGATCGTTTCACTTCCCAGCGACCGCATCTCCACAAGATATATGCGGCGTTTTTTCGTGGAGCGTTTCCGGTCGAGATGCAGTCGGTAGCGCGGGGCCACAGCATCGAGTTCAGCGCGGGCGCAAGTCCAGAACTCATCGAAGTCGGGTTGCGCATCCGCGGGGGATTCGATCCGTTCGGGATCACATCCGAAGGTGAATGCGGCAACCTCACGCTCTCCGTCCCGAAGCGTTGCGCGGTAAAATCCCGGCGCGGCATCGAAGGCGAATCCGAGCACGGTGGAGTCGCCTCCTGCGAGCGAGTAGGATTGCTCGAAGGTGCAGACTGAATGACCGGTATCGGTCCGGATCTCGAAGACGATCGATCCACAACACCTCTCCGGTGCGGAGACGACGGCCTGCAGTTCGGGATGTGCCGGAGAGACGAAGACATTGCACGAGGTGTCGCAAATCCGCACCGAAACACCTTCGGCCCGGAGCATCGCCGGCAGCAGCAGTGACGCAAGAAGAATATGTGTCGGTCGGATCATCTGCGGGGAGTTTGTTTGGCGGCTGGGGAAAGCCGGTATAAAACGACATCTTCGGCCGGGACGGTCACTTCGTGCGGACGGTTCGTACGGAAGCTCTTTCCGCCATACCAGAGATTGCGCACATCATAGACGATCGTGTCGAACGAGGTCGAACGTCCCGAGACCTCGTCATCGGTGAAATTGAACCGCTGCCAGTCGATCGTGTATTCGCGCGGGCTCTTCGTGCGGTTGAAGAGGCAGAGGGCCCAGTCACCGTTGACCAGCGGTTTGAACCAGATTTCAAGCCCCTGATCCGTGGAGTGGCGCAGTCCCTGCACGCCGAGCGGATCCTGGTCGATGGCAATCACATCGGGATCGGTCACGATAGCGGCCGTCTGGTCGCTCATCTGCCGGATGTCGTTGCCCAGAATGAGCGGAGCGGCCATCATGCACCAGAGCGTAAAGTGTGCCCGATCCTGATTTTCGGTCAGCCCGTTGCCCACTTCGAGCATGTCGGGGTCGTTCCAGTGACCGGGGCCGGCATACCTGCGCAACGGAGCGTTCAGATCGAGACACCGCAGGACGGAGTTCTGCTCCCAGTCACCGTGTACGATCTGTTCGGAGAACGACAGTCCGATGTCGCCCGTCGTGCGCCACATGTGTCCGACATCGGCCGCCCACTCCCAGGGTTTGTTGCCGCCCCATTCGCACATCGAAAAGAGAATCGGGCGTCCGGCCGCACGCAAGGCATCGCGCATGAGGGTGTAGGCTCCGACGGGATTGATGTTTTCACTTTCGCACCAGTCGTATTTCAGATAGTCGAAACCCCAGCGGGCATATTGCAGGGCATCCTGGTACTCGTGTCCGAGGCTGCCGAAGCGCCCCCCGCAGGTGCGGCGTCCGGCATCGGAGTAGATTCCGATCTTCAGTCCTTTGGCATGCACGTAGTCGGCCAGAGCCTTCATCCCGCTTGGGAATCGGGTGGTATCGCACTGCGGGAATCCGTCGGCATCGCGTTCGGGAGCATGCCAGCAGTCGTCGAGATTGATGTAGAGATACCCGGCATCGGCCAGCCCCGAATCGACCATGGCATCGGCGATTTCACGGATAAGCTCTTCGTTGATGTCGCAGGCGAACTTGTTCCAGGAGTTCCAGCCCATGGGCGGAGTGTCGGCCACGCCGTCCCATTTCTGCGCGGAAACGGCGGTACAAAGGCTCAGCAGCACGCCGAGGAGTAGGTTCTTTTTCATATGTTCGGATTTTGAGATGGATGATTCGCTCTGTTTCGGTCTATTGCAGCCGGATATTGGCCCTGCGGATAAGGTCGAGGGTCGTATCGTCGTCGAAGACGGAGTTCAGGCCCTGCTGCTCCTGAGCCGGATCGCCGCAGTAGTCGTCTCCCGGTTGCCAGTAGAGGTGTGCGGGCCGGGCTTCGCCGCCCCAGGCCCAGAAGTTACAGCCCGCGAGGTATCCCCGCTCATTTCTCGAACGGATAATCCGGTCGAAGATCCCGGCATAGTAGATGTCGCGCAGCGTTGTCGGAGTTCCGGGTTCGAACCGCATTCCGTCGCGCGGGAATCCGAACTCCTCGATCACCGCGGGTTTGTGCAGCCGTTCCGCCATCTCGAGGTGTCGGTCAATGTATCGGTTGGTTTCAATCCGGGCATTGTCGATCCCAGCAGCCGGATCCTCCTGCGGAATCCATTGCCAGTTATAGGGCCAAATGTGAAGATTGATGTAGGAGATCTCCGGAAAGGCATGGATGCGCTCGGCAAGTTCGGGATCGTTTTCGCACCCTTGAATCCCCTCCGATCCGGTAGAGATCATATGGTTCGGATCCAGCGAACGGATCAAACGCGCCACCTCTCCGATCCATTCGGCGAAAGCCTCCTTGTTGGCCTCCGCAAAGGCCCGGGGCTCGTTTCCGATCTGCCAGGAGAAGATCGCGGGATCGTCAGCATATTTTACCCCCGTATATCGGTTCGTCCGCCCCACGACAAACCGCACGTGGTCGGCAAAAAGGGCCCGGGCCTTCGCGTTGGGGATGAAGCCTGCGACATACTTCATATAGGTCCCGTATCCCGCTTCGGCAGGAGCGGGAATCTCCCCGGCACCACTCCATTCGAGATACTGCGAGTAGCCGCCCGACCACTCCCACGAATTGTTCAGATAGAGCACGGCCTTCATGCCGCGTTTGCCGAGTTGATGGAGAAAGAAGTCGAGCCCGTCGAGCAGGTCGTCGTTGTATTTTCCGGGAGCGTATTGGAGGGTGGGCCCGATTTTGGCGGCAACACCCGGTTGGCCGTCGGCCCCCACCAATACCCGGAGATT
>CALUKK010000165.1 GCA_944321205.1 uncultured Alistipes sp.
AACCGGGCAAGGATATACTCCATCAGGATACGATCCTTGGCCGAGGGTTTGACCAGACAGCGATGGCCCGCAACCAATACGCACAGCAGATCGAAAAATCCGACCAGTGGAATATTCCCGGCCATGACCACCAGCACGTTGCGGGCATCGTGAGGCCGGCGGAGAGCAGGGTAGGCAGACCGCCAGGCTTCAAGACGCTCGCGGCGAAGCATCTCGTCGGCAATCGTCCGGACCGAGCGGAGAATCTCCTCCGGCAGAAACCATCCGTTGGCGGCGTGAGCCGCCTCGACAATAGGGCGAGTGGAATCATCCGTTCCGAAGTTCCGCAAGCGGAAGCCCAATTCGGTAAAAAGTGTCACTGCATCATTCATCACCGCAAAGATACGATTTCCCGCGAAGATTCGGCAGGCTTTTTTCGGGATTTTCCCCAAAAGGGTTCGCCACAGGTTCATCTGGTGGAGCGACAGCAGGTGCCGGGCTGATTCCACCCGATGCGTCGGACTCTCCGGAATATTGACGACGGGAGAAGGGGCCGGGCCGGCAGGTCCCGATCCGTCGGGTTACTTCAGAATCTCAACGGCAGAGGACATACAAGCCGTTCCCGATGATTCGCCGGGACTACTCCAGAATTTCGGCGGCGGTTCCGGCGTATCTCATCCGCTGTTCGTCCGTCGGGCGGAAGAGATACCAGCGGGCATCAGCAAAGGCTGCGGCATCCAGATCGCACTCGTTCGCAAGGTGCAGGTTGGTTGGCAGATCTGCCACCTGCTGCGACAAGGCCCGCAGATCACCTTCCCGCTCGAAGGCGAAGATCTCCGTGCGGGGGTGGAGCCAGGCCAGGAGCAGTCCGAGTTCGCCCTGTCCGTTGTTGACGAGGACCACCCGCCGCGTCTGCGGATCGGCTTCAAGCCGCCGGGCAAAGGCCTTGCTCTCACGCAACAGCCGACGGCATCGCGACTCGACCTGCGGGCCCTTATAGAGGTAACGGGCCCGGACGCGGGGACGGAGCGAAGACGTATCGGTACAGCTCCGGAACAACTCCGACTCCAGCGTATCGACAAGCGGCGCAATCTCGGAAGCCGACATGCAGACGGTTTCGCCGCAGGCGACCGTCAGCACACCCTCGGCCAGCAGCAAGTCCGCATCGGGTTGCAGCTCCCGGCTGCCGTGGATAGCCACGGGAAGGATCGGAGCCTTCAGTTCGGGCGGTTCGTCAACCGGGAAGAGAATCCGCACTCCACGGTCATACTCCTCCCGGGCCCGGGCCCGGGACACCAGCGTATGGGTCGTCCGCAACAGTGCGCCCAATACGCGCGGGAGGTGCCGGTCCGTCACGATCGTTGTCTCTCCGAATGCGCCCGCCGCAACCAGCAGATCGAGCGGCGAGTGGTATCGTATTGCCAGAAGTGGTTCCGGGCCCGGCCGTTGCGGGCCTGCCAGGACAGTCGGGTGCGACGGTGCAGAGGGTTCTGAGAACGCGGAGGTCGCACGGGTCGCCGCCGAAGAGCGTCCGGACTGCTGTTCTACCGCGGAGACGAGCATCCGGAAGCGGATCCCGGGCAGATGGCGGAGGTTCCACGCCGCAGCCCGATGCATATAACGGCGCAGCAGACGACGGTTATTGCCGCTCAACGCGGCCAGCAGCAGAGCCATGAGCTGTTCCGCGACCAGCAGGCCCCACAGTCCGAAGGTGGCAAGCAGACGTCCCAAAGTGACAGGATTCCGGCGCGGGGCCCCCTTTGCATCGCGGACCAGCCACCGATAGAGGAACGGCGGGAGAATATAGGCCATCAGTACCACGGCAAACATTCCCACGATGGTCACCTCGGCCAGCGAGCGCATGGCCGGATGGCGCGAAAGGATGAGCGTCCCGATACCGACGAGCATGATGAGCGCCGAGACGACAATGCTCTTTTTGTAGGAGCCCAGCAGTTTGCGGCCGTAGGCGTGCTCGTAGATCAGCCCCTCGGTAATGAAGATCGTATAGTCGTCGCCCTGGCCGAAGATGAAGGTGGCGAGGATGATGTTCACCAGATTGAAGCGGATGTCGGCCAGTTCCATGATGCCCAGGATCCAGAGCCAGCTGACACTCATCGGCAGGAAAGCCAGCAGACTCAGTTCGAGACGGCCGAACGAAAACCACAGGAACACGAAGACAATCACGCCGCACGACCAACAGATATAGTTGAAATCTCCGGTCAGGGCATTCGAGATGGCGCTGTTGACACCCCGCACATCGAAATTGTAGGAGTCGGGGATCCGTTCACCCAGCTTCTTTTCGAGGCTTGCGACCGCGGTCGGGGGTACCTCGACTCGATCGACCACCGTACAGACTCCGTCACTGCCGCTCAAATGGCCGCTGAAAAGTTCGGCGGTCAACGGAGAGAAAGCCTCCCAGGGCATCGGTTCGAAATGCTGTGTGAAGAGTTTGTCGAAGGCCGCAAAGGCATCCGGACGGAATCCGTTGGCGCGAAGCGCGGCCGCCATCCGTTCGCGAATCGGGGCGGCCTGCCGCTCCCGAAACTGCTCCCAGCGGGCCAACCGTCGTTGTTGTTCGGCCTGCGAAGGCAGCAAGGGTGTGGCACTCGTCAGACGCGCTGCGGGGTATTCCGCGACGGTCCGCACCAGTTCACGGCGGGCCCTCTCACTGCGCTGCAACGCCTCGTCCCAGGTGCGTCCCTCGGAGGCGACATAGACGGACGTGAGGCTGTCCCCGCCGAGCAGCTGCCGGAAGACCTCCAGATCGGAACGCTGTTCGCGGGTCATGTAGTTGATGTGCTGCAGATCCGTATCGAAGGCCGTGTGGCGGCTCAGAAGACCGAAAATCACCGTCAACAGACAGACTGTCACGAAGATCCGGGGGCGGTTTTCGAATGAGATCCGTGCGAAGGGTTCGAGCAGCCGGTCTTCGCGCATCGGCTTCGAAGAACGTCGCCCCACCAGGTGCGGCAGGAAGATCAGCACGAAAAGGATCGTTCCCACCAGCATGAAGGCGGCGAAGAGCCCCAGATCGCGCAGCGCCGGGGCCGTCATCGGAACCAGACACAGGAAGGCTCCGACGGTCGTCAGATTGCCCACGACCAGCGGCGTGACAATCTCACGCAGCGTCGAGCGCATGTCGGGTTCATGCCGCAGGTGCGAGAGCAGATGCAGCGGATAGTTCACCGCGATACCGATGATGATCGAGGCGATGCCCAGAATGATCATCGAGACCTCGCTCCGCACAAGCGACAGGCACCCCATGGCGAAGAGCCATCCGAAGAGGATCGTCACGCCGATGAGCAGCAGCGACCGCCACGATCGCAGCGTATGGAGCAGCAGCGCAAGAATCAGCACCACGGCGATGACGATGGCCAGCAGGCTGTCGCTTTTGATCTGCCGGGCGTTGGTCACGGCGATGACCGGAGCTCCCGAGAGGTGGATTTCCACCTCGGGCGTTGCGAGCTGCGTGGCGGACGCCGCCTCGGAGAGCATCCCAATCAGGCGGGCGTTGTCGCTGGTCTCGTTCGACCCGTAGGGTGTGCGCATCGTCACGACGGCATGCCGCCGGTCGGGCGTCAGGATATACCCGTCGTAGAGTTCGTAGCGCAGATCGGTGCGGAACTGCCGCAAACGGGCCACCGTCGGCGTGAAGAGGTTCAACGGATCCTGCCGCACGTGTTGCGCAAGGAGGCTTCCCGTCGGGAACATCAGCAGCATCCGATCCTGCGCAATCTGCCGTTCGACATACTCCGGAGTCGCCAACAGCGAATCGATCCGGGCATAGTCCGCCTCGTCGAGGAAGTAGGGGATATGCGTATAGAGGAACTCGGGGACGGCCGCCATACGCGCATAGTCGATCCGCGTGGTGAAATCCCGCAGGCGGTGGAGCGTATCGCGGGCCTCCACCTCCCGGGCAAAGCGGTCGACAGCCCCGGTCAACACTTCGGGCGGCACCTCCGCCGTCGTATCGCGTGCAAGCACGACGGCAACGATCCGATCCGAGGCCGAAAGTTGCTGGTAGAGATTCAACGCCTTGCGGTGAGTGTTGTCCACGGGCAGGAAATCCAGGATGTTCTCGTTGCGCCCCAACGACAGCATTCCCGCCAGCAAAAACAGGCTCAATACCGCCAGCAGCCCATACAAAACCACACGCCGGCGGGTGAACCAGTCATACAGACTCAGAAAAAATCGCACCATATCGTTCCGTTATTCCATTTGCCCGGCACTCCCGCGGCCCGGGCGTGCTCAATCGTTCATATCGTTGTCGTAGTCCACCGGCGAGGCGTAGATGCCGAGAAACAGATCCCGCAACAGATCCCCGTCCGCCACCTCGAACTTCGACAACTCGCCCAGACGGTCAAGAAACGCCTCCTTCCGGGCCGGTGTATAGCGGTCGGCATAGCGGCATTGTCCGTAGAGCAGGTCGTGGGCGATGTAGTTGTTCGGCGTCCGGCGGTAGCGACCGCGGATCTCCCGGTCGAGCAGCTGCGTCACCTGCCGGTGGTATTCGTTGTGGGTACAGCCGTCGTAGCATCGCAGACGCTCCTCGTCCAGGCACGGCCCGAAGGCGATGTGGACGGCCCCCTTGGGCTGCAGGATCCCCGTCAGGATGCTGTTCAGATCCTCGCCCGGCTTCTTCGTATAGCGCGTGAAGTGCGATTCGTACAGCTCCAGCGCCTTCAGAATGTCGCACGGCTCCCATTCGTAGGAGATCGTCATCGGCACGATATGCAGTTCGGCCAGCGCCTCGATCTTGTCGAAGGGACGGCTCATGCAGAACATCTTCACGATGCCCTGGTCCGTCAGATCGTTGCCATCCTTGGTACGGCCGTTGCGCTGCGCGATCCACACCGACTGCCGTTTCTCGGTGATCGTGTGGCGGATATACTCCGAACAGTGCAGCGAACTGCGGTAGAAATCCTTCATGTTCCCGCCCCGCTCGATGCGGAACATCTTGTTCGCCTTGCCGATGTCGACCACCAGCGGCGAGGACATCAGATTCGCCCCGAAGGTGATCTCCGTGGTCTCATGGTCGTGGGTGAAGAGCAGGTACTGCAACAACGACGCATCGAGCATGATGTCCCGGTGGTTCGAGACGAAGAGGTAGCGTTGCGCAGGATCGAGATGCTCGAGCCCCTCATAAGTGAACGAGGTGATGCTGCGGGCGATGACCTGTTCATTGACGGGCTTCATCACCTCGCCCTGAAATTCACGGATCGTCTGGATGGACTGCACCCGCCGGCGAACCGACTCAAGCTCCTCCTCCGGAAAAATATAGGTCGCCAGCAACGGAAAGAATTCACTTGTGGCGATGCGTTGCATCGCCGCCGGGATCTCCTCGTCGCAGTAGGGGCGGATATCGTCAAAGCGGCTGTCTCTCATGATTGGTTGCGTTTGTCGATGAATTTGACCGGCTTGCGGCTCTTGGCCGGGAAGTTGATGCGGTGGATCTCCTCCACGGGGAGGATCTCCACTTCGGGGGCCACGCGGATCCGCGACCGGAACCGGTCCTTGAGATCCTTCACCGCATCGAATTCGGGGGTCGGCTTCAGTCCGACGCGCACGATCACCCGATCGGTGCCGGCATCGCTCTCGCAGACCTCGATGACGTAGTTCTCCACATAGGAGGTATTGTCCAGCACGTCGTTCAGCGCCGGGGGATAGAGCGTCGTACCCTTGAGTTTGATCATGTTGTGCTTGCGGCCGACGAGCGGTGTAAGGCGGTAGGACCACCGTCCGCAACGACACTGTTCGGTCCTCTTGGCGGCGATGTCGCCCGTGCGGAAGCGCAGCAGCGGCATTCCCTCGACCCCAAGCGTCGTGACGACGATCTCGCCATACTCCCCGTCCGGGACCGGGAGGTTGTCCTCGCCGATGATCTCCACGATGATCAGCTCGGGATGGAGGTGGCCGCCACAGCCGTATTCACACTCGGAGAAGGTTGCACCCATCTCCGTCGAGGAGTAGGTCGCGAAGAGATCGACGTCCCATTTTTCATGAATGCGCTGCCCGAGCAGGTTGAGCGTGAAGTCCTGTTCGCGCAGGCCCTCACCGATGCCGATGATGCGGCGAACGCTGCTCTGCCGGTAGTCGATGCCGTGCTCCTCGGCATACTGGATCAACCGCAGGATAAACGACGGCACGCACATGATCGTATCGGGGCGCAGCCGCCGGATCGTGTCCCACTGCAGCTCGGGAATGCCGTTCCCCACGCGGATGACGCTGGCACCCAGTTCGCGGATTCCCAGGAAGTAGGCCAGACCGGCCATGAAACGCTTGTCGAGCGTGGTCATCAGCTGCACGATGTTCCCGGGGCGGAGTCCCGCACAGGCGAAGGATTTTTTTTCGTTGTAGGCCAGACGTTGCAGGTCCAACTCCGTACAGCCGAAGGTCACCGGGTCGCCCAGCGTTCCCGAGGTGGTCACGTAGTCGATGATCCGCTCGCGCGGACAGCACAGAAACTCCTCGTTGAAGAGCTGCAGATCCTTCTTCTCCGTAAAGGGGATCTTCACCAGATCCTCGATGTGACGGATCTGTTCCAGATGGATCTCGTAACGCTCGAACATGCGCCGGTAGTAGGCCGAACGGTCGGCCAGATAACGCAGCGTCTTCTGCAACAACCGCTCCTGGAAGGACTTGATCTCCTCCGGCGTGCGGTACTCGATATCGTTTTCAAAAGGTTCCATAGTCGGTATCGTATTTCGTATTGATGGCATGAATCAGCCGGTTGACACCCAGCAGCGCCTCGGCCGTATTGACGGCCGTAAGCGGAACTCCGCAGATGCCGTGCAGGTTGATGTTCTGGCCCGTGAGAAGCAGGTTGCGGATCTTCGTGACGATCGGGACCTGCGACAAGGCGATCTGCTGCGCATCCTTGCGGAAACCGTACATCGCCCCCTCCTTCACCCCGTAATAGTCGCGGATGGTCAGCGGGCTCGACGTATGGATCGTCTCGATCCGCGAACCGAAAGCGGGGTAGATCCGCTCCATGCGGGCGAGCATCCGGGCCGCCTGCTCCTCCTTCCAGTGTTCATACTCCGCACCTCGGCGGCCGGTGGTCGTCGACTCCCAGCGGCGGACGGCTTCGAATGACATCGGTGTCGTGAGGATCAGCTTCCGGCTGAAGGGGCCCTGTCCGCTTACGGGCGGGGTCATGTACATCAGCCCGCGGGGCCACGCCCCGTCGCAGTCGCCAAAACGCCATGCATCGCCGTGTGACGTCTGACAGTAACACGTGTGGTTGATATAGGGGAACGATTCGGGGCGCAGCGTCAGGTAGACCGTGAAGGCCGAATAGCTGTTCGGTATCGAATCCAGCCGTTGCCGGTAGGCCCGGGGCAGAGCCTCCTCGGGCAGCAGGCGCAGCAGCGTACAGGGATGGATGGCCGAGATGTAGCGATCGGCCGTGAAACGGCGTCCGTCGGCCGTCTCCACGCCGCGGATCATCCGCTCCGCGCAGTCGATCCGGACCGCCTCGGCACGGGTCTCGACCCGGCCGCCCTCCGCGCGGATGACCCCGGCCAGGGCTTCGGCCAGCTGCGAGCTACCATCCACAAAACGATCTTCCCCGTTGATATACAACACATTGACCAGCGCATGAATATAGGCCGGCGTATGATGTGCGACGCCTCCGTACATGGGATTCATGTAGGCCAGCACGTCGCGCAGCCGCGGATCCACGACATAACGGGCGATCAGTTCGTCGGCCGGGAGCAGAAACTCCTCCGAATGGGAGAAGATCGACGCGGAATCCTCGCGCAGGTAGAACATCCCGACCTCCTCGGAAAGGCGGTAAAGGGCCTCGACATAGCGTCGCACGCCATCCGCCTCGTGGGGAAACAGCCCCGCAAAGTAGTCCGTGAAGCGCTCCCGACCCTCGGGAATGGCATAGCGTTCGCCCTCCTCGAGGTAGAGGAGCGAATCCATGCAGTCGGGATCCGTCGGCCGGAGCTTCAGCCGGTCAAGGATCCCCAGATAGTGGCAGATCCGGGCAATCGACCCTCCGCGTCGGAAGCCTCCGAGCATGTGCATGCCCGTTTCGAAACGCTGGCCGCTCCGCACGAAGGTCTGGAGTCCGCCCCCGGGTGTGGCGTTCTTCTCCAGCACCGTGACCCGCACGCCGTTCCGGGCCAGCAGTGCTCCGGTGAAGAGACCCCCAAGGCCTCCGCCGATAATCAATACCGTGTCATTCATGGCTTGCGTCCTCAATCTGGTTATAAATCGTCCCGGATCCGAGAATCTCACCGCACGCGGCAAGCGTGCCGACCAAGACCCCCAGGATGCCGTGTGAATTGATGCTCTGGCCCGCCAGCAGCAGATTCGGGATCCGCGTACGGTAGGAGACCCGTCCTCCGGCTCCCGCCTGCACGTCATGGGCGATGCCATACATCGAACCGCCCTCGGTTCCGGTATAATCCCGGTAGGTGAGAGGGGTCGAGGTCCAGTAGGCGGCCACCTGTCGGCGAAGTCCCGGGAAATCCCGTTCGACAACCTCCAGCAGCCGTTCGGCCTTGCGGCGCTTGAAGGCTTCGTACGCCTCGCCACGCCGTCCGACCGTGGTGTCGAACCACGGTCGCAGCTCGTCGATCGACATGTAGGAGATCACCACCCCGCACTTCGCCCACACGGGATTCGCTTCGTGGCACGTATGCATGTAGAGGTATCCCTTGGGCCAGTCCGCCTCGGTATACTCCTCGCAGCCCCAGGGTGTATCGGTCGTATAGCCGTAGAAATTGCTGTTCCGGTAGGGGAC
>CALUKK010000166.1 GCA_944321205.1 uncultured Alistipes sp.
CGCTTATCTTTGTGAAAAAAATCCGGACATGAGTTCCACAACACTTCGCCGCAAAGACAAATACGCCCGTTATATGTGGCTGATCGACACAATTCGTCGGCATGACCGCTGTACGTTGCAGGAGATCGACCGTCGGTGGCGACAGGAGGAGACGCTGAATCCCGACGGGGCTCCCCTCTCGCGCCGCACCTTTCAGCAACACAAGGAGGCGATCAATGCCATGGATTTCGGCGTGGAGATCGTCTGCACGGGTAATCGCTACTATTCGGTCCGCCTCGACGACCACAATCCACTGGGTGCCTGGATGTGGCAAACCCTCTCGTTGCGGTTGATGCTTGCGGAAAGCCGGGAACTCAATGAGCGGATCATCACCGAAGAGATTCCTTCAGCCGACCGCTGGCTCCATCCGATCCTCTCCGCCCTGCGTGAAAATCGGCGGCTGCAAATCTCCTACCGCCCGTTCGGCAGGGAGGCATTTTCGTTGCTCCTGTCCCCCTACTTCGTGCAGATGAGCGACCGCCACTGGTATGTATTTGGATTGCGGGAGGACGAAGCAACGTTGAAAGTCTATGCGTTGGATCGGATCCAGGCGTGCGAGCCATTGGAGGCGACCTTCGTTTTCCCCGAGACCTTCTCCGCCGGGGAGTACCTCCAACAGCACGGCATCGGACAGTACGAAGCCATCCCCGAGACGAAGGTCGTAGTGAGAGCATACGGGCTGATGGCCGATCGCCTGCGCACGTTACCACTCCATCCGAGCCAGCAGGAGACGAAAACCGACACGGAATGGGCAGAATTCACCTTCACGCTGCAACCGACGAGCCGCTTCTTCGGCGAATTGCTTGCCTGCGGAGTCTACGTCAAGGTACTTTCGCCCCGCTGGTTGCAGCAACGGATGAAAGAGACTGCCGATAAAATAGCCGAATACTATAATAAATAGCCCCTATCATGAAAAACCTGAACACTCTGTTCGATCTGCTGACCGACTGGCGGCGGCTCCCCGCCTATCAGCTCGAACGCCGGGCCGATATCTTCTTTGCCCTCTATCTGGAGGATCTGCTCACCTACTGCGGCTACTTCGCCGAGAGGGATCGGCTGACGGTCATCCCGGAGTTCCCGGCCAAGCAGGAGCAGATGAACCTCTCGGATCGGATCGACTACCTGGTCGCTTCGGATGACAAGATGGTCTATGTCGAGTTGAAGACCGACAACCATTCCATTCGTGCGGAACAGGCCCTATACCTCCACAAAATCCAGCAGAAGAAGCTCTCCGAGGTTTTTTCGGACATTATCACTATTTACGAAACGACCTCGGCCCGCACCAAATACCGGCATCTGATCGAGAAACTCGACCGGTGGATCGAATATACGGACGCACGGCTTGTCAAGGAGCGTTGCCGCCTGAAAGAGGCAGCCATTGCAAAAATCCGCTCGGTCGAAGTCGTCTACCTGCTTCCCTCGTCGCAACCCATCCGGAGCGAGCAGTATGAACACCGGAGCATCGGTTTCAAGACATTGATCGAGATGCTCAACCTGCCACGCTATGACGACGATCCCATCGCCCGACGGTTTGCCGAGGCTCTTACGGTGTGGGCCGAGCATCCGGTCTGATCGATTTTTTTACAAAATTCGCCCTGTCTGCACATTCTTTTTGCGCAGACGGGGTTTTTCTTTGCCGCATAAACCCATATGATGCAAGATGAAAGTTCTGATTTTCTATCATCCGGATGCGGACGGAATTACGGCAGCGGCCATCGTCCGCCATACCTTGCAGCAACGATATGCCGGCGTTCGGTTTGAATACATCCGTCACGGCTACCTTTGCGAGGACCGGCGCCTGCTGGAGCTGCACTCCGACGGCCATACGCAAATCTGGGCCGTCGATATCTCTTTCCGCCTGGAGACCACCCGGCGTCTGCAATGTGCATTCGGGTCGGATTTCGTCTGGATTGACCACCACATCTCCGCACTCGAAGCGTGGCGAGCCACCGGTTGGACGAATCCGGCCGGCATCCGCGACTCGGCTCACTCGGCCGCATGGCTCACCTGGCACCACCTCTTCGCCGCACCGGCACCGCTTGCCGTGACTTGGGCCGACAAATACGACCAGTGGCAGCAGGATGCCGAATGGAAGACACGGACCTGCCCCTGGCAGTTGGTCGTTACCCGTCGGTTCTCCACTCCGGAGCGCTTCGATCTGCGCGTCTTCTCCGACGAACGGCTGCTTGAAACCTATCTCCGCCGCTACGGACGACCGATGTTTGCCTACGAACAGCACTTGCGCAGTCGGGAGGCTGGAGCTATGCAGACAGTCATCCTGTCGCTCGATGGTAAGGACTATCGACTACTGTTTCTCAACTCGTCGCTGCGCGATTCGCAGACGCTGGCCGCATGGCACCGTCTCCACCCGGAGGTCGAAGCCGACGGGTATCTCGTCGGGCAGCTCGTTCCGCCCCTGCACTGGAAGCTGTCGCTTTACACCGCCGCTGGATCCGGTATCAATGCTGCCCGGATCGCACGGCGGTTCGGCGGGGGCGGACACGCTTCCGCAGCCGGGTTCACGCTCTCACTTTCAGATTTCGAAAAATACATTAAAACATTTCAAAAATGAAAAACGACACCAACCTCACGACCTTTGTCTCAAAAGCGCTGAAACGCTGCAAACCTTATGTTCCCAAGTGGCTCTGCCGCCGGATTGGCGACCGCTTTTTCAAAAGACAACATTACGATCTGGCTCTTCTCTGCTATACGGACACCATTCGTTTCAAAGATCGCCTCCGCTGCGGTCGGCTGGGCATCTGCTACGGTGAGACTGGCAACGAAGAGCGCATGGAGCACTTTCTCGCAAGGGCAGCCGACTTGGGAAGCCGGGATGCAATGTCCCTTCTGGCCGAGCACTTTTACACCGTGCGCAACTCCGAAAAGGCGGCATATTGGGCCCGGAGAATGCGCGCCGCCGGAATGGACGAAGCCAAATATCTGCTGATCGGATCCCTGCAGGCGTTGGAGTGTTACGATGAGGAGTTGATCGGTTTGCTGCAGGAGCTTGCGGAGCAGGGTGACCGCGAAGCCCGATTTGCATTGGGAACCTGTTATCTGGAGGGTAAAGGGGTTTCGCGGGACTATGCAAAGGCGATGGTCTGGTATCTGCTTGCAGCACGACAAGGGCACCCAACAGCCCAGAACAACGTCGGTTACATGTACGAGGAAAGGCTGATCTCGTCTTCCGATCCGGATATCGCGGCTGGATGGTATCTGCAGGCAGCATCAAATGGCTGCCGGTTGGGACAGGTGAATCTGGAGGAGTTTTACAGAAAAAAGAGCCAGAGATACTCTGGCTTTAGAAAATACCGAGCCCCCAAATGGCGATCCGCCAATCGATCGATACTGTCTATAAACGACTAAAATCTTGCGGCAGTTCAATCCCTAATGAGGATGTATTCCTCCGCCACGCCATATGCCTGTTACTAACCAATATTCATAATGAAGCAACCACTCCGAGGCCCACGGGACAATGGTGTCAGCAATCATCTTGTCGGGGCTCCATTCTCGCGCTGGTCCATAATAAAGACAAAGCTGTTGCTTGACGTGATCGTAGACATGAGGCAGACGATGCGCACCGTCTGCCAATGCCAATGGTTTGGGAGATACGACGTACATCTTGGGGCTCTGGCCCAAGGTGTACACAATTTTTATCTCGTAAACCAAACTTAACTCTGAAGGTTGCAGCGTAGTTCTCCATATCAGTCGATTCGTATGGATATCCATATAATTCGTAGAGTTGGGAAAGTAATGTTTCAACTTTCCCAACTGGACACTCAATGGAATAGCCCGATTACTCATGATTCCCGAAAAAATGGTGAGCCTTGGCCGACACACTACCGGTAGTGCCCAAGATACCGCTACCCGCAGCCATCTTCATCGTTCCGGACTCTCTCAAGGATCTAGCCTTCTCGGCCAGGGAATCAAATCCTTGAGAGACAACTTGTCGTCCAAAACAGGGTGTCATGGATTCTGCTATCACATGCATGCCACGCTGCTGCTGAATCAGCGACATATCTTTTCTGACCTTTTCCAGCCATTTATAAAAATTGTCTTGACGCTTAGGGTGTTCGATCCATTTGTCAGCAAAGTTTTCCTCTGGATTTACGGGATTTTCCACTTTCTTGATCGTTTTGCCGCTTTGTGGATCAAACACATTGCGTATATACTTATCCATATGCATGAGAATCGTTTGCAAGGCTTCGGTAATCGAACCTTCTCCCTGATATGCTTTTGCTGCAAGCGTTGTGATGATGATAGAGACGGGTTTATCTTCATCTCCGGCAAACATGATATCCCGATGTCGCTTGAGAATCTGTACGGCCCTTTGTAATGGAGTTTTGTTGGACTGATATTTCGGAACCGCTCGCACCGATTCCGCCAGCAACATCATTTTTTGCCGATCACCTGCTGTTGCCCGTTGCATAAACCAGATTCCATATCCAAACGGATTGCTCTTCATCCAGTTTTCGGGTGAAGGATCATACCTGTAATTTGCACTCTCCTTGTCGGTAATGCGAATGGCAAGATTATCCAGTTCTCGTATTGCCCCCAATGAAGCTGAAAACGAGCGTTCCATCACGGTCTTATAATCTTTCGCAACCAGACAAGGAAGGATGTCCATATGGTAGTTGGACTCCTGAGCATATTTTAAGGTCCAGCATCTACGCCCCTCGTCATCAAGCATCCTCTTATAAGTTTCATGATCTTTCAGCCTATTACCCACCTTATGCTTCAGATCATATTGTGTCCACGATGCACCTTTTCCTGTGAGTTCGCAGACAAGGTCTATATCCAGATCATCCTGCTCATTCAAGGGTCGGATCATCGTGCCCAGCATAAATGATCCTTGGGCTCTGATGATCGGGTTATAGGGGGCCAAAGCCGAGTCCGCCTTTGCCAACCACTCGCCAACGGCCCGATAACTGCGAACCGCGGCTTCATACTGAGTCTCCGTAATATCCAAAGACTCACTAAGGGCATTAAAAATGCTGTCGAATTGTTTTATCTGTTCTGTATTCATATTAATTAATTTGAATCGTTTTATAAAAACCGCCACGTTCCTTATTTTGGTCATAGATGGTCAAGGGCATATCAGCCTTAGGCATCCAAACTCGGCCAAATTCGACTGCGGCTGCAACGGGCATAACCGGAAATACATGCAGCTCCGTAAGACCATGGCGAGCTTTGATAATGTCCAAGGCCCGTCGGACACATTGCCGAAATCGGGATAGCGACGCCTCGTTTCTGAGGCAATCATTGTTAGGGTCAGGAATCGTGATGCGCCATATACTCACTTCGTTCCCCAACACCCTGATGATTCGTTCATCTTGCACCTTAGCGCTTAATCCGATCACTAATGCCGGGATTCCGTTACGCCTTGAAGGCTCGATCAGTTCAATTTGCCAGACCTGCCCATCATCAAGCCATTTCCACGTATTGGGTTCTCTGTGCTTCTGATAGACCTGTACATCTTGCAGATCATTGATCATGGTACCCAACTTGATCAGCAGTGGCTGAGGAGCCAATGCAAACACCGAATAATGCTTCGCTTCGCCTCTGCGCATCCGTGGCAGGATCTGTTCTTTCACCTGCTCACACAAATTGGTTTCTTCAGCATTCCAATAGGCGTCGGAGCAATCGGTCATGGATGAATTCTTCAATCCTATTTCAATTGCCGTACTGCTGGCCGGATAAAAGTTCGGCATTAAAGTCCGACATGCCTCGGCATAGCTCAACGGTGAAGCGTGTTTCCTGATATTCGCTCCGTAAAGGATGATCTCCGACTCTTTTTCCGGAGCTATAGCTGTAATACGGGCGATACGTTCTTCGTGCTTGCGCTTCATCTCAACCAACCGATTTTCGGGATGATTGGCAACATCCTTGTCAATTAAGGTGTGATGCGGACCGCAAAGCAACATCAGGTTACTTATTTCATTGGCCAATTTTTCAGAGCGTTCGGGATCTCCTCGAGGTCCGTCGGGGCTATCCGCCACAATATGTGCTATGTATGCTTTGTTGTACTTCTTTTTCGTGAGTATATCCATGTATAGGGGTGTATTGCAACCCTCATACTCACAACGCCCTCCTGATATTGCCCAAAGGAGGTTTTGGTTTTTCACTGATATTGGTGTTTTACTCATGCTTTTTTATTTCAGTATACAGAAAAGCGTGACAAAATACTATCTTTGTGAGAAGTGTCACGGATCTCAGTATATTTTATAAACAGAATGACTGCATGATTGCGGATGGAGAATATGTTCCAATCCTTAAAAATATAAGCGACAGTCAGTTGTTTGCACTGATTGCCGCCAAGGATGATCTTGCACATGCGGCATATCGTGTGTTATATGACCGATATGCACAATTAACCTGGTCCTTATGCTGCGAAGCAGGAAGAAAAATGGTCCGCTGGAATAAAGAACAATTTGTCGAGGAACTTTTCTCACAGACCATGATTAAAATATTCGTTCATCCTACCTACGATCCTATCAAAGGAAAGGTCTCGACATGGATCTCCGGCATCGCTAAAAATACGGCACTCGACTTGCTGAAAGAATGGAATGCCCACACACAAATCACAGTCGAACCGATACCCGAATTTTCTTCGGAGGAGGATGAGTCTACGACACCATCACCCCTGCATTTATTGCTAACTCAGGCTCTCGAAATGCTATCCGATCGGGAAAAAGACATATTGTTGACATACTTGATGTATGAGGATGGAAACAAGTATTTGCCTGGAACTGTTTTACAGGAGCTCTGTTCAAGACATGGAATAACCGCCGACAACGCACGTCAAATAAAGTCACGGGCCATGAAGAAGTTACGTCAACAGATTCAGCAGTTGGAAATGGACAAATGATATTAAAGATGGAAAAGAAGCGTCAAACAGATGAGGTGTATATTAA
The DNA here is from genome assembly GCA_944321205.1 of uncultured Alistipes sp. Classification (GTDB taxonomy): domain Bacteria; phylum Bacteroidota; class Bacteroidia; order Bacteroidales; family Rikenellaceae; genus Alistipes. The sequence goes on from CALUKK010000166.1 coordinate 6,954, forward strand.
AGACCTCTTGAAATCCACGGGATACTTATTCCCTGAGACAGACGAGCAGATGTCCATTTATGAGGCAAATGTAACGCTCAGAGAGTTACCCGAAAAGTTCCGCTCTCCGGAATTTGTTTTTAACGCCGTACAGAATCAACGGTCCTCAAAACATTGTACCGACGTGGATAAAGCCATCCTCGCCGGACATATCATCAATACATGCAACACGAAAGATTTTGGAAGAGTAAAATTTCAAAAATTGCTTTATTTGGTTGAGCATGTATGTCAGTTGAACCTGCGCTCCAATTACATACGACAAACCGCAGGTCCATACGATGGAGTCCTGCTCAAAAGAGTCGAGACGATGTTGCAGCAATATCATTTTTATGATATCTCTCAACAGCATACTGACAACAAAGCAGTGCAATATATTCCCTTGTCATCTGCGGAGGAACTTGACGATCTGTTTCGCAAGAATTTTCCGATCGAATGCGACATGATTGATACCTTCCTATTCAAATTTCATAAAGCGACATGGGAACAATGTGAGATTGTTGCAACGCTTTATGCCGTATGGAATAATCGAATTATTCGACAGCAGGAGATCACAGATGAATTATTGAAGGCTGATTTTTTAGCTTGGGATCCTCACAAGTATAAATATCGGGATCGCGTAATGAAAGCCTTGATGTGGATGAGAAAAGAAAATATTATTCCGGTTGGTTGGGGGAACATTGTTGAATAAGGATAAAATGAGAATAAGGCAAATTTATTTCTTATAAATTTGCCTTATTTGTGACATCAGATGCTTTAACGTTTACCTGGGATTGTTCCGTCTTCCGCCAATTTTGCGTCCCGCCAATTCAAGAGCGAGATCTGCATCGACAATAATTTTTCGTCCAATTTGGGTTACAGCTTTATCAATTCTGCCACTTTGTTTAATTCGGTTCGCAGTAGGCAAACTGCATCCAAACAGCTCTGCGATACCTCGAAGTCCGTATACATATCGCTTTGTTGCGACAGTCAAGGTCTTAACTTGTGGTTCCACAGGGTTCCCGTACTGTTGAAGAAACAAAAATTCTTCTCCTGTCATTTGCCATAATGGCTTTGCTAATAATTCCTGAATATTCATAATTAGTAATGTTTTTGTTTAACAATAGATCGATTTTAGATCAATTGATGAACAAAAATAACTGAATAAGGCAAATCGCATATAATGATTTCTTAGGCTATTCTATTATTCATTAAACGCATATCAGAATTCTCTTTTATGGCTATTAAAAGCGTTTCCGCAATGAACATTTTCCCTTTTTCGGTTCTCCAGTACAAGATTGATCATATAAATGGATGCACCCAGAATTTACACCCAAATTCACCCCCCCCCAAAAAAAATTTTAAGTCTTCAAATAATATTCTGCGATTATCCACTTTTCTTCAGATATGCAATATGCTGCTAATTAACAGATAAATACAGCAGTATAGCATTTTGCGAGATTATAAGTGCGAGTCCCCTACGCACCGCCAGAGGCCGACGAAGAGTCGGGTTAAATGAAGTAAAAGCTTTGTAAACGAATAGTTTACGAGGCTTTTTGTTTTTGGATGATCTGCATGAAAAAGCAAAAACAACCGGCTGCGGGTGTCCAAATCGGTGGACTTTTCCCGAGGGCCGAACCGTCCACCGAACATGATGATCCAGCTGGATTTCAGCTCTCCGCATCCGGGCATTTATGATGTTCCGCGCTACTCAAGGATCCGGTTTTTTGAGCCTTGGTCTGCCAGTTGTTGCAAACACACGTTGAGCCGGGCGGTACCCCCTGGCTGTGAAGACGAACTGCTTGAATATACTGACAATCAGTGGCTAATGTAGTGTTTTTTCAATTGTGGATTCCTCTGCTGAGGTGATCTGCGTCCAGCGAGCGGCAATACGCCCCTCACGGTCGATCAGGATCAGGCACGGGATCTGCGTCACCCGATACCGATCCGCCAGATCGGCCTGTTCCGGGAAATAGAGCGTTTCGCCATCGGCCAACTCGCAACTTAGCACCTGCGGATAATAGGTCAAACCGTGCGTCAACAGAGCCCGCTGCCAGGCCGTCGAATCGTCATCCACCGAGACCCCGATGACCTGCAGCCCCTTGTCGGCATACTTGCGGGTCAGCTCCCGGATCGCAGGCGCCGCCTTCAGGCATGGTCCGCACCACGATGCCCAGAAATCGAGCAGCACGACCGATTGTCCCGCGTAGTCCGACAACCGGACCGAACCTCCCGCAGATTCGTGTCGTTCGAAATCGCCGGCTTGCTGCCCCACCTCAACCCCCGTCTGGCCGGGAGCAAGGGAGAGCTGGATGTCGGCCAGTTCCCGCAGGATCCGGTTCGCCGTTGTTTGAGGTATCCGGTCGTAGAGGGCGTGAAGAGGTTCGGGCTCATGCCAATCGGTCCGGATGGAGAGGTAGAGCAGATGCGGTGAAATCGTCCGCTCGGGGTGCGCTTCGACATAGACCATGCGGAGCGAATCCTCCACGGCCAACTCCCTCTTGTAGCTCTGGACAGCTTCCAGAAAAGAGCTCCACAGGGAATCCTGCGTCCCGGGAACGGCGGCTATCCACTGCTGGTTCAACTCCTGAGCCTGTCGTTGCTTCTCGAACAGGCGTTGCGGGACCTCACCCAGCCAATTCCGGTATTCGTCGAACTCCTTTCCGACGGACAGTCCTCTCAACGCGCTGGCATAGGGGCGCTCGCGTTCCATGCACAGCCGGATCTGCGACGGCTCGAGAAAGAGGGGCGCCTCATCCATGTTGTCAAACGAGAGCCAGGCCGGGACAATCCCCGGGACCTCGCCTTCGAAGCGGAATCGTCCGCCCACAACTCGGGCGGAATCCGTCTGCAAATACCAGATACCCTGACGGCTGACCGGATAACTGAGGCGAATCACCTCTCCCTCGGCAGCTCCTGTGATTGTGCCATCGAGCCGAAAACCGGGCCCGTCGGATGTACATGATACGCCCGACAACAAGGCAAATAAAACACACAAATATTTTACAACCATTCCGACTGCATGATTCATGAAGGGATCGTTGTCGTTTCTTCGTTTGCTGCGGATCGGTCGGGATATTCCGGATCCTGGAATGGATCAACCGGCCACCAAACCCCCATCTACCAGGTAGTGGGAGCCGGTGCAGAAGCTCGACGCATCCGAAGCGAGGAAGTAGACCACCTCGGCCACCTCTTCCGGCCGGCCGGCACTGCCACGCATGTAGAGGGCATTCTCCCTGCGCCAGTAATCCTCGACGCTGCAGTGGTTCTCCTCGGCAAACTTCACGAACAGATTGTCGACCAGCGGCGTGCGGATCGTGCCGGCGCAGACGGCATTGACGCGGATGTTCTTCGGCCCGAGGTCTATGGCCAGGCTGCGGGTGATCTGCCCGAGAGCCCCCTTGGTCATTCCATAGGCGAAGCTGTGCGCCTTGCCCACGAACCACTGGTCCGAGGCGTTGATGACGATCGAGCCTCCACCCGCCTCGATAATCTGCGGGATGGCCTCCCGCAGGGTATTGACCGTGCCGTAGATATTGGTCTGAATCATCAGATCGAGCTCCTCGTCGGCAATGTCGAGAATCGTGTTGCAGCGGTGGATGCCTGCATTGGCAAAGACGCTGTTCAGTGTGCCGAAGCGGGCGACGGTATTCTCGACCGCGCGGCGGATGTCTCCCCGCGTGCGGGTGTTGCCTTCGGTGAAGAGCAGCCGCTCGGGACAATTCAACTCATTCATGAGTGCCTGAGCCGCCTGCGTGTTGATATCCATAAAGCCGACGTTCCAGCCCTCGGCGATGAATTTCCGGATGGAGGCGGCTCCGATTCCGGTCGAACCTCCGGTGATAAAGATTGTCTTCATGTTTTTATGTTGGTTCTTTCAAATAAACGCTTGCTTCTTCCCGCGGATCGAACCATCCGATGCGCGAACGGATAGGCCCGGAGATCCCGGTTGTCTTTGGATGCGATGTATAAAGACAGTTATTTAACAAATATACGAAAAATTTTGCGAATAAACGAAAGCGGGATGGCGGCGTTTGTAAACAAATGATATCCTTGATTTTGGGGAATTGCTTTTTTTTCGTATATTTATTGCAATCCAATTCCGAACCTATGGCCAAGAACATCCTGAACGAACTCTCACCCCTTTCGGACCGCGACTGTTTTTATATCGTCGAACGCCACAAAACCGAATTTACATATCCCCTGCACCAACATCGAGAGTTCGAACTGAACTTTATCGAAAATGGCGCCGGCGTCAAACGGATCGTCGGAGACTCGGTCGAGACCATCGGCGATTATGAGCTGGTGCTCGTCGGCGGTGAGAACCTGGCCCATGTCTGGGAACAGGGTTCCTGTCAGTCGAAACTCATCCGCGAAATCACCATTCAGTTCGCACCCGAGACTCTGCCCGCATCGCTCCTCGCAAAAAACCAGTTCGCCTCCATTCAGAAGATGTTCGTCCGCGCCCAGAACGGACTTGCATTTCCCCTGCACACCATCATCAAGGTCTATTCCCTGATTGACACCCTCTCGGCCCAGCAACAGGGATTCCGACAGGTGCTCCAGATTCTGGAGATTCTTTACGAACTGTCGCTGTCGCAGGAGGCCTATACGCTGTCCAGCAGCGCATTCGCCCAAATTACCCCCACGGCCGATTCCCGCCGCATTGCGCGGGTCGAGGAGTATATCCGTACCCATTTCGAAGAGAATATCCGGCTCGCTACCCTGGCCGACATCGCCGGAATGACACCCACGGCATTCAGCCGTTTTTTCAGCGTAAGAGCCGGACGCAGTTTGACGGACTACATTATCGATATCCGGCTCGGCGTCGCAGCCCGACAACTCGTCGATTCCACGAAAACCGTCGCTGAAATCAGTTTCGAATGCGGATTCAATACGCTGGCAAACTTCAACCGCATCTTCAAAAGGAAAAAAGGTGTCACTCCGACGGAATTCCGGGAGATGTATCGGAAAAAGAAAATCATATGTTAAAATAGTATCTCCCGATCCTAAACAAGGCATATTATTCATTCGGTCTCGCTTTTGGGACCGGCTGTTTTTACGCGTCGTATTCCGATCCGAAGACGGCAATACCCTCCTCCGTGTAGCCTGTCGAAATATCCGTTAATCAGGGGCATTGGACGAAACTGGGGCTCTCGGCGATTGTTCGGGACAGGAAAAGAGTCAGTAGGATATCAAAGTATTATATTATGATAACATAATATCATTTTAGCACCTGCAAAGTTCCTATCTTTGCATTGACCTAAAACCCGTAAGACCCGTGAAACTCCTGCCTGAACTATTCCTGTGGGGCGCATTGCTCACTGTCGGCGGTTGCGCGTCCACCCCCGAAGCCGAAACGTTCGTCCGAGTCGAGGACGGTCATTTCCTGCTCGACGGAAAACCCTATTATTTTATAGGTGCCAATTTCTGGTATGGCCCGATTCTCGCATCCGCGGGTGAGGGCGGAGACCGTGCACGGCTGCTCCGCGAACTCGACGCCCTGGCCGATTGCGGCATCACGAATCTCCGGGTATTGGTGGGG
>CALUKK010000167.1 GCA_944321205.1 uncultured Alistipes sp.
GCAGCCATTTGTATTAGACTGCAAAGTTGCAAAATCAAGTCCGTTTCATTTCAAAAAACCGTGTAATTGACTATATTTCAATAATTTCAAAGAACTATTTATCCACTTTTACGGGACAGTAATGTTATGAAGTGATTGATAGAACTCGGTCGTATATTTTTTTGCAGTTGCTTTAGCTTCCTTAATATCTGTTTTTAGATCCTCATTTTTAATATTATAGTTAGATTTTGTTTTCAAGTAACATATATATTCTGCATCATACAAAGTTTTTTTTCTGATGTCTCCTAAAATGTAGTAGGCTTCATTAATATTTTGCATCTGTAAGGTGGTATCTAATCCAATATTCATATCAGGATGCCATTGTTTAGATGCTGTTTTGTATGCTTTTCGTATTTCTTCTATGGTTGATGGATATTCAATCTTTAAGATAGCATAATAGTCCTTAAAATCATTCATTTTTTCTCCATATTTTTCTCATAGCACCTAAAAAACCACCTAAAATAATGAATCCTAATATTGTAAATAGAACTTTGAAATCTGAAGTTGCTTTTGCTGTTGAGACAACTGCAAAGATTATAAAAAAGATTACAACTGCGATAATTGTGACAATAACCTTTGATGATTTCATAATTGTTATTTGATAAATATAAATGATTGTTTTAATTTTTTATATTTTGAATCTATGTTAGATAATGATGCAAGTTGGATGAGATAAAGTTTCTCGTTGTGATAACAATAGATAGCTTTTGTTGGAATATTTATTCCATCTCCTATCTGCTGGTTAAAATCATATTCAAGAGCCGAGTTTCCTTGCCATTTTATTTGGCGATAATTAATTTTGTTGTGTTTTAGAGAAGAGGCATATTCGTTTATGGTGTTAGAAGATAATGCTTTGTTTATATTCACATTAATAATGGTAATATCCTCGGGGTTATTGGAATCTATATTTTGAGTACATATATATGCAGCTAATAATGGTGATGCCTTATACTGATCTGTTTGAAGTTTGTTATACATGTGTATAAATTCCTGATTCTGAATGAGCTTATATGTGTTCTTTATAGCAAAACCCAGCTCATGATAATAAGTATAACTATTGTCAATAGTTGTATTTGTTGAGAAACTGTTTATATTGTATTCTTTAAGAGATGAATATATATTGCGGATTATACGATTATTGGGACTTAACATATTATAGCTGAATGTTAAGAGATAATCATGTACTCCTATTCGTTTCTTTAAATAGATATTATGGGCATAGAATAATCCAGATGAGGCCTTATAATGTACGATGCTATCCTTTTTTTCCATTATATGGATCGCAAATTTAGAATTATTATGCGGCTGCATTTGGTCTTCAGTCCATTCATGAAAATCTTCTGTTGGCATTAGAAAGGTCTTTTCTATAGTTAAGATAAAATGATTATCTTCGTTGTTGAAACATAAGTAATTAGATAATGGCTGAGCACTTAAAGAATAATCAGATGGGATATTGATAGAAAATAACGAATCTAAACTATAATACATATTAACTTGTTGTCCGTTTTCTTGATAACAGGCCCCCATTGTAGATAAAAGAATAAAGGATGTGATGCCAATGAAAAATTTTTTCATATAATTTTATTTTTCTCTGCCGTCCTTCACAGATGGTTGGTAATAAAGAAAGCGCAGGACTGAAAGCTTATTTTAGGATGTGGGCTCTGGTAAGCCTCGGAAATAAAATAAGCAACAGTCCTACGCCATATCAGATACAGATATGACGGAAGAGCAGTCAGCTTATTCTCTTTCCTTAAATTTACCAGATTTACATCCGAGAATAAACTACACTTTCCGTGTTCGTTAGTATGTTCTGCAAAGGTAACAAACTAACATGGAAAAAGCAATGACCTTTCTTCTTTTTAGGACTGTTGCAGAAGCAAATGTCGGTTTAAAGTTTCAGAAAATCAATATTGAAACTAATAAAAGTTTACTCTTGCTTGCGGGGCTTTGTTTTGATGAAAATAACGACACCAATTAAAGCCCAAAATATCAAGATACTCCATAGTTCATCCATAAGCTGAATTATATCTTTTAGGTGAATTTTTATTGCAGTCTGAATAGTTGTTTTCGTTCATTTCCGGTTCTCTCTTTCTATGATATTGCGCATATAGTTTTATATATAAATTCGATCTAAATGCGCAAGATTCAACTTTCATATCATAATGGATAAAATAAGAGAGATAGAGAGGTTATGGGAAATAGGAGAGAGAGGGTTAGAAGGGTTAAGAAAAAAATTCGTGTTTAGTCTGAGGTTTATATCGAAGTAAGTGTGTAAAAAACGGCCTTATTCAACAAACCAGCTATATTCATTCCCGTTGCAAAGAGCTTCATTGATCCCCTCGGCAAGCTGAAAGGCATTATGAGACCTGTCCAGAAAGTTGTCAATATAGGAGGTCTTATTAGCTCCGGTAAGCAGATTGTAGACTCTCCACATGGAAATCTCTTTGGTCAGGCTATCTCGTTTGAAGTCTTCATCCTGATAATAGGCTTTGGCTATCAGATTGATCTGTGTGTCTGTCATCAACAATTGAGGCAACCTCTTCTTCTCATCCTGTGGCAGACATTGATACAATCGGGATTTTCCCAGAAACTGGGCAAACTGATGTTCTGTCATGGTTGTATTCAGCAGTGATTCCATTAGCTTGATATGCTGTTCCGGATTGTAGAGTCTGAACAGTTCCAATGCTCCTTTCCAAAGACCTTGTACATCGAGTACTTTCAAGTCATTCTTGTATCCATCGGTAGATACGCACATATTGCAACAAACCATATTCTTGAAGCCAATGAATATTTTGAACTTTTCCATGGTCTTCTTGGAATAAAGATTCTCCTGATTATAGGCTCTAACGCCTCCAATGGTCAGATTCAATGGATTTCCATCAATATTCTGGTGGATAGTCGGAATCTCAAAGCAAAACATCATCCGTTCGTAGTAAATGGTCTTGTCAGTTTCCAAGAGCTGATTGACCGGTTTGTGGATAGCTTCGGGGATTCTGCCCTTGACAATATGGCTTACCCGAATGTCAGGATCCTCAATCTGCTCTCCCCGGAAGAATTGCATGGCAGCTTCATGGATTGTCTCGATGAATGCCGTGTGAGAGATGGTTATCTCGTTGTCCTTTGAGAAGACAGGAATGATACATTCATCTTTCAGATGCTGCATGGTGACAGCCTTCGTGTTGGCTTCAATGAAAGGTTTGGAGGAATGTGCCTCACTTGTATGGGTAGCCAGATGTATTTGAGCCTCATGACGGGCTGAGGTCAAGGGAATCAAGTGTTCCCTAACAGGTCGCAGTTGAAGTGCTGTTTCCATAATTGATCGGTTTTTGTTGTTGTGCTTGCATGTGGGTTAATGAAGGGGATGCCATGTTGCACCAGCTCAGAATAGCTTGGCCAACACGGGGCGTTATAGTGAACTCGGGTTTTCCCATGAATAGTCCGGTTCTATCTTTGGATGCCTGAACATGATGTTTGAGATCAATGTCCAGTACAACCGTAAACTCGTAATCCATTCCATCCCTTTGCATGGCCTTGAGTCCTACTTTTTCGGGAATCATCTTTCCGTTGCGCTCATTGAGGACATAATCCTGCTTGGTACGCATGGTGCAGATAATGTGTGTGGGAGATTGCAGGATTTTCTGTACAAAAGCATTCTGCCGGGGAGTTACCTTTGCCCAGTTTGCAAAGGAGTTTCCTTGTAGATTTGCATGAAAATCCAGCAGATAATCCCAGCATTGGGAAATACTGTCGATGATAATAACTTCCATCCCTGCATTCTCGCAGACTGTAATGGCATCCATGTAGTTTTCCGGAGAATAGTTGCCTTCAAGAGAAACTACATTGTAACAGCCTAAATGCGCGTACAGATCTGCCGATCCATTTTCAGAATCAATGATTGCAATCTTGCTCCAATCGGAGGTCATACCATAGGCCAGCAATAGTGCTGAATAGGTTTTTCCAGAACCGGCGCAACCTTGGAGGGCCAACTTGATTTTGGCTTGTTTTCTTGTGGTAGGTCTAATGCTTAACATGAGAGTATACTATGTAGAAGTTCATAAAAAAAAAGGCAGAAAGCTCGAAAGCCTTCTGCCCTTTGCAATGTGTTGTGGTTAGAAAATTGCCAATGTCGGAGCACCTCCTTCTCCTCGCTGATGGAGCATCATAAACATCTCTCCGGTTTCTGCATTGCATACACGGGAAACCACAGGATCTGTCAACATTCCCTCTTCCACCTTCCGGCTACAAGCTCCTACTTCTGTGCCATAGACAAAGAAGATTTTCCCGTTGCGAGGATTCTTTTTCACCTCCAGCTTGGTGACCTCCTGTTGAGCTTTGAATTGTCCCAGCTCCCACGTCTCGATAAATTTCAAATTGCCTTCCATACTGTAAATTTTAATTTGAATGATTGTGGCTGGGGCCTATTCCCCACGCCGAAGGCGGAGGAGGGTCAAGAGGAGATTATCATGCGCTTGTGTCAATAGGATAAAGAAAAAAATAAAAAATATTTTTTTACTATAAATCAGTAAAGTAAACAACCGGAGAAGTGCGTGTAGCGAATTTATTCCACGCGAGGTATCTTCGCGCAAAAAAATGCTTACACGAAAAGAAATCGCAGAGATAGTTCAATACTGCAAGGAGAATGGAGTCACATAC
>CALUKK010000168.1 GCA_944321205.1 uncultured Alistipes sp.
GCGGTTAAGCGTAACCGCGCAAAGAGAGTTATAACCGCCGCTTTCAGGGAATGTCTGCCCCAAATCACGGCGGGATACGATTTCGTAATCGTAGCGAGAACCAAAATACTTGATATCAAAAGTACGGACGCCGCCGCTTCCATGAAAAAGCTCTTGACTCAGGCCGGCGTTATAAACGATGTGATTGCAAATGAGCAGACTTCTTATATGGCTGATTAGATTTTATCAGAAAAATATTTCGCCGCGCAAAATTTCCTGCTGCAGATTTACCCCGACCTGTTCCTCATACGCTATTGAGGCAATACAGAAGCGGGGCGTTGTTGTCGGTATGGCTCTGAGTGTCTGGCGTATTCTGCGCTGTAATCCGCTCTGCAAGGGCGGTTATGACCCGGTGCCCGAAAAGCGCGCGCGGCGCTGAACAAAAAATATATCCGTTTCCGCCTTGCGCGGTGCGAATGGACGGTGCATAAATGCAAACAATTTTCAATATTATAAATATACCGCTCGGCTGGGTGCTTGAAACTCTTGCCGGACTTTTCGGCGGAAACTTTGCCGCCTCAGTTTTCTTTTTTACGCTCTTAGCAAACATTGCCCTTATTCCACTGAGCATAAAAAGCCAGAAATCTTCGGTTCAGCAGACCAGAATAAAACCGAAGCTTGACGACCTTAAGAAAAGATACGGAGACGACAAGCAGAAATACAGCGAAGCAATGCAGAAGCTGTATCAGGAGGAAGGCGTATCAATGTCGGGCGGCTGCCTGCCTATGATACTGCGGCTTGTCCTTATGATGAGCATTTACTGGCTGATTATGTCGCCTCTCACCTATCTTATGCATATCGATAAATCGGTAATAACCGAGGCAGCGAATCAGCTTTCCGGCAATAAATCCGAGCTTCAGATAATCGAAGCCATAAGAAACGGGGACATAAACTTTCCGGAAATATCCTCAAAGCTTAATGATATTGATTTTAGTTTTTTCGGAATCGACCTTACACAGTCTCCGAAATTTTCGTTTGACATATTCCATGACGCTCAGCTTATATGGATTATGCCGGTAATAGCGTTTTTAGCTCAGATGCTTACAAGCGCTCTTTCTCTTATGATGCAGAAAAAAATAAATCCCGACGCTCCCAATATGATGGGAATGATGCTGACAATGCCGCTGATTTCTCTGGTAATAGGATTTACGCTGCCGGGCGGCGTTACCTTTTACTGGACCTGCTCGTCGCTTATCGGAGGAATAATACAGATAGGCGTGCAGCAATTCTACGGGCCGCATAAAATGCTGTCGAGGCAGCGTCTCAAAGAGCTGAACAAGGAATGTGATTTTGAGGAAATCCAGTTAAAAAAGGCGGCTTCAGCGGACGCTTCTGATGAAAGTGTTCAAACAGGAAAATAAATTGACAGGAGGTTATCTCTTGATTAAAGAAGCAAGAGGCTTCGGCGATACAATAGACGAGGCAAAAGAAAAAGCCATCGCGGAACTCAACGCGGCGGAAGATGAAGAAATACAGTTTGAAGTAATAGACACTCCGAAGAAAAAGACTCTCGGCCTTTTCGGCGGAAGACAGGCTCAGGTCAGAGTTTTTGTCGAGATACCCGACGCAAAACCGAAGCAGCGCAAAAAAAATTCCCAAAAGCCTGTAAAGGCAGAGCAGAAACCGTCTGCCGAAAAGGCTCAGCCTGCTGAAGCAAAGCCTCAGAAAAGTGAAAAGCCGGCGGAAAAGACAGCTCCGAAGGCAGAGGAAAAGGCCGCGCCACAGTCATCTGAGGAAACCGAAAGCAAGGAAGCAAAAGAAAAAAAGCAGCCCAATAAAAAATATGACCTGAGCGAGGGTTACGGCGAACTGAAAGACGCCGGCGATGTTCCCGCTGACACAAAAGCCGGAAAAGCGGTAGCGTATATCAGAACCGTACTTTCACATCTCGGATGTTCAGAGATCACAATAAAGGTTGCTGAAAAGGAAAATGCCGCCCTTATAGAGCTTGACGGTGAGGGTCTCGGAACCGTCATCGGTCACCGCGGCGAAACGCTTGACGCCATTCAGTACCTTACGGGTCTTGCGGCGAACAACGGCGGCGGATATTACAGAGTCGCCGTAAATATCGGAAATTACCGCGAAAAGCGTGAGGAAGCGCTTATCGCTCTGGCAAAACGCGTTTCCGCTCAGGTTCTTAAAACAGGCAAGAACCGCAGTCTCGAACCTATGAATCCTTACGAGAGACGTATTATACACACCACGGTTCAGGGGATTGAGGGCGTAGCTTCCAATTCCTTCGGTGAAGGCGCTGCAAGACGTGTCGTTATTTCGCTTGAAGGCGGAGACCCAAGACCTCCGAAAAGAGAAAATTCAAGGCGCGGCAGCCGTTCAAACCGCCGTCCCGTACAGAAAAGCACACCGGCCGCTCCGTCAAGAGAGCCCAAAAAAGACAGCGACACTCCTCTGTACGGAAAAATCAACTGAATAACATAAATAATATGAGCACGAACGGCCTTGCGGTCTTTTCGTGTTCATTATTTTGCAGTCAGTTTTTATAAGATCCAATCCCCGATGTCGGGAATATTGTCGTTTTTTTATTCAAAAGTAATATTTTTGTCATAATTAAAAAATTGACAAATCAACCAAATATGTTTATAATACTAAACGTATTGATTTTTAAATTACGGTAACACTATATATAAATATTCTTGTGACTGGGAGTGCCTCTTTTGGAGAAATTCGTAATTAACGGCGGCAACGCCTTAAAAG
>CALUKK010000169.1 GCA_944321205.1 uncultured Alistipes sp.
CCGAGACCCCGATGCACAACATCCGGCTCGAACTGGAGGATCGCTTCCCCAATCTGAAATTTATCCCGGTAATCGGCGACGTGCGCATGATTCCGCGTCTGGACTTCGCCTTCCGCACCTACCATCCGCAGGTCGTCTTCCACGCCGCCGCCTACAAGCACGTGCCGCTAATGGAGGAGAACCCCTGCGAGGCCGTGCTGGCCAACGTGGCAGGTTCGCGCAACGTGGCCGACAAGTGCATCGAATACGATGTCGAGAAGATGGTCATGATCTCGACGGACAAAGCCGTCAACCCGACCAATATCATGGGTTGCACGAAGCGTCTGGCCGAGATCTACGTGCAGTCGCTCGGTCTGGCCATCGAGGAGGGCAAGATGAAGGGCAAGACAAAGTTCGTTACCACGCGTTTCGGCAACGTACTGGGATCGAACGGTTCAGTAATTCCCCGCTTCCGCGAGCAGATCGCTAAGGGCGGCCCGGTAACGGTTACGCATCCCGACATTACACGTTTCTTCATGACGATCCCCGAGGCCTGCCGCCTGGTGATGGAGGCGGCCACGATGGCTACCGGAACGCAGATTTTTGTCTTCGACATGGGTAAGTCGGTGAAGATTGCCAATCTGGCCAAGCGCATGATCGAACTGGCCGGTCTGGAGGTCGACAAGGATATCAAAATCGAATACACGGGATTGCGCCCGGGCGAAAAACTCTACGAAGAGGTGCTGTCGAATACGGAGAATACGCTTCCGACATCGCACGACCGCATCCGTATCGCTAAGGTTCGCGAATACGACTATGCCGAGGCCCTGAAAGCAGCCCAGGAACTGGAGGAGTTCTCACGTGCCGTCATTATTCCGGATATGGTTCGCCTGATGAAGAAGGTCGTTCCGGAGTTCAAATCCAAGAACTCGCGGTTCGAGATTTACGACAAGGAAAGCAAATAAATCCACACAATTACGCAGAACAGAGTTTAGTTTGAGAATATGCAGCAGGTAAAATACATAGGCTATTTTGATTTTCAAGATTCAGCCATCCCCCGAAATTACGTCGTATCCGCCTCAAACAAGATAGAGTATATCGTCGGAGCACTGAATCAAGCAGGCATAGACGTCGAACTAATCTCTGTATCTGCTTCAACGGAGCCCAATTTCAAATGGCACAAGGCTGAGATCAAAGAGCGGACATCTCATTTCAAAGTACGATTTTTTGCAACATTCGGAGGCTCACAGAAGATAATACGTTCGCTCCGAACAGTGTGGCACACAATTGCCTTACTCTGGTATCTTCTATTTCATACCCACAAAGGTGAAAAGATCATCGTTTATCATTCATTGGGATATTTCAATATTATTTTATGGGCTAAAAAGCTCAAAAGATTTCAATTGATATTGGAAGTGGAAGAGATATACCAGGATGTAATGTCGTATCCGAACTACATAAAAAGATGGGAATATGAAATGTTCGAGATCGCCGATGCATTCATCTTCTCAACCGGATTACTAAATGAAAAGCTAAATAAATCAAATAAGCCGTACGTTGTCATACCAGGGACATATCGCGTGGAGCCTCAATTGTCAAAACCCCATGATGATGGTATGATTCATGTCATTTACGCAGGGACCTTCGATATCCATAAAGGTGGAGCTGCAGCAGCAATTGCTGCTACACATCTTCTTCTCTCAAATTACCACATTCATATTTGTGGGTTTGGGACGGAGACCGACATCAAATACATAAAAAATGCTATCGAAAAAGAATCGCAGATTTCCTCAGCAAAGATTACATACGAAGGACTGTTAAAAGGGCTGGAATACATCAGATTTCTGCAGCAATGCCATATCGGATTGAGTACACAAGACCCGACAGCCTCATTTAATGCGACCTCTTTCCCTTCCAAGATTCTATCTTATATGGCGAATGGATTGAGAGTGGTTTCTGTCCGCATTGATGCAATCACCCAATCCTGCGTAGGTCCTTATATCACATACTACACGGAGCAAACGCCACAAAAGCTAGCGGAAGCTATTCAATCGGTAGACATGACCTCACCATACGATGGAAGAGAGATCATATCTCGATTAAATATCCAATTCATTCAGGATATTACGAAGTTACTGAAGGCATGAAAATCATACAAATCAATACGGTCTGCGGGCATGGCAGCACTGGCTCCATCGCGGTCGATATTGCAACAGAACTCCGAAAAAAAGGAGATAAATGTTATATAGCATACGGACAAGGTAGTTCAAATTACTCTGACAGTTATAAAATCGGAGGATGGCTGGAGAATAAATGGCATGGATTATTCTATTCACGAATATTAGGGCTGCAAGGACATGGGACACACCGTGGAACCCGACAATTAATTCAATGGATAGATCACATTCAGCCCGATATAATCCACCTGCACAACTTGCATGGGAATTATCTGAATCATCCACTTTTATTCAATTATATCATAGCCCATCAGATTCCGGTTGTCATAACACTGCATGATTGTTATAATTTCACAGGGAAATGTTCGCATTATACGGCAGAAGGTTGCTATAAATGGCAAACAGAATGCAGGCAATGTCCTCTGTTACGTAAGACAATAGCTCCCAGCTATTTTCTGGATCGCTCTCACAAAATCTTTCTGGACAAGAAAAAATGGTACAGCCAAATTAAAAGAATGGCGGTTGTTACCGTATCCAAATGGCTGGAACACGAGGCAGAAAAATCCATCCTTGCCCAGAATGGACACTCCATCTGTCATATTTATAATTGGGTTGATTATCAAAAGTTCCATCGCGCATCGCAAGATGAAATCCAGGCCATATACAATAAATATGGTTTGAATCCCCAATTCAAATATTTGCTCAGCGTTGGAGCCAGATGGGATAAAAAAACTTCAAAATACAAAGATGCACTAAATTTATCCAAACTTCTTCCCAAAGGCTATAAACTGTTGTTGGTCGGGGGAACTTCGAAAGGAACTGTCATAGAGTCTCCTATTTACCACATTCCTTATGTGTCTGATGCTCATGAGCTGGCCATTATCTACTCAATGGCCACTGCATACATTCACTTATCAGTAGAAGATACCTTCGGGAAGGTAATAGCCGAAGCAATGGCATGTGGGACTCCTCCCATCGTATTTAACTCTACAGCATGCCCTGAGGTTGCAGATAAATACGGATACATTATTCCTCCGCATGATGTTACTGCTATTATCGATTTATTACCGCAATTGGAAATTACGGAAAGTCAAAGGCTCCAAATGGTTAATCATGTAGGAGAGAATTTTGACTATAGCAAAAATATCGAGCAATACATCAAACTTTACGAAAGTATCTTGCAATAAATGTACGTACAATTACTCGTCATATTTCTGTCTCTCATTGCCGCATGGTACTATTCTCAAGGCCTCACTCCTTGGAATCGTGATCATCGCCGCAAACAATATGTCATTTTTGTCTGCATCCTTCTGATTTTGCAATCCGGATTAAGACATGTCGCCGTAGGTCCTGATACATATGCGTATATGCTTTCATTTGAAAATGCTGGGACAACAAGATGGTCAGATATTTGGCAGAATTTTTATGATGTATATATCCTTAATACAGGCAAAGACGCTGGTTATCCTTTACTTGAAAAAATTTTCTATACAATTTGCCCTGAATATAGAGTTTATCTTTTCGTAATTGCTATTTTCTTCTTTTGGACTTTTGGTCGATTTATATACTTCAACACAATAAAAATAAGCGATGTTTTAATAAGTTTATGCCTATATCAAGTTTTGTTTTATAGTTTTTTCTCTATTACTGGTATTAGACAGACTATTGCAACGGCCTTTACTTTATTGGGGTACGAATACATTCAAAAAAGACGAATACTCCCATTCTTTATATTGATCTTAATCGCATCGTTTGTCCATAAATCAGTGCTAATATTTCTACCGTTTTATTTTCTAGCACGATTTCCCAAGAGTAAATTGTTACTAATTGGATCAATAGTAGCACTCCCTATTATATTTCCATTGGCTAGACAATTTGCAACATTACTTGCCAATTTATCTGCAAGTGAAGCCTATATGGCTTATGCACAATCAGAATATGAAACTTCGGGAGCACAAATTTTCTTCGTCTTTATGCTTCTTATGGCTTTATCTTCCATTATCAAATATAAATACATACTCACGTATAAATATATTGATACAAGACCAATTCTCTGCGCGTTTGCCCTTGCATTAATTTTTACTCCTCTTACTTGGGTTGATCCTTCACTAATGCGAGTTGTACAATATTATTCTATATTTTCATTACTACTATTACCAATCATCATAAATGTATACTCTAAAAATCAATCTTTCATCTTGGTAATGTGCATATTATTACTCTGCATTGTTTTAATACGTCGAAATGCAGATTATGCTTTCTTTTGGGAAGAGATGAATCTAGGTGCAAATTATTTATAACCATAAAACATTCAATTTATGAATATTGCAATCGTTGGCACCGGCTATGTTGGGCTAGTTTCAGGCGCATGTTTTGCCGAAATGGGTATTAATGTAACATGTGTTGATATTAATGAAGCTAAAATAAAAAAATTACTATCTGGAGAGATTCCTATATATGAACCTGGTCTTGACGATTTAGTAAAAAGAAATGTAGCTGCTGGTCGATTACATTTTACAACAGACCTAACATCATGTTTGGATAATGTAGAGGTAGTCTTCTCCGCTGTGGGAACGCCACCTGATGAGGATGGATCTGCAGATCTAAAATATGTATTAAACGTCGCTCGAACGTTTGGCCAGAATATCAATAAATACACACTCCTTGTTACTAAATCAACTGTTCCAGTCGGTACTGCAAAAAAAGTTAAGGCTGTAATCCAAGAAGAGTTAGACAAACGTGGATTACAAATAGAATTTGAAGTTGCATCAAATCCTGAGTTTCTAAAAGAAGGAGCAGCCATCAAAGATTTTATGTCTCCAGATAGAGTAATTGTGGGAATAGAAAGTGATCGTGCAAAAAAAGTTATGAGCAAACTCTATCGACCCTTTCTTACTAATAATTTTAGAGTGTATTTTATGGATATTCCATCTGCCGAAATGACCAAATATGCAGCAAATGCAATGCTAGCTACTCGAATTTCTTTTATGAATGATATTGCCAATCTTTGCGATTTAGTTGGAGCAAATATTGACATGGTGAGGAAGGGGATCGGAACAGACGCACGCATTGGATCTAAGTTTCTTTATTCCGGTTGTGGCTATGGAGGTTCTTGTTTCCCAAAAGATGTAAAAGCACTAGCACACACTGGACTCGAGTATGGCTATCATATGCGAATTATAGAATCTGTAGAGGCTGTAAACCAGCATCAAAAGGGAATTATAGTTGAAAAATTAGAAAAAGAATTAGGGGATCTGCAGGGCAA
Organism: uncultured Alistipes sp.; assembly: GCA_944321205.1. Classification (GTDB taxonomy): domain Bacteria; phylum Bacteroidota; class Bacteroidia; order Bacteroidales; family Rikenellaceae; genus Alistipes. The sequence goes on from CALUKK010000169.1 coordinate 5,422, forward strand.
ATGCATCGCATTGTGGGGACTAGCATTTAAACCTGAAACAGATGATATGCGAGAAGCTCCAGCATTGATTATTATAGATCAGTTATTAAAAAAAGGAGCCTCTGTTAAAGTTTATGATCCAGTAGCTATGAATGAATGCAAACGCCGTCTCGGCGACCATTCAATTATATATAGTCAAAACATGTATGAAGCTTTAATCGATGCTGACGCTGTAGCTCTTATCACTGAATGGAAAGAATTTAGAGTTCCATCATGGTCCGTAATGAAAAAAATCATGAAACAGCCGATAATTATCGACGGTCGCAACATCTTTGATAAAGAAGAAGTTATTGCTGAAGGGTTTAGATACATCGGAATAGGGAAATAATTAATCTAGTCATTATGCCAAATAAATCTTATTTAACAGATATCGCTGTTGCATTAATCTTTTTTAATCGCCCAGATTGTTTACAAGCCACATTTAGCGCCATAGCAAAAAGTCGACCATCAACTCTTTTCTTAATTCAAGATGGAGCCAGAGAAGGACGAGACGATGATAAAATAAACGTCCAAAGGTGCCGCGATATTGTAAAAAATATCGACTGGGATTGCAATGTATATACAGATTATTCTGAGACTAATCTAGGATGTGGAATGCGGGTTTATTCTGGCATCAATAAAGCATTCCAGATTGTGGACAAACTTGCAATCATTGAAGATGACATTGTAGTATCTCCTGACTTTTTACCCTTCTGTAAAACCATGTTGGATCGTTATGAAAATGATGAAAGGATAGGAATGATCTCAGGGATGAACCATATTGGAATTTATAAAGAATGCCCTTATAGCTATTTCTTTTCATCTCAAGGTGGAGCAATCTGGGGTTGGGCTACATGGAAAAGAGTTTGGGCACAAACTGAATGGGACCTATCTTGTTATGATGATAAATATGCTCTTAAAGTATTTCCATTAATGATGCGACCTAATTCTTACGGGAAAGCATTAGTAAAAATCTTACATGACAAACATATATCAATAAATAAACACGAAAAACAAACATCATGGTCCTTCCAATTTGGATTTCCTTCATGCTACCTACAATCAAGGTTAAATATTATTCCTACTCGTAACTTAATAAGTAATATTGGTTTTACCGGAGATGGAGCACACTCAGCAAATGCAATATACTATATGCCAAGAGGAATAAGATGCATATACAATGCACCAATATACTCATTACCAACACCATACAACCATCCGCATTATACAATTAACGATCTATATTATGCTGATCTAGTTCGACAAATAATGGGTGGAGGAATCATTAGACATTTTACGCGGTTTATAGAAACAATATTATATAGAATCTTCCCTTTACTAGGAAAATTATAATGGCTCAATCTCAGATTAAATACGGGATATTAATCTCATATCTTGGAATTGGAATAAACATTATTACAGGATTATTATATACCCCATGGATGATACATTCCATCGGGAAAGGCAATTTCGGATTATATACTCTTGCGATGTCTGTTATATCGCTATTTGTATTCGATTTTGGATTGAGTTCGGCCGTAACACGCTTTGTTGCTAAATATTTAGCTGAAGGGAAGCCAGAACAAGCTAATAATTGCCTTGGCCTTGTATATAAGTTATATATATATATTGACATAATACTTATTCTAGTATTAACTAGTGTATATTTTTTTATTCCTTCGATCTACAAAGAATTAACCCTTGACGAAATAGAAAAATTTAAGATTGTTTATATTATTGCGGCCATATTCAGTATCATCTCTTTTCCATTTATTCCAGTAAATGGGATTCTTTCCGCACATGAAAAATTCATACAACTAAAAGGGTGCGATTTATTTCACAAACTTTTTATTGTCATAATAATGAGCATTTGTCTTCTTATGGGGTATGGATTATATGCATTAGTCTCCGTCAATGCAATAGCTGGTCTTATAGCTATTGGAATCAAATTATTAATAATTAGAAATAAAACAACAGTACGCATCAATTTTAAGTATCGAAACTCTTCAGAATTACGCGAAATTCTTGGCTACTCAGGTTGGACAACGATAATTGCTCTTTCTCAACGACTCATCTTCAACATTGCTCCTAGTATTTTAGGAATCTTGTCTGGTTCTGAAAGTATTGCCGTATTAGGTATCGCCGTAACATTAGAAGGATACACCTATACTTTTGCTAATGCTATCAACGGGATGTTTCTTCCTAGAGTTTCCCAAATTATCGCGCAGAGAAATGGGAATATATTGCCTCTAATGGTGCGAGTTGGACGAATTCAGATACTTATCATAGGATTAATTGTTATTGCATTTATCACCTTCGGACATGAATTTATCCAATTATGGGTAGGAAAAACATTTGATGAAGCATATTTGTGCGCTATATTTTTAATATTGCCTTCATTATTTCATCTTCCACAAGAAATTGCAGCGAACACAATTCTGGCGGCCAATAAAGTTAAATTGCAAGCATATGTATTTATACTCATGGCCTTATTAAATATTATATTAGCTTTTAGTTTAGCACGTTTTTACGGAGCATTAGGAATTGCTATCTCTATCTGTATTTCCTATCTCGTCAGAACCATTGGTATGGATATTATTTATTATAAAGAATTAAATATTGACATACTAACCTTTTTCAAAGCTTCGTTCGGCAAATTATCTCTACCTCTTTTTGAAACATTTATAATTGGATTAATCATATCGACCTATTTACCATTATACGGCTGGATTGGATTTATTATCAAAGGAGGACTCTTTGTTACCATGTATTCTATCATTATGATTTATCAAGGGATGAATGCAGAAGAAATCAGTTTGATAAAATCATTAATACCGAAATATAATAGCCATGAATAAGCGCATTGAATGGATCGATATAGCTAAAGGTATCGCAATTATCCTAGTTGTATACGGTCATGTTGGCTTAGCAAACATTCATATATAGAAAATTGGATTAGCGTTATGGTTCATTCCCGTATTAATTTTAACTGAGTTTCTATACTTTATCATTCGAAAATATATTAGCAATCAAAAACTCCTAATCCTCACACTATTAGGATCCGCTGTTATAGGATGGATCTCCTATAAACAGGATCTACCAGACAACTATAATTTCTGGTTTATCTTCACTGCTATTTTATTTTATGGTAGTGGAAACTTATTAAGTTCATTTCTAAAAAATAAGTTTAATACTTATACAAAAAAGCATCTATTTATTATAGCGATCCTCTCTATTTCTCTATCTCTAAATTATTTATGGAATGAGCCTCATCCTGAATTTTTTGTCAATAAATTAGGAACCTTTTTTACATATCCTGCAGGATACTGTTCCAAATAGTGTGTCTGGTGGAGGGTAAATAAAAAAGTCTACAGATTTTTTAGATTTGTATAGGGAATCAACAAAAAACTAAAAAAGGAGTAGACTTATGATGTTGACAAAGGAACA
>CALUKK010000170.1 GCA_944321205.1 uncultured Alistipes sp.
GGCAGGACGGGATTCGATGCCCCGTGACCCTCGCCGCCCCTCCCAGGGGCCGGGGGTGTCAACAACCTATCACGGAACAACTCGTGCAAGCACGAGTGCGAATCCCGCTTTCCGCTCCAGCGATGAAGGGTGGGTCCATGGGATTCACCCTTCGGTTTTGTATTCAGGCAGGACGGGATTCGATGCCCCGTGACCCTCGCCGCCCCTCCCAGGGGCCGGGGGTGTCAACAACCTATCACGGAACAACTCGTGCAAGCACGAGTGCGAATCCCGCTTTCCGCTCTTCTTGAGAAGAGGGAGAACTAAAGGTTCTCCCCTTTTGTTGTTTTATAGCCCTCCGGACGAGCTTCGATGTCCGGGGTCCTCGACGCCCCTCCCAGGAGATGGCGGTGTCAACCAATGATCACGGAAACACTCGGGCTTGCGTGAATTCGAATCTCCATACGACCGCCCCCCTTGACAGGATAGAGCTGGCAGAACGATCGGAACCAAGTCCCAGCCGCGTAAGCGCTGGTATAATGAACTCAAACGACAGAGTTACAAGCATTCAAGGGAAATCTGAAAAACTCATTAACTTAATGGCATAGGGGTTAAACAAGGATTTGGCCTGCATATGTGGCTTATTGTCTAGCCGCCTGTTTGCATATGAGACGATATTCTTGTTAATAGAGATCAATTTGCTTTTCTCCAGAAAGAGAAATCCCGATCTTTGTATAGAGCCAATTTTCAACATAATGAGGTCTCGAGACCCCCTCCCGAAACAGTTATTAAGCACATCGGTTGAATCTACTGAAACAATAATAAAAGGATTCCATATCATGAAAAAAATTTATAGTTTGATTCTCTTGCTCGGTTTGCCTTTATGGACTGTCCTGGCATCCGGGATCTCAGAAACAGAATTGGATATTGAAGCCGCGCGGGCTTTATTGGACCGTGTCATTCCTCGCCATGCTCATCATTTCGAGATTGAGACTATCGCCCAAGAAGACGGAAAAGATGTTTTCGAATTGGAACAGATGGGGAGCAAGATCATCCTGCGTGGCAATAACGGAATCTCTGTTGCCAGTGCATTGAATTACTATTTAAAACATTATGCTCATTGTGAAATAAGCTGGAATGGATCAAACCTGAATATCCCTTCGCCGATGCCTCGTGTGGAAACTCGAATTCACAAAGTTTCGCCCTATCGATATCGACACTATTTCAACTATTGCACATTCAATTACACGGCTTCGTGGTGGGATTGGGAGCGTTGGCAAAAGGAGATTGATTTTATGGCTTTGAATGGTATTAATATGCCTTTAGCCCTAACCGGCCAAAATTCTATCTGGAACAAAGTATATCGAAGCCTGGGATTTACATCCTCGGAAATGGATGCTTTTTTCAGTGGCCCTGCCTATTTTACCTGGTTCTGGATGGGTAATCTCGACGGATGGGGTGGACCTCTTCCGCAAAGATTTATGGACTATCAAGAAGATCTCCAAAAGAAGATTCTTGCACGCGAACGCGAATTAGGTATGACTCCAATTTTGCCGTCATTCACCGGACATGTTCCCCCCTCTTTCAAGAAACATTTCCCTGAAGCCAAAATCGATTCGACACAGTGGGGTATAAATACGAATGTCGCAGCGCCGGTTTATATTCTTAACCCCGAAGAGCCTCTTTTTGCCGAAATCGGAAAACGCTTTCTCAATGAACTGATTCAGACTTTTGGTACGGACCATTTTTATTCCGCTGATACCTTCAATGAAATGACGCCGCCAACCGATGACCCTTCCTATTTGCAGAGTATTGCCTCCAATGTCTATGGAGCAATGTGTGATGTGGATCCGGAAGCTGTATGGGTGATGCAGGGTTGGATGTTTCTCGATCGGGCCTACTTTTGGCAGGAACCTCAGATGAAGGCTATCTTCAATGCTGTGCCCGAGGACCGTTTGGTCGTTCTTGACCTTAACAGCGAAATGTATCCTGTGTGGCAGCGCACGGAGGCCTTCTATGGTGAACAATGGATCTGGAACATGCTGCACAACTTCGGAGGTCGAGTGAGCCTTTATGGAGTTATGGAGCGTGTGGCGAATGATCCTGCTGCGGCACTTCACAATCCCAATGCCGGCAAAATGTGCGGCATTGGCCTGACAATGGAAGCTATTGAGCAGAATCCTGCTATTTATGCCTTGATGCTGGAAAATGTATGGCGTGATACCCCGATCCAACTCGATGTCTGGCTTAAAGAATATGCCCGACGCCGTTATGGCGCCCAAAATACGGATGCCGAATATGCTTGGAAAATACTCAAACAGACGGTTTACAGCCATCAACCATGGTGGGGGACCTCCTCAATTATCACTGGGCGTCCGACCTTCGAGAAAGAAACAACATGGACATATACACATATCCCATACGATCGTCTGAATTTCTTGAATGCCTGCGATGCATTGCTGAAGGCATCCGATCACCTCAAAAATAGCGAGGGATTCCGATACGATCTGGTTGATGTCGTCCGGCAGGCTTTGGCCAATTATTCCAACGTGGTACAGGAAGAGTTTGCAGCCGCTTACATGTCGAAAGACCGGCAATCCTTTGATGACAAGGTCTCGGAATTCCTGACATTAATCGATGATATGGATGAATTGCTTGCAACCCGTACGGATTTTCTTCTGGGACGTTGGCTGGGCAGCGCTCGGAAGATGGGCATAAGCAAACAGGAAAAAGATCTCTACGAAATGAATGCTCGTGACTTGATCACGCTGTGGTCTGGACCCGATTGTCAGATTCACGAATATGCCTGCAAAGAGTGGAGCGGAATGTTGTCCGGCTTCTATAAAAAACGTTGGCTCCGCTTCTTTGATTACATTGAACAGTGCTGGAACAAGGGCGTAGAGCCCGATTTCGAAAGCTTTGACCGTGAAATGTGTCAGTGGGAGTGGCAGTGGGTGCATGCACATGAATCATACCCCACCAGGGCCCATGGCGACGAAATCAAAGTCGCTAAAAAAATATATGGAAAATATGCCGATCGTATGAAACAGGCTTTCCAATAAATCCCTGCAGTCTGGAGCAAACCAAAGAATATGACCGAAACGAATATTTGACAGTTTACATGATGAATATACAATCGATTCTCAAGAAGATGTTTTTATGGCTCCTTGTCTTGAACACCGGAACTGTAACAATCGCTTATTCTTCTACACAACTCCATGTCCTGGCTATCGGCAACAGCTTCTCCGCAGATGCCGTTGAGACCCATTTGGCAGATATCTTTCGCAGCCAGGGAATAGATGTCATTATAGGCCATCTTTCCATTGGCGGATGCAGCCTGGACACACATTACGACAATGCCCAAAATAATCGTGCCGCATATGGGTATACCAAGATTCTTGCTGACGGAACCAGAACATACCAGGAATCTTGTACCCTGGTCGATGGAATTAAAGATGAACAGTGGGATTATATCTCTTTTCAACAGGTTAGTCATTTGGCCGGAGACTATACGACTTATACCCATTTGTCCGATTTGTTAACATACGTCCGTTCAATCGCTGGAGCGCATCCCGTCTTTGTTTGGCATCAGACATGGGCCTACTCTACAACTTCCAATCACGACGGTTTTACTCGCTATGAGAACAACCAAGCAATCATGTTCCGCGCCATTGTGTCCACCGCAATCTCCGTGCGAAATGACTATCCCCAATTGCAGGTGATGATTCCTGCCGGAAGTGCCATCCAGAATGCCCGACAGCGAATAACGGCCGGCAACGAACTGACTGCTGACGGATATCATCTTGAACCGGTTATAGGACGTTATGTTGCCTCCTTGACATGGTTTGTTGCTCTTACCGGTCGGATGATCTCAGACAATGTCTATGCCCCGAATGACATGGATCCTGACACCAGGCAGGCGGCGATCGATGCGGCTCATCAGGCTGTAATGAGACCGGAGCATGCAACCCTGCTTACCACTATTTTATAAACTGCTATTAGAATCGTGACATCTTTAAACCTCTTGACTACATCTTTATATGAACCTCCTAAACACAAACCGTATGAAAACCTGACACGTTCATGAAAGTGCCTCTCTTGAGGCTCTTGATTCCATCTCTGTAAAATAGATCGCATCTATTTTATGAACCAACCTAAAACGACCAACTTTTATGAAAATGAAACCTTTACACATGTTATCCCGAAAAGATCTTTTATCTTTTCTTCGATGTCTTGTCCTTCTAATCGCCTTTGCGGGCCCTCAGTTGCTCTATGCCCGACAAGCGGTGGTTACTGGAACTGCATCATCTCAAACAGCGTCGGCCGCTATTTCCGAGGACCAGGAAAAACCGATTCTGGCTAAAGGTATCGTGACGGACATAAACGGAGTCCCTTTGCCGGGTGTGGCTGTCATCGTGAAAAATACACAACGCGGAACATCGACCGATGCTGATGGCTCATTTAGTATTTATGTACCTGACAATAGCTCGATACTCCATTTTTCCTATCTCGGTTATATCGATGTGGAGATAGCTGCTCCTTTTGGTGAGGATCTGCACATCGAGCTTCGTGAAGATGCAGAACAAATGGAAGAGGTTGTCGTTGTGGGGTACGGAGTCCAAAAAAAAATGACCGTCACAGGTGCTGTCACTACTGCCAAGGTCAAGGATCTTGTCAAGGTGGCAACACCTTCGATTTCAACGGCAATCGCCGGTCAAATGCCAGGTATTATTAGCCGTCAGGCCAGCGGAGAACCCGGAAATGATGCAACACAGATCTATATTCGAGGAATTGCTACCTGGGGTAATCAACACCCTTTGACATTGGTTGATGGTGTCGAGCGGAATATTAACCAGATCAATGCTCAGGAAATAGAAAGTTTTACCATTCTTAAAGATGCTTCTGCAACGGCCGTATATGGAGCTCGTGGCGCTAATGGCGTTATTCTTATTACCACCAAACGAGGTAATTTGGGAGCTCCAAAAGTGACCTTCCGTACGGAAACTGCCTTGATGACGGCATTGCGACGTCCTGAATATATTGATGGCTACTCTTTTGCCTTGTTAACCAATGAGGCTTTGATAAACAATGGTCAAGCCCCTCGGTGGACAAGCAGTGAACTACAAAAATACAAGGATGGTTCTGATCCCTATCTTTATCCGAATGTAGATTGGATGGAAGAAATCCTGAAAAAACATACAGTGCAGACAATCAACAATTTGAGTGTTTCCGGCGGTACCGATATCATTAAATATTATATGAATGTCGGGTTCACTTATCAAAGTGGCCTGTACAAGCAGGATCCCAATAATAAATACAATACCAACTCAAGTATGAAGCGTTATAATTTCCGTAATAACGTGGATGTGAAGTTGGCTAAAAGTCTGACCATGTCACTCGGTCTGGGAGCCATTATTCAGAATGGAACAGGACCCGGGACCTCCACGGCCGATATTTTCAGCGCCCTGAACCGGGTATCTCCGATTGACTACCCGAAACTTAATCCCGATGGAACACCCGGAGGCTCCCAGAGTTATATCGGTTGGAATCCCTGGGGGCGTTCCACGCAATCAGGCTATACAACGAGCGATCTGGTCACGCTGCAAGCAAATCTGAGTCTAAATTGGGATCTTTCCTCCCTGTTGAAAGGTCTCTCCGTGAGAGGTCTTTTCTCTTACGACCGTTTCTCGGGCACATATAACAGTCGGACCAAGGCTTTTGAAGTAAAACGATACGAGGGTGTCGACCCCATTACCGGAGAAGATAAATACAGCTCGATTTATCGCGAAGAGGGGCCGTTGACATACGCTCAATCAACAAATTCTGACCGGGCTCAGTACGCTGAGGTACAGCTCAACTATGCGAACGTATTTGGCCGGCATGATATTTCGGCCATGTTGATTGCCAATCAGCGTGAGGCTGTGGCTCTGACGGCTGCAGACTCTCGTAGCAATATTCCTTCACGCCGTGTCGGACTGGCAGGCCGCATCACATACGCTTATGATAATAGATATCTGATTGAAGGAAACTTTGGCTATAATGGATCGGAAAATTTCGCCCCCGGCAAACAATTCGGATTTTTCCCTTCCGCCTCTGTCGGATGGATTATTTCCAATGAAAAATTCTTTCGATGGAAGGCTGTCAATCGACTTAAAATACGCGCATCACATGGTTTGGTCGGGAATGATGTGTTAGGTATTCGCTTCGGATTCCTTTCTACGGTGGATTATCAGTCACAGGGATATCAGTTGGGAGAGTCCTCTATTTTCTATAAAAGCATGGGAGAGAATGCCTTGGGCAATCCGGATTTGATGTGGGAGACCTCTCGTAAAACGGATATCGGTCTTGATTTGGGCATGTTTGATGACCGGGTGATCTTGCAGGTCGATGTCTTCAAAGAAAATAGACGCGATATCCTTATACAGCGCAGTACGATCCCATCAACAACTGGTATCTATCCTTGGAGTAGACCGTATGGCAATTTGGGTGAGATAGACAATAAGGGATTGGACGCCTTGTTGGAGGTTCGCAATACCACAAAAGGAGGTTTCTTCTATTCGTTGAGAGGCAATTTTACATTTGCCCGTAATGAAGTGATCGAAAACGACGAACCTCGGCCTGCATATCCCTATTTAACGGGGAAGGGACATCGCTTAGGCCAATACCGGGTATTCGTTGCCGAAGGATTCTTTAAGGATCAAGCTGAAATCGATGCCGCCCCTTTGCACACTTTCGGTCAGGTTCGTCCCGGCGACGTACGATATAAGGATGTGAACGGTGACGGTAAGATTGATTCGTATGATCAGGTCCCGTGCGGCTATGCACGTCTTCCCGAAATCTCATTTGGATTCGGGGGAACCATTGCCTATAAAGGATTTGACTTGAGCGTGTTTTTTACCGGAGCAGCCAACACGACCCTATACATGAGCGGCTATGGATTATGGGCATTCTATGATGGTGCAGGGCAGAATAATGTACTGAAGGAATATTTCGACAACCGGTGGACTCCTACAAATCCCGATGCCAAATATCCGGCCATTGACGTGGGAAATAACCCCAATAACTTTACGGCCTCGACCGTGTGGTTGAAGAATGGAAACTACCTGCGCCTGCGCAATGCAGAGATCGGCTATACATTACCTAAGCGGATCATGAATAAGTGGCACATATCATCCATGCGATTTTTTATTAATGGTACCAATCTGATGACCTTTGATCATATCAAAATAATGGATCCGGAATCGAATGATGGTACAGGAGCCTATCCGCTGCAGCGTAGTATTAATATTGGATTACAAATTGAATTTTAATAATTTAGTATTCATATGAAATGTCCAAAACAATTTATTTGGATTTTGGTGATCGCAATATCCTCCCTTCTCACATCTTGTTCCGATTATCTGGACAAGGCTCCAGAGGAGGATCTAACCATTGAGGAAGCATTCCGCGATCGAAAATATGCAGATGCGTTTCTCATGGGAGCATACTCCGATCTCCCGTTTGAGTATATGTTTGTCGATCAGTCAGATATAAACCCGTTTGTGTTGGCTTCCGATGAGCTGAACGTTTGTTGGCCCGAGAAATTCGGAAAGTTAATGAACCGGGGCGCAATGAACCCCTATAATGCAACCGGACGCCTTTGGATCAACATGTATGAGGGTATCCGCAAAGCCAATCTGTTCTTACAGTACATCCATTTAACGGAATTTGATAAAAATTTCACTCAAGAGGACAAGGATGTATGGATTGGAGAAGCGATCCTTTTACGTGCTCTTTATCATTTCTATATCGTGCGTACATATGGTCCTTGTGTCATTCTTGATCATGCACTAATGCCCAATGATGACTTTACGGGATTGTATCGCAGTACGCTGGATGAATGCGTGGATTTTATTCTTAAGGAACTGGATAAAGCTATCGAGCTGTTGCCGATGCAGATCACAGACCGTACACAACTGGGGCGTGTAACAGCCGCAGGAGCATATGCTGTCAAAGCACGTTTATTACTTTACCGGGCCAGTGACTTATTCAATGGCAATCCTTTATATAAGGACATTACGGATTCGAGAGGTATCCATCTTTTCCCGCAAGAAAAAGATCCTAGCTGGTGGGAACGTGCGGCAGAAGCTCATTTGGAATGCATTAAGGCTTGCGAAGAGGCTGGATATAAACTCTATCGAGATCCGTCGAATGATCCCATTGCCAACTATTCGAATCTTTTTATCGAGGATTTTAATTGCGAAGCTTTATTATATTACAATTTTGGCAATACAAGTTATGGCGAATCATGCTCCTTCCCCAGAACACTGGGCGGTTGGGCTGGCTACAATCCTACGCAATCACAGGTTGATGCTTATGAAATGGACAATGGAACCATTCCTATTTTGGGCTACAATGAGGACGGATCGCCTATTATCAATCCAGAGTCGGGTTATACAGAAGAAGGATTTGCAACAGAGGATGATCCACAAGGTCGCTGGAAGGCTGGAGTAAGTAAAATGTACGTAAACCGTGATCCTCGCTTTTATGCCACCATCAATTTCAACGGTGCGGTCTTTAAGGACCACCAAATTCAGTTGTGGAATACAGGTGTGGATGGTTTGGCCGGAGCAGGCCGGGATTATTGTACCACGGGATATCTGTTACGTAAGCATGCTGACCCCAACGTCAATCTGTTATTGGGATACACAACCCGGAAAACCTGGGCCTTGTTCCGCCTGGGAGAGGTATATCTAGGTTATGCTGAAGCTCTTAATGAAGCTAAAGGTCCTGTAGAGGATGTGTATACCTATGTCAATGCAATTCGAGATCGTGTAAGCATGCCGCCTCTTCCCGAGAATCTGACCAAGGAAGAGATGCGTGAGCGTATTCGCCGTGAACGCCGTGTGGAACTGAGTTATGAAACACACCGCTATTTTGATTGTCACCGTTGGATGATTGCTCATGAAACAGAATCCGGACCGGTATATGGGATGAATATAGCAGCCGGAACCTCGCTTTCGGATCCGACTTTCTACCAGCGAACGATCGTAGAGACGCGCGTATTCCCCTATCCTCAATACTACCTCTTCCCGATTATGCAAGAAGAAATTGATAAGGTCCCAACACTTGTACAGAACCCGTATTGGTTGTAACTTCAGATTATAAGTTGATTATGAACAAGCATATATATATCGTATTAGGTTCTTTTCTGGGGACACTCTTATCCCTGTCCTGCACAGATAAGGTCCCAGTCCAATTGGATATTCAGGGGGCAGACGGGTATGTTCAAATATACATGCCTTCTGCATCTCGCTTGGATAATTCAAAATCCGTTTACATTCAGGAAGAAAAGCAAACATTTAATGTGTCGGCCTATTATGGAGGACCCAAATATCCGTCACAGGATCTTTTTATAGAATTTGAGTTCCGGCCGGATCTGGTTGCTGATTACAATGCGAAAAACGGTACAGACTATGCCGCTATGCCCGAAGGAAGTTATGCCATGCCTGTCTCTGTTTCAAAACTTGCCAAAGGCGAACTGCAGTCGGAACCTTTGACTGTTGAACTTGTCACGGCAAATAATATAGAGGTGGCAAAAACTTATCTCTTGCCCATTAGCATCAAGAACAGTTCCGGAACAGAGCCGATTAATGAATCATTACGCACTACCTATTATCTGATTACCGGGTCGTACCAGCCGGGAAGTGTGCCTTGTGAAAAAGTTTACTCTTTCGGTAAGGCTCTTGCAAATCCCATATGTATCTGCAATACAGATATGGTATACATGAATGAAGAAAATAATCTGGCGTACATTAAACTCAATGATGATGGCACGTATGGCTCTCCAACTGTTTTTGCATACGGTTGGGCCGGATGCACCTGGCTCGCATACATGCCCGGATATCTGGTAGCCAGGTACAACGGCAATATTAATTGCTACAATATTAATGATTCCTACGTCATCGGATCTCAGTCTTCTCCCGGTCAGGGATGGGAAGGATTCAAGCAACTTGTGCTGTTCAAGGAGCTGGGAATATTGGCTGTGGGCGGAGACGCCTTAAACAAGTATCCCTTTGTATCGGGAGGTATCACTTTCGATTTCCCCAATTGTGGTACGTTGGTTACGTCTGGTTGGGGCAATTACAACTACATATTTAGTTATCAAGACCACATTATTGCGGTGGATTCATCGGGTGACATGTGGGCATTCCCACTCTCCGATAGTTTTGTCTTGGGTGCACCTCGTAAAATAGGTACAGGTTGGGACAAGTACACCTCGGTAATGGCCTGTGAAGACAAACTTTTAGCCATAGACTCGGCCGGAGATGTCTGGAGATATGAGTTCAGCCTGGCCGCCTTCTGGCCTCTGAACAAAGAAGAAGAGACTTTGCAGAAGGTGCCTCTTGCCGATCCGTACATTCTGCTCCATGAAGGAGTATATTACGCCTATGGAACGGCGGCAGCGAATGGTATCGAGGTTTGGGTTTCCGAGGATCTGGAGACCTGGACCAGGGGGAATGGACGAGCCGCCGAGGGACTGGCTCTCCACAAGGATGACGTATGGGGAGAACAGTGGTTCTGGGCTCCGGAAGTATATGCGCTCAACGGTAAATTCTACATGTACTACTCGGCCGAAGAACATATTTGTGCCGCAGTTGCCAGCTCTCCGCTCGGACCATTCGTACAAGAGAAACAAGAGCCGCTCATCGCTGATGAAAAATGCATAGACAATACCTTGTTCATCGATGAAGACAAGAAGGCCTATATGTTCTTCGACCGGTTCAACGATGGATTGAACATCTGGATGGCCGAAATGCAGGACGATCTTCTCTCTCTCAAGACCGAGACAATGCGTGCGTGCATCCATGTTTCACAGGAATGGGAAGAGGTCTGGCCCCGAGTCAACGAAGGTAGTTTCGTCATTCGCGATAAGGACAAATATTACATGATCTATTCGGCGAATTCTTATGAAAGTCCCTATTATGGTATTGGATATGCGACGGCCACCTCTTTGTCCGGATCGTGGGAAAAGTATCCGAACAATCCTATCCTTCAGATGCCTAACGGGCTGGTTGGTGTAGGACATGGCGCACTATTCCGGGATAAGGATGGTGTCTTACGGATTGTCTTCCATGCTCACAAAAATGAAACAAGCATCAATCCCCGCGAAATGTATATCTCAACGGTACACATCGAAAACGGAGTGATGTCTATCGACGAAAACTACATGATCCCGCACCAATAACAGCCTGAGTGGTGGATAAATGGGTTTCAGATCGCTGAAGACTATTCATTCCAAAATGTTATGAACACACGTTGTGTTTCGCCTGAATTAAAGAAATCAGCCCAATTAACAACCTTATAATCTGATAATTAATGAAGAATAAAATGAAAGCATGTGCAAGCCTGGGACTTTTATTGTCGATCTTTTTCAGTTCCTGTGCTCCAAAAACGGAAGGATGCCTGAACATAACAGCGGCATATGCTCTGATCGAGCGTGTGGTCCCTGCATATGTCGACTTGTTTAAAGTTGAATATATTCCTCAGGAAGAGGGGGCAGACGTTTTCGAACTGGAACAGATAGGTAATAAAATCGTGTTACGGGGTAACAATGGAGTGTCCGTAGCCAGTGCGTTGAACTATTATCTGAAGCATTATGCTCATTGTGACTACAGCTGGAATGCCTCCAATATGAAATTCCCGGATCCGGTTCCCACCGTTCCGGAAAAAATCCGAAAATTGACGCCATACAAGTATCGGCACTATTTCAACTATTGCACGTTCAATTATACGGCCTCTTGGTGGGACTGGGAACGTTGGCAGTTCGAAATTGACTATATGGCATTGAATGGGATTAATATGCCGTTGGCCATGACCGGTCAGAATGCCGTTTGGGATCGGATATACCGTAAACTGGGTTTCGGAGACGAGGATATGGATCGTTTCTTTACGGGACCAGCTTACTTCATGTGGTTCTGGGCCGGGAATATCGATGCCTGGGGCGGCCCTCTGCCGCAAAGCTGGAAAGAAAGTCACGAAGCTCTCCAGAAGCAGATTCTTGCACGTGAGCGGGAATTGGGGATGACACCTATTCTACCGGCTTTTACGGGACATGTTCCTCCTTCATTCAAGGATAAATTCCCCGAAGCAAAGATCAAGCGGCTAAACTGGGAAGGTCGTTTCGATGATACGTTTGTTTTGGAGCCTGAAGACCCCATGTTTCAAAAAATCGGCAACTTGTTCATGCAGGAACAGATTGCAACATTCGGTACGGATCATTTCTATGGCGCCGATACTTTCAATGAAATGTATCCCCCAAGCAACGACTCGACCTACCTGAGCAATATCAGCAATGCCGTTTATCGGTCCATGGCCGACGTGGATCCGAAGGCGGTCTGGGTAATGCAGGGTTGGCTGTTTGTGGATAAACGGGATTTCTGGCAACCTGAACAGATTCAGGCCTATCTGGGCGGTGTCCCCGATGAAAATTTGATTGTCCTTGACCTGTGGTCGGAAGAGAATCCCGTTTGGAACCGGACGGAGTCCTACTACGGAAAACCGTGGATCTGGTGCATGCTGCATAATTTCGGAGGTCGTAACATGATGTTCGGAAATGCGGATAAGCTCGCAACGGAACCTGCCAACGTGGTGAATGATCCCGCGGCGGGTAAGCTGGTCGGCATTGGCGCCGTTCCGGAAGGAATCGAACAGAATCCGATGATCTATACGCTACTTCTGGACCACGTCTGGCGCAAGGACAAGATTGATCTGGATAGCTGGCTGAAAAACTATGCGCATTGCCGTTATGGAGTGCAGGACGCGAACATGGAGCGCGCCTGGGAGATCCTGCGCCGAACAACCTATGCACATGAAGGAAACTATGAAAGTACGATTACAGCCCGTCCTACCTTCGAGCGGGATAATGTTTGGGCTTATACGGGTATCCCGTACGATCCTGCAGAAATTATTGATGCCTGGGAGTTGATGCTTGCCTCAGCAGACCAATTGAAGGACAATCCGTGTTATCAGTATGATCTGGTACTTGTCGGAAAACAGGTCCTGGGCAACTATGCAACTGAAATCCAGCAGAAATTTATTGAAGATTACGAAACGAAAGATCTTCCGGCCTTTGAGCGCAACAGCAAGGAGTTTATGGATCTGATCGATGATATGGATGAATTGATGGCTACTCACGAGGCTTTTCTGCTTGGAAAATGGATCAACGATGCTAAACGCTGGGGGACAAATGATGCCGAGTCTCACCTATATGAAAAAAATGCCCGCGATTTGGTGACATTGTGGGGTGGAAAAGATGCCTTCTTGCATGATTATGCCAGCAAACAATGGGCTGGGTTGTTTAAAGGTTTCTATAAACAAAGATGGCAGATGTTCATCGATGAGGTGCATGATTGCATTCGTCAGAACAAGATCTTTGATGTGGAAGCCACGGACGATGCAATTCGCAGTTGGGAATGGGAATGGGTCAATGCTTCGGAGCCCTATTCAGACAAGCCCGAAGGTGATCCGGTCGAAATCTCGAATAATATGTATGAAAAGTATGCGCAAAAATTACGTAACGTGTACGAATAGTCTATAACTTAATCGATGAAGAAATGAAAAGATTAACTGAGCAGCCCTCTAAGTATAATGATTTGGAGAAGAAAAGCGTCGATGAACTCATTGCCGGAATCAATGCCGAAGACCAACTGGTCGCTTTGGCTATTCGTGACGTACTTCCCGACCTGAGCCGATTGATCTCTGCAATTGAACATCAGCTGAAGAATGGTGGCCGGATGTTCTATTTGGGCTGTGGCAGTGGGGGGCGCTTATCCGTACTCGATGCGATCGAATTACCCAATACCTACGGAATTGACGAAGGCATTGTCAATGTCGTACTGGCCGGTGGCGTTGAACATCTGGTTGAAGCCCTTGAAGAAAAAGAAGACGATCTGGTCGAGGGTTGGGAGACGTTGCTACGGTACCATATTTCACCGAAAGACATTGTTGTCGGAATCTCGGCCAGCGGAACGACCCCTTATGTATTGGCCTCCTTGAAACAGTGCCGGGCACACGGTATCCCTTGTGGATCCATCGTGAGCAATCCGAATTCACCCATTTCGCAATACTCTGATTATCCGGTCGAGGTGATCACGGGCCCGGAATTCGTGACTGGAAGCACTCGAATGAAATGCGGAACAGCTCAAAAGATGATCTTTGACATGATTAGTACGACCGTTATGATCCGGCTTGGACGCGTGGAAGGAAACAGCATGGTCAATGTCCGTCTAACAAACAATAAGGTTTTGGACCGCTCCGTGCAGATGTTGATGGAGAAGATGGGACTTACGGATTATGAATATGCCAAATCCCTTATCCTGAAATTCGGCAATGTAAAGAAAGCCATGACCTATCTGCAGGACCAGTCGAAGACAAACAGATAAAATTACGATTTATAAAACCTCGTAATAACGATGATAATCAAAAAACTGATGATCCGAATTGCTGCGCTGGGGATACTTTCCCTCGGCGCGCAATTCATATCTGTCACCGCCCGGGCAGAGCAAGTGGATCGAAACCTGGGAATCATTCCCGCTCCGCTTTCCGTCACGTCTCTGCCGGGTGAATTCCGAATAATCGTGGATGACGATGTCGCGATTGTCTTCGGAAGTGCCTCGGCGCATAAAGAGGCGAACCTCTTCCGGGATTATCTCTATCGGGCATATGGACTGGACGTTCCCGTCGTCGGAAAAAAGAGATGCCGAGCCGGGAAAACCATCTCTTTCACGACCGATTGCGATATTTCCAATCCGGAAGGTTATTCTCTGACGGTTCATGAATCGGAAATCGAAGTATGCGGCCGGGGTGCAGGACTCTTTTACGGGCTTCAATCCCTGATGCAGATGTGTTCCACGGCAACAACCCATCGCGAACAAGTGACGATTCCATGTGCCGAGATTCGCGATGAGCCCCGCTACTCCTATCGCGGAATCATGCAGGATGTAGGATACCATATTTATCCCGTTTCGTTTATCAAAAAGCAGATCGACCTGTTGGCGCGCTATAAGATGAACATCTACCACTGGCATCTTACCGAGGATCACGGGTGGCGTATCGAGATCAAGAAATACCCGCGTCTGACGGAGATCTCCGCCTATCGGGCGCAGACCTGCATCAGCAACTACGATCCGGAACTCTGCGGCATGGACAGCACGCCCTATGGAGGGTATTATACGCAGGAGGAGATCCGCGATATCGTGGCATATGCCGCAGAACGGCACGTCACGGTGATTCCGGAGATCGAACTGCCCGGACATACGCTGGCTGTGTTAGCCGCTTATCCTGAATTGGCGTGCGGGGACAATCCCGGACCATTCAAGGTTGCAGAAACCTGGGGTATTTATGAAGATGTCTTCTGTGCCGGAAAAGAAGCGACTTTCCACTTCCTGGAAGATGTATTGAGTGAAGTAATGGATTTATTTCCAAGTAAGTACATTCATATCGGAGGCGATGAATGCCCTAAGACGCGCTGGAAAAACTGCCCTTACTGCCAGAGACGTATCGTGGACAATCATCTCAAGGATGAATACGAATTACAAAGCTACTTTATCAAGCGAATCGAAAAATTTGTCAAGTCCAAAGGTCGCCGAATTATTGGGTGGGATGAAATTCTGGAAGGTGGCCTTGCACCCGACGCTACGGTGATGAACTGGCGTGGTATCAATGAAGGAATCAAAGCCGTACAGCAGGCTCATGATGTTATTATGGCTCCGTCTGAATATGTCTATTTCGATTATCTGCAAGGCCCGAGAGACAAGGAACCTTTAGCTATCGGCTGGGGATTCAATCCGATAGAACGAGTCTATGCCTATAATCCGACACCGGAAGGTTTGACACCCGAGCAGCAAAAGCATATCATTGGGGTTGAAGCTCCGTTGTGGACAGAACACATGGATACCCACCGGAAGGTAGAGTACATGTTGTTCCCCCGGTTGATGGCTCTTGCGGAGATAGCCTGGACGCCTGTGGAGATCAAGAACCTGACGAACTTTCTCGAAGTGCGGCTTCCGGAACATCTGGCTTGGCTCGATACGACGCGAACCGTCTACCGTGTTCCAACGCCGATCGGAATGCGCGATGAAACGCTTTACGGTTCGGAGTTTACAGTCTCGTTGAAGGCTCCGGTCAAGGGGGCGGAAATCTACTATAATTTCGACGGACAAGAGCCTCGGGAAACCGATTACCTGTATGAGAAGCCAATCCGCATAATCGTCCCTCCAGGCGAGAAACGCGAGATCCGTGCGATCGTCGTCACGCCCTCGGGCAAACGGAGCATTTCTACAACGACGGTCTTTGTCAACAACCCGAAACCCGCGGAAATGCATGAAGATTAGTATGTTTATAATGAAAACATGGTGTTTATGAAATGGAATTTGTGTATCCTGTTGTTGGGAATGCTGCTCGGATGCAAAACTTCCCCCGCATCTCATCCCGTATCAAAAGACTTTGAGGTGGGTAGCTCAAGTGTCAGCATCGAGCCCGACAACTCGCTCTTCTCGCTGACTTTGGCTGGATATGGCTATCCCGGAGAAGGACGCTTCACTCTCGAATGGATTGCCCGCGGCGAAGCCCCTGAACTCGGATGGATGACCGGAGACGGAAACCGACTCTACGGAATAGATCTCGAAGGGCAGATTCATGTGTTGGAAGATCCCCAGAAGCAGTCGCAGTGGAAGTCGCTGGAATCCTCGGTTCCGGTCAGATACATGACGGCCTTGCAGGGAAAATTGTATGCTCTCGATCTTGAGAACAACTGGTTCTCGGCATCCCTTTCCAACCGACGTCTGAACTGGAAACAAGTAACAAGTCCGATCGACCATGTGGTGGCACTGACCTCCTCGGAAGACTGCCTCTACGTTGCCACCTCGGAGAATGAACTCTTCGAGGGACATCCTTCCGGTTCCCACATCCAATGGGAGAAAATCGGTAGTGCCGAATCCGTAATCGGCATGGCAGGTTACAAATCACGGATCTTTGCTCTGACCTCGAATCAGATCCTCTGGCGCAGAGACGCCAAGGAACGGAACATCCTGTGGACGAAGATCGGATACAACAACGGCTGTATATACGATATCGATCTCCAGCAGATAGCTGTATCCTCGGACCGATTGTTTGCCATAGGAATGGACGGACGCCTTTATATTGCGCAACACAAAACGTTTAACAACCTTACTGCAAGAGCTTTGGCGATTCGAAAAGGTGCTGAAACGGTTGTTGTTGTCGGAGTTGACCTGACGGGATTGGATTATGCCTTTGTCAATGAAGTCAAGGCCGAGATCTTTCGCCGTGTAAAAATACCGGCTCATGCCGTTATGATCAATTCCTCACATACGCACTTTGCTCCCGTAAGCCAGAATTGGCTCTCCTGGCCGGAACAGAATCAGCGTCCCGATCCCCTTTATATGGAGCGGATCATTAAACCCAATATCGTCCGCGCCGTTTCGGAAGCGGTCCGTAATCTGAAACCATCCCTTCTTTTTTTCGGTACGGGATCAACATATATCGGTGGGAATCGCTGCCTTTCAGGAGATGAGGCACTTTATGATCCGACTGTCGATGTGGTAAAAGTTGAAGATACAAACCACACGGTAAAAGAGGTATTGTTCCTGGCCGGATGCCATCCTGTCTTCCGCAATGATGGGGTAGAAAGCTTTACAATCAATGGCAATTATCCAGCCATTGCCAGACAGATTGTCATGGAGCGTTCCGGAGCATTGAATACCCTGTTTCTTCAGGGCTGCGGTGGCGATATCAATCCTCTGTACGATGATTTTAATACCATGGGCAGCATACTGGCCGAGGATGTGCTGAAGATTCTTGACAGACCTATGACTCCAATAGACGGAGAAATTTCCTATGCGATGGATTCTCTTTTGATTCCGATCAAACCATGGGATCCCGCGGCAATCAGGCAATTCCGTGATGCCAACAGCGCCTATCCAGGTGATCTTGAAGCTGATAAAAACGTCCGCTGGGCGAATATCATGTTGAAAAAATACGAGGATAATACCATGCCAAGCTACATGCCGATCTATATCCAGACCTTCAACATCGGCAACTGGAAATTAATCGGACTCTCCCGTGAAGCTGTCACCCAATATGGAATCGAGATTCGCAAACTTTGGCCTGACCAACCCGTTTCGGTAGTCGGCTACACCAATGATGTGTGCAGTTACCTTCCGGCTGCATCGCATGTCAGAGCACAAACCTATGAAGGATACAATTCATTCTTTTGGTACTCCCAACCGGACTTTTTCCCCGAAAACATCCTGGATCTTGTCGTATCGTTTATTCGAGAACATAACCGTTAACCGCCGAGTGATATGTTGTTGATAGCTGATAGCGGATCTACGAAAACCAATTGGTGCCTGATAGACGATGCGGCACACGAGGTCCGTTTTACGACAGAAGGATATAATCCGAACTATGTCACGCAAGAGTATTTGCTCGAATCTTTGCGGCCAGCTCTTCCCCAAGGATACGATTGGGACTCGGTGCATCGGGTCTATTTTTATGGAGCGGGTTGCTCCGTGGATCGGTATGATTTCATGCGAGAAACCTTGCGACAACTATTCAAACAGGCCGAGATCGAAGTCGCAATGGACCTGCTGGCCTCTGCTCGGGCCCTGCTCGGAACCTCTGCAGGATTTGTCGCAATTCTAGGCACAGGAACCAACAGTTGCCTGTATGATGGTGTCAGAATTACACACAACATCGACTCTCTGGGCTTCATTCTGGGCGATGAGGGTAGCGGTGGTTATATCGGCAAACGACTGTTAAGCGATTACATCCGTGGATACATGCCCAAAGAGGTGGGGAGACTTTTTCATGAAACGTATCACCTTACGGGAGATGAGATCATCGAGCAGGTATATACACAGCCTATGCCCAACCGATTTTGTGCGAACTTTACCCACTTTATTTCCAAGAACAGCCATCCCTACTTGGAGAATGTTGTCCGGCAATCCTTCCGCGATTTCTTCACGAATATTATCTGCGGGTATCCCGACTATGCAGCTTACAGACTCAATTGTGTGGGTTCAGTAGCCTATCATTTCCGGGACCTGCTTGCGGATGTCGCTTCGGAATATCACATGGAACTGGGCGACGTGGTTTCCTATCCTATGGATCGTCTGATTCAATATCATCTGAAAAATGACTACTAGAGATTAAAAAACATGGTTTATGATACGCAAGGAACAAAACTATCTCTTCCCTCTGTTCTTTATTGGAGTGATGTTCTTTACAATAGGCTTTGCTCTTGGGATTAACAGCTATCTGGTTCCTCTACTGGAAAACGCCCTGCAGATCTCTTCCGGAGAATCCTATCTGGTTATTGCTACGACCTTCTCAGCCTTTCTTATCTTCGGTTATCCAGCGTCAATACTAATTATACGTATCGGATATAAAAAAACAATGGCAGTGTCGTTTCTGATCTTTGCTTTGGGCTTTTATCTGTTCATCCCGTCAGCGAACAGTGAGAGTCTCGGTCTGTTTCTCGTTGCCTCGTTTTTCTGCGGCATGGGCAATACATTCCTGCAGGCAACGGTCAATCCTTATATAACGATCCTGGGACCGGTTGAGAGCGCAGCAAGACGAATCAGCATCATGGGTATCTGCAACAAATTAGCGTGGCCCGCAGCTCCATTGTTCTTGGCTGCCGTGATCGGCAAGGAAATCGGAGACGTCCAGTTACAGGATATCAAACTTCCATTCATCTGGATCATTGGTATTTTCCTGTTACTCGGGATTCTTGCCTTACTGGCTCCGCTCCCTGAAGTAAAGGCTGTTGGCGAGGATGAACAAAAGCAGGACGATTGCCCGTACGCAGCGCACAAAACCTCGATTTGGCAGTTTCCGCACTTATTGCTGGGATGTCTGGCTTTATTCCTGTATGTGGGAGTCGAGACTCTTGCACTGGCTACAACCGTGGATTATGCAACCAGTCTGGGACTCTCCGATCCTCAGCAATATGCGCTCTATCCAAGCATTGGGCTTGTAATTGGATATGTATGCGGCATTTTACTGATTCCTCGTTTCCTGAAACAGGAAACTGCCTTGAAAATTTGTGC
The DNA here is from genome assembly GCA_944321205.1 of uncultured Alistipes sp. Lineage (GTDB taxonomy): Bacteria > Bacteroidota > Bacteroidia > Bacteroidales > Rikenellaceae > Alistipes. The sequence goes on from CALUKK010000170.1 coordinate 20,091, forward strand.
ATGGTTGGCAGTTGTTGGTTCTCTGTTGATCGTTCTGACTCCTCCGGCCTTATCAATCTGGTTTGTATCTGTGATTGCATTGGCTTGTTCACTGATGTGGCCGGCTCTGTGGCCTTTGGCCATGGCAGACTTGGGCCGTTTCACGAAAAAAGGCTCCTCCCTGCTGGTAATCGCAATCGTTGGAGGGGCCGTTATCCCAACCCTTTTCGGTCTGCTGAAAGATGCTGTGGGCATGCAAAATGCCTATTGGATTTGTGTCCCATGCTATCTTTATATCCTGTACTATGCATTGATCGGATACAAAAAGAGATAATTCTAAGAACAACAGAATACAGTACTTAGGTGCCGGGCAACGATGGGGGAGGGCGTTGTTCGGCTCTATGTTTAGAGTCTGTTTGGGGATCATTGCATATGATGCTTTGTCTCATTCCAAAACAGTTCCGGGTAATTATATGGAAATTAATGCCCCTTTGTCAAGACCAGGGAAAAATGTATATTTGTTAAGTCAATCATCTCCCATGAAACCGTATTTTCTTTTTACTTTAGGATTTTTCCTTCTGGCCGGCTCCCGAGGCTGGTCACAAACCTTCTATTTCGATCATTTGAATACCAGCGACGGGCTGTCTCAAAGCACGGTAAACGTCATTTTGCAAGATAAATCAGGATTCATCTGGTTCGGAACAAAAGATGGTTTGAACAGATATGACGGGAAATCGTTCAAGATTTTTAAACACGTCCCCTTCTCCGAATCCGGATTGAAAAATAATACCATCCGTTGCATGGTAGAAGGTGCCGACAATCGGCTATGGATCGGAACTGATTCGGGCTTATGTACATATAATCCGGAAAAAGAGTCTTTTACGGAAATCCCTCTATTTGATATTGATGGCCAGATTATCACAAAACCGGTCTCCATGTTGGAGCGGGATCCCAGCGGATGCATATGGATTGTCGTAGAGGCAAACGGAATCTTCTGCTATGACCCGAAAAACGATTCGATCACATGCTGTTACCATGGGATAAGTTCTTTATGCTCATTGAAAAGTGACAAGAATGGAAGAATATGGTTCTTTGAGTTAGGGGAAGGATTGTTCTATACGGACAGCAAGTTTCAACATATCACACCCTTTTACAACCATGAAAATGAACAAATATACCCTTCGGATAATGTCTCATACATTTTATTCGACGACTCAAACAACATGTATCTCGGATTTGAGGAACATGGCGTAGTTAAAGTCAATCTGCTGAGCAGGAAGGAAATGCGACTTCCCTTGACCGAAGATTCAAAAACCTCCGTTTTTGTCCGTGACATTCTGCAATACGATGCCAACGAATTATGGGTCGGAACCGAATCTGGAATCTTCATTTACAACCTACGTACACACCAAACCTTGCAATTGAAGAGTTCGCTCTATGACCCTTACTCGCTTTCCGACAATGCGGTCTACTGTTTTTGCAAGGATCGCGAAGGTGGTCTCTGGATCGGGACCTTTTTCGGCGGAGTTAATTACCTGCCCCAACGTAATCCCTTGTTCAATAAGTTTTACCCTACGGATGCCCCTAATGACCTCAAAGGTCGCCGTGTACGGGAAATCTGCCCCGACGATGACGGAACACTATGGATAGGGACAGAAGATATGGGACTCTACCATTTCAACCCCCAAAACCTGACATTCCAGTTCATCACACAAAGTCGCGATTTTTCAAATGTCCATGGTTTATTGATGGATGGCGAAGATCTTTGGATCAGCACTTTTTCTAACGGGATCCGTGTACTCAACACACGGACCGGAACAATTCGAAAATACGATAACGTCAGCACTCAGGGACGTCTGTTCAGCAACAATGTCTTTGCACTCTGCAAATCCTTCAATGGCCGGATATATATTGGAACCATGCATGGATTGCAATATTTTGATCCTGAAACGCATTTAATTTACTATGTACCGGAAATAAACAACGGAAAAATGGTCAACGACATTCGGGAAGACTACAACGGAAATCTTTGGGTTGCCACTTTCACGAACGGCGTATACCGATACAACATTAACAATAAGAAATGGGAACATTTCTTTCACGATATTTATAACGTCCGTTCACTCCCGTGCGACAACGTAACCAGCATTTACGAAGACTCGAAAAAGCAGATATGGCTTACGACCGAAGGCGCTGGTTTTTGCCGATTTGACCCATCTTCTCAGACGTTTACATGCTATACTTCAGCCGACGGGATGCCAAGTGACGTAGTATTTCAGATCATAGAGGATAATCATGGAATTTTCTGGATCACAACCAATCAGGGTCTTGTATCATTTGATCCCCAGGAAGAACAGATTCTCCAAGTATATACGGTAGACAATCGTCTACTTTGCAACCAATTCAACTACAAATCCGGATACAAAGATCAGGAGGGGATCATTTATTTCGGGAGTATCGAGGGATTGATATCCTTCGACCCACAAAAACTTGCTCGAAATAACGACCCCTATCTGCCTCCAATCTATATTACGAACTTTTCACTTCAGGATGATAAAGTTTCAATCGGGGCGAAAAACTCTCCACTACAGAAAAGCAGTATCTATTGTGATTCCATAAGACTCCGTCACAATCAAAACTCATTCTCCCTGCAACTTGCGGTACTCAATTACAGGGCTCATTCTGGCAACAAGTTGTTGTACAAGCTTGAAGGTTTTGACAATGAGTGGCATCAGATTACACAGAACGGGACCTCGGTCTCTTACTCGCAACTCAGACCGGGAAAATATATTTTCCGCGCACAGGTATCCAGTGGAGATAAAACCGCAGAACGAACGCTATACATCAAAATCATCCCACCATTTTACCTGTCCAAGGGAGCTTATATCACATATATCATCCTGATAGGTGGATTCATATATATGATCTCTGCCTATCAAGGCAAACGTCGCAAACGCCGGGAATGGCGACGTATACGGGATTTCGAACAGGAGAAAGAACGTGAGATGTACAATGAGAAAATCAAATTCTTCACCAATATTACACACGAGATACGCACTCCCTTGACCCTCATTAAGGTCCCGTTGGAAAATATTCTGAAGAAGAAGGTGATCAACAAAGAGCTGATCAACGATCTTAACATCATGGATCGCAACGCAAATCGTCTGCTGGAACTTACAAACCAACTGCTGGACTTTCAAAAGATCGAAAAGGCGGGCATGACACTTAATTTGCTTAGACAGAATATTGCAACCATTGTCGAAGAGACCTGTTACCGGTTCAGTTCCACGGTCAAACAACAAGGAAAAACCTTCGAACTGATAATCGATGCTAACAAGGACCGTATGTGGGCTGACATTGACAAGGAGGCCTTCACGAAAGTCGTAAGCAATTTATTACTCAATGCACTGAAATATTCCGAATCCACAATCCGAGTACACATGACTTGTGTAAATGAGTTTTTGCGACTGACGGTGATCAATGATGGGGATGTCGTCCCTAAAGAGGTCCGTGAAAAGATTTTCACTCCATTTTTCCAACTTACACATAAAAGCGAGTTCACAGGATCCGGAATAGGATTATCACTCTCTCGATCTCTTATCACATTACAAAATGGAACTTTGAGTATGGGACCAAGTGAGGACGAAAATGAGTTCATTTTGACCATACCGCTCTCAATGGAAGAAGAGACGCAATCTGAAAAATCCGACGACATGAACCTTGAAATCTCCGAGACGGCACAGAATCTTGTAGGTGAGGCATACACCATTCTAGTCGTAGAGGATCATACCGAGATGCGCACATACATTCAGCATATGTTGTCGGAATACTATGACGTTGTCACTGCCAGCAATGGTTTAGAAGCGCTGGAACTGCTCGATAGCAAACATATAAATTTGATAATCACCGACATAATAATGCCTCTGATGAATGGAATCAAATTATGCGAGAAAGTGAAAACCGATCTGAAATATAGCCATATTCCCCTAATCCTTCTGACGGCCAGGACTAACCTCCAGTCTAAGATCCAAGGACTGAAAACGGGGGCCGATGCCTATATCGAGAAGCCTTTTTCATCCGATTATCTGCTATCAGTTATTGCCAATCTGATCAAGGGCCGTCAAGCCCTGTATGAGAGTTTTACAAAGAATCCCCTGGTAATGGCCAACCGAATGGCTATTTCTCAGGTCGATACGGATTTCATCCAGAATATGCAAGAAATCATTCATGCCAATTTCAATAATCCGGACTTCAAGCCAAATGACATTGCCCAAATGATGCACATGAGCCGAGCCAGTTTTTATCGTAAGGTCAAAGGGATACTTGACGTTACACCCAACGATTATATCCAGCTCGAAAGACTCAAAACCGCAGCCCAATTGCTCAAACAGGGCAAATATCACATCAATGAAGTATGCTACATGGTTGGATTCAGTTCTTCGTCCTATTTTGCCAAGTGTTTTCGGAAACAGTTCGGCATGCTTCCGAAGAAATTTATCACAGATAACAACGAATATATGCAGTAAAAAGAGATTCTATTTTATATTTTTTTGCTTATGGGATGAGGTATTCGGACAAACAGTTTCGATTCACTGCCACCCCTTGCCAATCCATTCATTCTGTGCCAGGAGGGAGCCTGTTACGCCTACGTTCTTCAGTTCCAGAGAAAACGTATTCAACGGATTCGAATCTTATGTTGAAGGATGCAGGTCAACCGGCGTTGCCACGCGGTTGACGCAGAATCACATCGTAGTGAAGCGGTTGTTCCCCATTCCTCCAATCGGTTGAGGAATCCGTAATGGTCTTAGCGGACAATGATATTAAATTGTACGTGATGGCAGGTCCGCACAAGTGCATGATGACCCTCGCAGGCTCGTTCGAAAAGCATCAACTCGACACGGCTGCCTGCACATGGCGGTAGCAAATCTTAATTGCCTCCCGAAAGTACGATTAAACCAAGTCCCAATATAAACAATACGAACATCCCGATCAACAAGCGGTGTACACCCCGATCGGCCCCTTTGAACTCCTTCCAGACAAAGACGCCCCATAATGCCGCAATCATCGGAGCTCCTTGGCCCAGGGCATACGAAACCGCGGCTCCGGCCTTCCCGGCGGCTATGTAGCTGAACAATGTCCCCAAAGCCCATATACAACCGCCCAATATCCCAACCAGGTGTGTGCCCGGTGTCCCGCGGAAATAGCTCCTGTATGTGACCGGATCGCCTGTGAACGGGTGCTTCATGACAAGCGTGTTGAATACGAAATTACTCAGTAAAACACCGGCCGAAAACAAGACAAAGGCGCTGTATGGCGTTGCCAAACCTGCTCCCGGAGATGTGAAGTCCGTCAAATCCATGGCTGCGGCTACAAACCGATAGAAAAACGACATCAATATACCCGCAATGACGGCTAAAAGCAAGCCTTTGCTCTTCCCGTGTATGCCTCCGTTTCGGTTGCGTCCCGAGGCTATACCGTTGCATATGATGGCCAGGACAACCAGAACAACTCCCGTAAACAACCATATCGGATCTCCCTTCGGCAGCCCGATGTAGTTGACGATAACACCCAACACCAGAGCTATGCCAACTCCTAACGGAAAGGCCACGGCCATTCCCGCCAGCGAAACCGACGCCGACAACAGAATGTTCGAGGCATTGAAGATCACACCTCCCAAAAGAGCGCTGCCCATCTTCTCCGGGGCTATTTGCACGATGTCCGTCAGAAATGATCGCCCCGCGGATCCAAAACTCCCCAACGTGAAGGCCGCCAGAAGCGAAAAAAGCATCATCCCGATCGTATAATCCCAATAATACAATTCATATCGCCAGGTTCGGGCCGCCATCTTCTGGGTATTTCCCCATGAACCCCAACATAACATCGTCACGATGCAAAACAAGACGGCCAACGGATAACTCTCTACTATAAACATGATATTCTCTCTTTATTTGTTTATTCCTGTTCAATTTCAATGTTCTCGTACCATGGAAGGGGCACGCTGACTGGACTCTTTCAGGGATCATGCAGACAACAGACTGCGAAATTCCTTTCCGGAGACATCCTTTCGGACAGCCCGCCGAAGAATTGATATGCCTTCCGGTGCGCGTTCATTGGATATTGTGATGACGGGCTAAAAACGCTTCCACTTCTTGACGATTCGGGATCGACGGCTGTGCCCCTTGCCGCGTGACGCTCAGAGCCGAGGCGGCACTGGCAAACTCCAGAACCTCGGCCGTAATCTCCGCATGGGGAGCCGCTACGGCCAACGCCCCGCAGAAAACATCCCCGGCAGCCGTCGTATCCACGGCTTCAACCCGAAAGGCGGGTACGGTCAGGCGCTTCGTATCGGTGTACAGATAGCTGCCTTGACGTCCCAGTGTGATGACGACCTGACGGGCTCCCTGGTGATGCAACTCCTCGGCCACCTGTTCCAGCGGATAGTCATCCACGGAAAGGCCGCTGATCAATGAAGCTTCGGTTCGATTCACCACCAGAATGTCTATCACCGACATCAACTCCGAATCGATCCGACAGGCCGGAGCCGGATTCAACAAAACCGGAACACCCCTGTCATGAGCCATAAAGGCCGCCGTCCGAATGGTTGAGTAGGGGATCTCGGCCTGCATGACCAACATCCAGGCTCCGGAAAGGACGCTCTTCCGTGACTCGAGGACTTCGGGAGTCAAGGAGTAGTTGGCTCCGGGAGCTACGGCAATGGAGTTCTCCCCGGTCTTGTCCACAAGAATCAGGGCGGTACCCGTGGCATGCTCCCTATCCGTAAAAATCTGAGAGATGTCGATACCCTCCGCGGAAAAATGGTCCAACATCGCGTGACCCGACAGATCATCTCCAAGGGCCGTGACCAGAACCACCTCACCACCCAAGCGTGCGGCTGCAACCGCTTGATTGGCCCCTTTGCCGCCGAATGCCTGCATGAAGCGGGCATTGCCGACCGTCTCGCCCGGCCGTGGCATATGCTCGACGACCGCAATCAGATCCATGTTCGAACTGCCAATGACGACTGTTTTCATGACTTCGTATTTTTTAGTTTGAATTCATTTTGCCCGGGGCGTAGCATCCGCGGTGAGTGACCCGGCAAAAGCAGGGTCGCCCGGGATTTGGGACAGGATTCGAAACCGACGAAGTTGCAGTTCCTCCCGCATCGGTGAAGCGGACGTTCCATCAGTACGTCATTCGGATACGCATAACTGATTGTGGAGACAGACCTTGTGAAAAGGTAAAATTTACGGTAACAGCGAAAAGGCAACAATCTGAAAAACGTCCGGAATCCTCGATTCAATCTGATACAGCAAGGATCGTTTTTCATCTTCTGTCGGTATCGGAAAGATTGTGTCTTCCAAATATACGAAAAATTTTGAATAAAGAGCGCTTTCTCAGTCTGAAAATATCATGGAGACTTCTCCATTAGAGAACATTTGAAGATATGAAGCCGGGATACATATAAATATATAAGATCTTCCATCAGGGCCGGAACAGATCATGGCAGGATCTTCCGCAGAGCGGGCGCAACGATGAAGAGCTTTTCGACGCTGAAAGGCGATTTTTCCGGCAAGAATCATCCTTTCGGAGCAGGCCTTGTCCGGCAGATTTTCTTTCCAAGAGAGTGATCGAGGTCTCTAAGATATAACAAAAAAGCTGAATATCCATGCGTTAGAGCTCGGAATTTTGTAAAAAATTTTAATTGAATCGTAGAAAAAGACTGTTTTCACCACATTTTGCATGACGCAAATATGTGATTAATATGTAGTTACAAGCCAATCACTCTCTTGGAAAGAAAATAAAGTCTTGTTCCGGACCCGGAACTGTGCGAGACTGAATCCTTTACAGAGATTGAAACGAGACCGTAGACGGACCATGCGTCCGGTTTTGTGGCACGGGATCCTTCGTTTAATGAAACGGAAACGGCGAGCGTATGATTGTCATTCTCAAAGAGCCCTGCGAATCGACCGGATACGGCTGAAAGGGATGGTTTGTGTTGAATTGATCTTGTTTAATTGATGAATGTCCTTTTTGTCTTACAATTCTAAATCTTGTTTCAATGAAAAATTTGACTTCTCTGCTATTGGCCTTTTTCATGTTGGTCGGCGTCGGTCTGCATACCGATGTGGCCTATGCCCGAAAGAAGAAAAAAGCCGACATTGAGGCGGACTCCACCAAGAAAGCCAAAAAGACGTCCACCTACGAACGTCTTTTCATCAAGGATAAATCCTGCGAAACCCATCGAAGCAATTTTCTGACGCTGCACAAGGTCAAGGGTAAACTCTACGTCGAACTTCCGCAGAAGTATCTGGGCCGTGAAATGCTGATCGCCTCGACCATCTCCGAAGCCTCGGATACCGACCTGGGAGTCATCGGATACAAACCCTCGAATCCGTTGCATGTCAAGTTTACCAAGATCGATTCCACGATCTTCTTGAACGAGGTCAATGTCATGCCGCTCTTTGATGAGGGGAATGCGGCGCTCGACAGGGCCATGTCCCGCAGTTCGCTGGATCCCATGCTGAGCTCCTACAAGATCACATGCTACAATCCGGACAGTACGGCCGTCGTGCTCGACATGACCTCGATGTTCACGACCAATTACGAGGGACTCTCTCCCATGGCCAAAAGCTCCGGTGTACTCAACATCAGCGGAACGTTCAACGCCTCGGGATCCGCTCTGGCCGAGGTGAAGGCCTTCGATGACAATGCCACGATCAAGTCCTATCTCTCCTTCAAGGTCAAGGCCGACATGCTGGGACTCATCCTGGTCAAGAACAACGAACCGCTGACCTACAAGGTGACGCGTACCATCCTGCTCCTGCCCGAGGAGACCATGGAACCCCGTCTGGCCGATGACCGGCTCGGGATCTTCCTGACCAACAAGTCGCAGATCTCGCCCAAATACGACATGATCAAGCGCTTCTCGGTCATCAACCGCTGGAACCTCCAGCCCTCGGACCCCCAGGCCTATGAACGCGGCGAACTGGTCGAACCCGTGAAGCCGATCACCTTCTATCTGGACGATGCCATGCCCGAGTTGTGGCGCGAACCCGCCCGTGAAGGTGTGCTGCGCTGGAACAAGGCCTTCGAGAAGATCGGATTCAAGAACGCCATCCGCGTGCTGGACTTCCCGAAGGATGATCCGGACTTCGATCCCGACAACCTCAAATACTCCTGCATCCGTTACGTCCCCGCGGCCATCGAGAACGCCATGGGCCCCAGCTGGGTCGATCCCCGTTCGGGCGAGATCATCAACGCCTCGGTACTGGTCTTCAACGATGTGGTGAAGCTCATCAATCAATGGCGTTTCGTACAGACCGCCCAGGTCGATCCCCGCGTGCGGGGCATGAAACTCCCCGACGACGTGCTCAAGGAGTCCATCGCCTACATCCTGGCTCATGAGGTGGGACACTGCCTCGGATTCATGCACAACATGTCGGCCTCGAGCAGCGTTCCCGTGGATTCGCTCCGCAGCGTCTCCTACACGCAGAAATTCGGGACTACGCCCTCCATCATGGACTATGCCCGCTTCAATTACGTTGCACAGCCCGAAGACAAGGGCGTGAAACTCACACCTCCCGATGTCGGGCCCTATGACGAGTTCCTGGTCAAGTATGCCTACCAGGTACTGCCGCAGAAGGGCATGTTCAACGAGGAGGAGACCATTCGCAAATGGGTCGATCAGAAGGTCGGAGATCCGCGTTACCGCTACGGGAAGCAGCAGATCGTCGTACGCTACGATCCCAGCGCCCTGGAGGAGGATCTCGGTGACGATCCGATCAAGGCGGCCGATTACGGCGTCAAGAATCTGAAATACATCCTCGCGCATCTGAACGAGTGGATCCCCGATGCGGAGGATCCCGAGGCCCGCTACAAGGAGATGACCTACAACAGCATCGCCAAGCAGTATGACCGTTATCTGACCTTTGTCATGCTCAACATCGGCGGTATCTACCTCTCGGAAGTGCATGCCGATACGGATGGCGGTCCCCGCGCCGTTGCCGTTGACCGGGAGCGTCAGCGTGAGGCGCTGCAATGGGTCTTCAACGAAATCAAGAATTGCGACTGGATCGGCGATCGCAGCATCACCAACAAGTTCTCGCTCCGGGTAGATCTTCCGATGATCTATAAATACTACACGATCCGCGAGGTGCTCGAGACCTACAAACGGGTCATCATCTCCTCGCATGTGGCCGGGAAGGGCGGATATACGCCGGAAGAGTATTTCAACGACCTCTACAAGATCATCTGGGAGAGTGCCATCAAGGGACGTCCCATCAACGAAACCGACCGTCTCATGCAACGTCTTTTCGTGGAGAATGCGTGCAGCATCGTCTCCAAGAAGAGCACCCTCACCAAACTCGGAATGCCCATGGCACTCCAGAATTTCCACCTGCCTTCCGTACGACAGATGCAGGCCCTGGGCATGGATTCGAGCGGCTTGATCGACAAGTATTTCGATCGGTTGATGTACCTCGAGCAGAACACCGAGCCGGGTGTTGTGGCCGGCGCCTGGGCCGACAAACTCGGACAGACCGACGCCTATGGTTACGGATGGCAATACCGGCTCAACCTGCGTTCGCTGGATGAGTCCAAGAGCTGGTTCTTCGGCGAGTGCATGAAGATCGTACGCTTGCTCAAATCGCGGGTGAATTACGCCACCGGCGAGACGAAGAGCCATTACCAGACCCTGATCAACATGATCGAGGAGAACATGTTCAACAAGAACTGATCGCCGCGATCGACAAAGCCTCTCGAACGGCTGCGGCCTGTAACCGTTCGAGAGGCCTTTCTCCCAAGCGCTGCATCCGCAACCGATGCACGCCCTCGACAATTCAATTAACCTTTTAATCAAACGGCATGAAAAAATCTTTACTCTGCACCCTTTTTGTCGTAATGATGTCGGTGTGGTTGGATCCGTCGGCTTATGCTCAGACGAGCCGTAAGGTCGATTTGACCGCACGCTTCAACATCACGATGAATGACAATACGGTGAACGCCGTATTGAACACCATCTCCAACAAAATGGGGATCAAGTTCGTCTATGAGAGCGACGAGATGAAGGCGTTGCCCCGGGTCTCGGGCACGTACAACAACGTAACCGTGGACGAGGTTCTCCAGATGTGTTTCGCAAACACGAAGTACAAGTATTCGGTGGTCGGAAACGCGGTGGTCATCGAACCCAAAACGCATCTCAATCGGCTGACCATCCACGGAAACATCACCGACCAGGACGGAATACCTCTTCCGGGAGCCCAGGTTGTCCTCAAGGGCAACTACAAGGTGGGAGTCGTTGCCGACAACATGGGACGTTACCGGCTGACCTTCGCCGAGGTTCCGAACATGCAGCTCATCTACAGTTTCGTCGGATATGAATCCCGCACGGTGGCCGTGACCAAGAGCCAGGAACTCAACATCCGATTGAAGGAGGATGCGCAGAATATCGAGGATGTCGTCGTGAACGGTATCTACACCCGCAACAAGAACACCTTTACGGGTTCGGTCACGACGATCAAGGGCGAAGACCTGCTGGCCGTCTCGAACACCAACCTCTTTACGGCCCTTGCGGCACTGACGCCCGGTATGGTGATCGTGGAAAACAATGCCCAGGGCTCCAACCCCAATGCCATTCCGGAGATCCTGATCCGCGGTGCCAACTCGATCGTGACCAGCGCCGAGGAGAAGGCCAACAACAACCCGCTGATCATCCTCGACGGTGCGGAGATCACCATGGAGGAGCTTTACGACCTGGACATGTACGAGATCGAGCGTGTCGACGTCCTGAAGGATGCCCAGGCGGCCATCGTCTACGGCGACCGTGCGACAAACGGTGTGATCGTCGTCGAGCGCAACCGGGTGGACGACAAGCGTGTACGCCTGAATTACAACTTCGTGCCGTCGTTCAGCATCCCGGATCTCTCGTCGCTCAACCTCTGCAATGCTTCGCAGAAACTCGAACTCGAGCGGCTGGCCGGACTCTATCAGAACGAAGGCGGTCTCTACGATGAGTCCTACCGTTACAAACTCAACAACATCCGTCGTGGGGTGAATACCGACTGGGTGCGCATTCCGTTGCGGGTTCCCTTCAGCCATACGCATTCGCTGAGTCTGAGCGGCGGCGGCCAGAATGTCGACTATCGGGCCTCGCTGAAGTTCAGCGACACCTACGGCGTCATGAAGGGCGACAACCGCCGGAACTTCAACATGAACTTCTATGTGGGATACCACGTCCGCAACAAACTCACGATCGGCTATCGGGCCAATTACACCATCACCGGCAGCGAGGCTTCGCCCTACGGGGACTTCAGCACCTATACGAAGCTCAACCCCTATGAACCGATCTATGACGAAAACGGGGAGCTGATCAAGAAATACTATTTCTACAATACGGAAGAGGGGCCCATCACGGAGACGGGAACAATCAACAATCCGCTCTACGACGCCACGCTGTCGAGCTTCAACAAGACGAACAACCAGACGCTGCGCAATACGATCGACGCGAAGTGGTACATCACCAAGCTCTTCTATATCACCGGACGTTTCGGTGTGGACATCTCCAAACGGCAGTCCGACGCATTCGTCTCGCCCGATGCCGCGGAGTATATCAACACGACGGACCCGCTCCAGAAAGGACAGTACAGCCTCTCGACCGGAAAGGGCTTCAAGTATGACGGAAACATCGCCGTGAACTACAGCAAGATGTTCGACGACCGCGGGTCGGGATTCTCCGTAACGGCCGTAGCCGACTTCGAGCACAACAACTCGACGACCGCCTCGATGGTTGCGACGGGATTCATGAAGGATCACCTGAACGACATCAAATACGCCCTTACCTACAAGGCCAACAGCCGTCCCTCGGGCAGCGAGATCCTCAGCGCCCGGGCCGGATTCTCGGGCAATGCCAACTTCTACTTCCGCAACCGCTATTTCGCCGACATCTCCTACCGGACGTCGGGCTCCTCCAAGTATGGACGCAACAATCGCTGGGCACCCATGTGGTCGTACGGTATCGGTTGGAACATCAACAAGGAGGCATTCCTCAAGGATGTCAAATGGATCGACGTGCTGAAACTGCGCTGGAGCTCGGGATATTCGGGCAACGCCACCTTCAGCTCCTACCAGGCCATGACCACCTACCAGTACAGCAACGACATCGTCTACTACAACGGAGTGGGAGCGGTTCCCATCACCATGGGGAACGAGGACCTCAAGTGGGAGCGCACCATGAAGAACAACTTCGGATTCCAGACCACGCTCTTCGGCAGCCGCTTCAACTTCTCGTTCGACTACTACATCAACACGACCAAGGATCTGCTCATGACGTTGGCCGTTCCCGCCTCGATGGGCGTCTCCTCGGTCAAGGTGAACTTCGGAGAGATGCGCAATTCGGGTTACGACATCGCGCTGTCGGGAACACCGATCCGCACGAAGAACTTCTCCTGGATCACGGCGATCAACGCTTCGCACGTCATCGACCGCCTCGACAAGATCAGCCCCACGATGCGTGACGAGACCTTTGATCTGGGCATGGGGACCAACATCAAGCTGCGATTCCGTGAAGGCGGCTCGCAATATGACATCTATGCCATGCGTTCGGCGGGTATCGACCCCGCAACCGGTCGTGAGATCTACATCAACACCCGCGGCGAGTACACCTACGTATACGACGAGGACGAAGAGGTCGTGGTCGGAAACACCAACCCCACGTTGACCGGTTCGTGGCTCAATACGTTCCGCTACAAGGGTTTCACCCTGTCGTTGACCTTCATGTACAATTTCGGCGGCGACATCTACAACTCGACCCTCTATGAAAAGGTGGAGAATATCGACCCGGTCTACAACGTCGACGCCCGGGCCTATACCGACCGTTGGAAGAAACCGGGTGATCTGGCCCGCCACCTCGCCCTGAACCAGGTCTCGCAGGAGAACACCTCGGAGCGCTTCGTGGAGCGGCACAACGAGCTCTACCTCTCGAGTGTGAACTTCACCTACGACTTTGCTCCCAAGTTATTGAAGAAGATCGGTATCAAGCGGTTGCAGGTCGGTTTCGGACTGAGTGATGTGGCCCGTTTCTCCACCGTCAAGTATGAGCGCGGAACCTCCTATCCGTACTGCCGCAGCATCAATCTCACCATTCGACCCACTTTCTAACAGTTATGCATATGAAGATTACGAAATACATCTTTGTCATAGGCTCTGCCGTCCTGCTCTCGGCGACCTGGACGGGCTGCAACAAGTTCCTCGACATCAATCCCAAATCGGAGGTGATCAACGACGACATGTTCTCCTCGGCCGAGGGTTGCGAGGATGCGCTCTACGGCATCTATGCCACCATCGGTTCCCAGTCGGACCTTTTCGGTCTCGATCTGAGCATCGCCATTCCCGAGATTCTGACCGGCAATATCGGAAGCGACCGGACGAACGAATACGGTGAGTTCGCACAGCGGGTATGGAATCTCTCCTATGGTCCGGCGGCCCGGGCCTCGCTCTGGCGGCTCTGCTACGAGGTGATCGGCTACATCAACAACGCCATCCTCAATTTGGAACGCTCCGAGGAGCACTTCCGTTACATGGATATCTACAAGGGGGAAGCCTATGCCCTGCGGGCCTTCATGCACTTCGAGGTGGCCAAGTATTTTGCCGTTGCCTTCCATTCGACCGATCAGGAGCGTCTGAACAAGGCGCTGCCGTATGTGACCACCTACGAATATGTAGTCACGCCATACAGCACCCTGAGCGACTACTTTGCGAAGATCATCGATGACCTGAAGACTGCCGAGAGCTATCTTGCCGATGATGAGCGCTATGTGACGGCCCAGCGTACCAATGCGGCCACGGATTTCGTCTCCTGCCGGATGATTCATCTCAACCTCTATGCCGTCAAGGCGCTGTTGGCCCGGGTCTACTGGTACATGAACGATCTGGAGAATGCCGAGATCTATGCAAGCCAGGTGATCGACAGCCAGAAATTCCCGTTGATGAGCTCTTCGGAGTTTATCAATGCCGAAAACGGAACGATCAATCTCAAGGAGACGATTTTCGGACTCTATTCGACCCAGTGCCCCGAGTTGTATTACCGCAACTTCTTCCAGAACAACTCCTTTACCCTTGCTTCGGGGGTGATCGAGAGTTATGAAACCGACGGTCTGGGTGTGGACGTCCGGGTCTCCCGCTGGTTCAACACGGCGGACCGGACCTGCACCAAACACCTCAATCCGGCGACGGCCAGCGGGCAGACCTACACCGGACAGTCGATCATCGGCATACCGCTGATTTCCATTTCGGAGATGTACATGATCGTTGCCGAGGCCAAACGGACGAGCGATCCCGCCGCCTCGATTGCAGCCATGGACAAGGTCATCGAAGCCCGCGGACTGACCAAATATGCCGACCGGCCGGATGTAAGCGAACTCTCGATCAACGACATCGTCAACGAACGGAAAAAGGAGTTCATCATGGAGTCGCTGATTTTCACCGACTACAAGCGTCTGGGACGTGACGTGACCATCGCAAGCTCCACCTTCGACGGTATGGACGACGACACCTACACCATGCCCATTCCCGCGACCGCGGAGGACAATTACAGAGAATAAAACCAAGAGTATCATGAAACGTATATTCCCATATATGAAGAGCGCCCTTGTAGCCGGGATCGTGATTTTCAGCTGTGCCTGCAAGGGAACCTGGGTCATGTACGATCCCAGTCAGAAGGATCATCTCTATTTCTATGAACAGGCGCAGTCGGAGGATTCCACGCTGCTGGTCGAGAATGTCTCCTTCGTCTTCGAGACCGAAGACGAGATCACCGTGGAGGTTCCCGTGCGCCTGATGGGCATGCCTTCGGACAAGGCCCGGAATTTCGAAATGTCGTTTCTCACGGACACGCTTTCGTCCGTAAACTTCGGCCAGGAGACCCGTCAGGTGGTCAATGCCGTCCAGGGGGAGGATTTTGAACTGGTCGAGGCCGTGGTTCCCGCACAGGCCGTTTCGGGAGTCATCCGGCTCAAGATTCTGCGTACCGGCAAGATGTTGTCCAATGTCGTATCCCTGCTGATGGTCGTCAAGGAGGATGCGCTGTTCAAACCGCTGGCACGGAATGCCTGTCGGCTGCTGATCTCCGACGGCGAACCCCTGTGTCCCAACTGGTGGACCTATCCCTATGCGACAGGTGACGGTCAAACCTATTTCTGGCATCAGTACGCCGGCGACTTTACGCCGCAGAAATTCTTGAAGTTCCTGGATCTGTATCACGACATCGCAAATACGAATCCGTCCCTCTATCAACAGTTGGAGGCGCAGTACGGGACCTATCTCGACAAACTGCAATACAATGAGGATACGGGCGAGTATGACTCTCCGATCCCCTTCGGATTCTTCCAGACCCAGAAGCAGACCGTCTGGGCCAAATATGTGCTCATCCCGCTTTATCAGTATGCCCAGGAACAGGGATGGCCCGAACGCGGCAAGGGTTATACCGAGAGTTCGGTAACCGCGACGGTGGGCGGATGGCGCGATCCGGTGAGACTTTATCGTTAATGATCAAGCATTTTTAAGAGTATGAAAAGATTACAGACATTCATATGGGCGGCCTTGGCCGTGTCGGCCGTCTCCTGCAACTACGGCATTCCAGACAGTGATTACAAGACGCTTGCACCCATCGAGATTGTTGCCGAGCAGAATGTCTATGCCAAGCAGGGCATGGAGTTCGTCTTCAACTACGAGGTCAAGAGTGATCTTGATGTCAGTTACGAATGGTGCTACGGTCCGATCAACGGGACCTTCCCGTTAATGCGGGACTCCACGGTGATCTCCCATACGCGGGAGATCAACTACACCTTCTCCGTACCGGGCAATTACGTGCTGCGGCTGAAGGCCGACAACGGCGAGAGCTGCGTCTTCAAGTATTTCAACTTCACGGTCCAGGCGGGTTTCGACCGGGGAATCATGGTACTTACGGAGGATGAGCAGGGGAACGGTTCGCTCGGATTCATCAAATATCGTACGCCCCAGGAGATTGCCGACAACGAACCCTACATCTGGGACGATATCCTCAAGACATTGAATCCCGAAATGGAGCTGAAGAATCCGACCGACATCTACATGACGTCGTACAACGACACCAAGGCGTTGATCATCGGGGCCCGGAATCCCGCCCGGATCTACAAGTTCAATCCCGCCACCGTGGAGCTGGAATCCGTCCAGAAGATGGACGAGGAGTATCCGGGCAGTGAACCGCTTCGGTTCATCGGCGAGTATGCGGCAACGGCAGACTATTACTGCTTCGTAGTCAGCTCCGACACGTATGTCTATCGCTACGATTTCTTTGCCGATCTGGTGGGTCTGCGATCCAATACCATGGCTCCTGTGACGAAGGGGTATCAGGGGTATGACGGAGGCAGTTCGAACGGTTCCCGGAAATCGTTCCTCTATTCGGATACGCATATTCTCTACCCGGCCAGCTCGGCAAAGGAGTATGCGGCACCCGATACGTTGAAGATCGTCAACATGGCCTACATGCGGACCACGAGTGCCACCAAGAAACTCAACATCATCCTCCAGTCGCGGCAGTTCCCGCATCTTTATTATACGAGGAACGGTACGACCTCCCTGGGCAGCAGCGTCAACAATACGGGAGGGCGCTTCGTGGCAAACGGCGAGGTGGCGCTCGACGAGCATTCGATCATGGTGACGACGGCGACCAACCAGTATGCCTACTACAACTACAAGGACAAGATTTACCGCTGGGACGTGACCAATCTCTCCGACGTGAATGTGACCATTCCGCTTGTGAACGACTACCAGAAGAAACCCGACGGAAGTTCCATGATTCCCGAGGGAGAGCAGATCTGCGACATGAACAATTTTGCGAATTACGCCGACGTGTCCCAAAATACGGAGGATACGAAACTGATCGTTGCAACCTACAACCCCAACCGCCCGGGGGACAAGAAGGGTAGTGTCTATGTATTCGATCTGACCGACAATTCGTTGATCGAGTCGTACGAGGGGTGTTTCGACAAACCGGTGAAGGTGCGTTACAAATACCCGATTTGATTGGTCGCCCGAGATGTCCGATCTTCGGACAGCGGACAAAAAAGGACCCCGGATCTGTATCAGATTCCGGGGTCCTGTCATGAAACGGATCGACGTCTCACTGCTGCTTGTCGGCGAAAATCTTCCAGACGCCGGCACTCAGGGCCGCACCGATCAACGGCGCCACGATGAACAGCCACAGCTGCGACAGGGCAGCACCGCCCTCGAAAAGTGCCGGACCGATCGAACGGGCCGGATTGACCGACGTTCCGGTGATCGGGATGCAGACGATATGCACCAGAACCAGCGTCAGACCGATGGCCAGACCGGCAAAGTTGCCCGCACCGTGTTTGGCGTCCGTGGCGCCCAGCACCACCAGCACGAAGATGAAGGTGAAGATTGCCTCCGCCAGGAAGGCCTGAAGCATCATGCCGTCCGCGAAGCTGTTTGCTCCGGTGGTAGTCGGGCCGCCGTTCATGCCGCTCGAAACGAGCAGATAGAGGATGGCCGAGCCGATGATGGCTCCGATGACCTGGAAGATCATGTACCACGCGGCGTCCTTGCCGCTCATGCGGCCCGAAAGATAGACCCCGAGCGTGATGGCGGGGTTGATGTGACACCCCGAGATATTGCCGATGGTATAGGCCATGGCCACAACGGACAGGCCGAACGCCAGGGCTACACCGATCGTGCCGACTCCGGCACCGACTGTCCCGGCAATGCTCCCCGCAAAGGCGGCACTGCCGCATCCCATCAGAACGAGCACCATCGTTCCGATCATTTCCGCAATGTACTTTTTCATCTCATAGAAGTTTTTGAGGTTATTCGGTTGATGGTAAAGTTAATCAAAAATTGCCGGATTGGCAAGCCGTGGCCCGAGATTCGTACGGGCGGGAGGGGTATCCGGATGATTTTCCGCGTGATTTCAGACCGGTGAACAACGATCCGTCAAAAGTCGTATCTTTGTACAAAACGTGCTGTCATGATGATCATACGAAAGATTTTCTCCCGGACGGCGGTACTGGCCGCTGCGTTTCTGATGGCGGGATCCGCCCCGACGGCGGCTGCGGCTGCCATGGCACCACGGGACGAACGGCCGGTCGTACTGACGGGACTCCCCGAAGCGGAGAAACCGGCCCTGCTGGTCGACGAGTACTTCCGTGACCTGCTGCAATACGATATTCACGGCCGGGAACATACCTATCGGGTGATCCTCGGACAGACCACGATCGAGGAGCTTGCCGCGCTGCCGGATGTCACGTACGAAGAGATCCACCGCTACGAAGGCAAGGTGTCGAATCTCCGGCTGGCCGACACGAAAATCCAGTTTCTTGCCGACGACGAGGGCCGGCGCATCGTGAGCATCGTTTACGGCGAGGGAACCCTGCCTCCTCGCTGGCAGACGCGCTACGGCCTCGGCGACGATCTCTTCTCGCGCCCGGAGCGCCGGGTGGAGCTCGGAACGGCCGGACTCGAGTGGTCCGGGAGCGAAGAGGCCTCGCTCTGGTCGAGTGCCCGGGAGGTCTATGCCGTCAAGGAGGGGGACGAGGAGCTGGTCCGGATTTCGATCTTTCCCTTCTCGGGCAGCGTGTCAACGGTGCGGGTCGAGCTGCAGCAGGATGATCAGGGACGCTATTACCGGCTGGCTTGGACCTCGGAAGAGGGCCGACCCGGGGGATTCCTGCTGAAAAGTTTCGGCCGGCTCGCTTTGGAAAAACGCGAGCGCGAAATGACGCCCGGGCAGGCCTTGCAGGAGACCTCGCTCTCTTCCTGGATACTCATCAACCGCCCGCTGGGCATCCTCCCCGGCGGAGTGACGCTAGCCCAGGCCCGGCAGACCCTTGCCCGGTGCGGTGGCTGGAAGCCCGAATGGGCGACCTCCGCGCGAATTCTCCTGACCCCCGAAAACGGGTACGATCTGGAGTTCGGAATGGAGGTTCCCGAGGCTTCGGTCATCTTCGACGGATCGGAGAGCTCTTCGCGGGTAAGGGCCTTCACCTTTGCATTTCACTTCACCCGCGGGGAGTATTTCACCGACGACGTGACCGATACGACCCTTCGGCTGAACGCCGAACGGCTTGCCATGAAGATCGTCAACGATCTGGAATCTCTCGGTTATGAATTCGAGGAGAGCTTCGGACCCGGATCCGAAGAGCAGAGCTGGCATCATGCCAGTCGGTTGCGAGACGTTGAAATCGCACTCGGTCCGAAGTCCCGCGTCCAACCGAACGACACCTGGTCGGTGCTCGTCCGCGTGCAGCTGCCGGCTCCGGAACAGGAATGATTCCTCCGCCCGCAGATTTCGTTCCCGGATCTGCGTCGCCCCTCCGCCCAAACGAACGGGCCCCGACCGGCAAAGGTCGGAGCCCGTTTCTGCTTGTCGGGACATCGTTGTAGCGCTATCCTTCGGGACCGGAAACCACCGTCACCTTGACACCCTGTTCCGCCATGGCCTCCAGCATCTTCGGCGGAACTCCCGAGTCGGTGATGACCAGATCGATATCGCTCAGATCGCAGATCTTGCTGAAGCCCCGGCGGCCGAATTTCGAGGAGTCGGCCAGCACGACGGTCTTCGTGGCGGCATGAATCATCGCCCGGTTCAGACACGCCTCCTGCAAATGGGTCGTACTCAGACCGTAAAGCGGATCGATGCCGTCGACCCCAAGGAAGAGCTTGTTGCAGGCGAAGTTGTCCAGCATCCGCACCGCATATTCACTCACGACCGAAGCCGACGAATGACGGATGATGCCCCCGAGCTGGATGATCTCGATGTCGGGTTTGTCAAGCAGCTCCATGGCCACGTTCATCGCCGAGGTGATCACCGTCATCTTCATGTTCGCGATGCAGCGGGCAAAGGCCTGTACGGTTGTTCCCGAGGCAATGATCAGGGCATCCTGCGGAGCCAGCAGTTCGGCGGCCTTCTGTCCGATGCGACGTTTCACCTCGGGGTGGAGTTTCTCCTTTTCCGAGACCTTGCGCGTCGCGATATAGGGATCGGCGAGGATGGCTCCGCCGTGTGTGCGGTAGAGGAGTTTTTTCTCCTCAAGCAGGTCCAGATCCTTGCGGATCGTCACGGCCGAGACCTTCAAACGCTGGCTCAGCGCCCCGACATCCACGCTTCCCGAATCCCGCAACAGATCCAGAATGGCCTTGTGTCTCTCCCGAAGTGTCATTTTTCCGTCTGTTTTTTCTGTTCTGCGGAAGCAAAGATAATCAAAAAGCGAAAAGATTGACACCCACCTGCAGGTATCCGGCCTTTTGATCGGGATTCCACATCGCATGCGCAAAGACCGGCATGTCGAAGCGTCCCAGCTTCAACTTGTAGGTCGCCCGCAGCGAGATCTGATCGATGCCGTCGTAGCCGTAGAAGTTGGCTCCGCCGTCGACACCGTCGCGGTTGAAGGCAAACGTGCCGCCCAGACCGACGTCCACGATCCAGTGTTCGTCACGGAAGACGCTGTACTCCGCATTCACATAGGTCGAATAACGGTTCTTGCCCGCCAGATTGAGATCGCGTCCGGCGAAGATCGTCGCCCAGTAGAGCCGCAACGGCACATCGAGTCTGGTTTCGAAGTTGTAGGCCACGCTCAGATCGAGGAAGTGTCCCGTCGAGAACTTGTTGTAATTGAAGATGTCCTTGCTGAAGGGCAGCGCGGGGGAGTAGTTGAAGATGTCCCACACGGCCACCGTAAAGCCGGCAACGGAGTACGAGACGTAGTAGTCGAACTCCTTGTAGTCGCCCGTGAAATCCGTACCGCCCCAGAGTCCGATCTTCAGTTTGTCGTCGAGCAGTCCCACATTGAGATCGGCCGCCAGTACGCCGCCGTCGGCAACCTGCTGTCCACGCCACAGGTGCATGTTCTGGAGAGTTCCGTTCAGATGCATGCGGGCGGTCTGTCCGAAGGCCGCAGCCGTCAACGGCAGCGCTGCAACAAGCGCTGCGAGAAGTTTCAAGGTCTTCATGTCGGTTGTTTTTCAGGAACAGTAAATCATGCAATAGAGAACTGCGGCGATCAAGCCGCCGATGATCGGGCCCACGACCGGTACCCAGGCATACGCCCAGTCGCTCGAGCCCTTGCCCTTGATCGGGAGGATGGCATGTGCCAGCCGGGGCGCCAGGTCACGGGCCGGATTGATGGCGTAACCCGTCGTACCGCCGAGCGACATGCCCAGCGCCACGATCAGCATCGCCACGGGAAAGGCACCCAATGCGCCCATCCCCACCTCGGAGGTATTGCCGTCGATCGACAGTGCCAGGATCACGAAGACCAGGACGAACGTGCCGACGATCTCACTGAAGAGGTTGTTGCCGTATTTGCGGATGGCCGGGATCGTGCAGAAGGTTCCCAGTTTGGTTGCGGGATCCTCCGTGGCGTCGTAATGATCCTTGTAGAAGAGGAAGACGAGCACGGCCCCCACGAAACCGCCCAGCATCTGCGCCACGATGTAGGGGAGGACCAGTGCCCAGCTGAAGGTTCCGGCGGCAGCCAGTCCCAGCGTTACGGCCGGATTGAGATGAGCACCGGAGTAGGGTCCGGAGATAAAGACACCCAGCATGACGGCCAGCCCCCAGGCCAGCGTAATGACCACCCAGCCGGCATTCTCGCCCTTGGATTTCTTCAGCGTCGTACAGGCGACCACGCCGTCGCCGAACAGCACCAGAATCGCCGTGCCGATAAACTCGAACAGGCATTTTACCATTACGTCGTTCATAAGTCGGAAGTTTCAGGTTTTCTTGAATTTTGGGAAATAACGAGTTGGGAAACCGGAGATCGGGGATTCGGAAAGGGAAACCGTCCGACGTCCGGAGTTTCTCCCGCTATTGTTTCGTATAGTCGCTCAGCGTGCGTTTGACGGCATCGGCCCAGCCGGCCTTCGCCTGCTCGACCTTCTCCTCCTCCATGGCGGGCTCGAAGACCCTATCGATCTGCCACTGCTTGCGGATCTCGTCGATGCTCGACCAGTAGCCTACGGCCAGGCCGGCCAGATAGGCGGCGCCCATCGCCGTGGTTTCGACCACCTGCGGACGGATGACCTTCGTGCCGAGAATATCGGCCTGGAACTGCATGAGCAGGTTGTTGCGCGAGGCTCCGCCGTCGACCTTGAGCTCCTTGAGCGGGATGCCGGCATCACGTGACATGGCCGCGGTGATGTCCATCGTCTGGAAGGCGATGCCTTCAAGGGCGGCCCGGGCGATGTGCGCGGTGTTTGTTCCGCGGCTGATGCCGATGATCGTACCGCGGGCATACTGATCCCACCACGGAGCGCCGAGTCCGGTCAGTGCCGGGACGAAATAGACACCGTTCGTGTCGGGCACACGCGAAGCCAGCTCCTCGACCTCCGACGAGGACTTGATGACGCCGAGTCCGTCACGCAGCCACTGGACAACCGACCCTCCGACGAAGATACTCCCCTCGAGGGCATAATTGACCTTGTCGCCGATCTTCCAGGCCACGGTCGTCAGCAGGTTGTTCTGTGAGAGAATGGGTTTTTCGCCGCTGTTCATCAACAGGAAGCAGCCCGTTCCGTAGGTATTCTTCACCATACCGGGTTCGGTGCACATCTGCCCGAACAGGGCGGCCTGCTGGTCGCCGGCAATACCCGAAATGGGCACCTTGTGCGCGAAGATCGTCGTCTTGGTGTGTCCGTATACCTCGCTCGAGGACTTCACTTCGGGCATCATCGACCGCGGGATCTTGAACAGATCCAACAGCTCCTGGTCCCAGTCCAGCGTATTGATGTTGAAGAGCATCGTGCGCGAGGCGTTGCTCACGTCCGTCACATGCACCTCTCCGCGCGTCAGACGCCAGATGAGCCACGTATCGACCGTTCCGAACATCAGCTTGCCCTTTTCGGCGCGCTTGCGGGCTCCGGGGACGTTGTCCAGGATCCATTTGATCTTCGTGGCACTGAAGTAGGCGTCGATGATCAGTCCCGTCTTCTGGCGGATCATCTCCGTAAGGCCCTGGTTCTTCAGCTCGTCGCAGTAGTCCGACGTCCGGCGGTCCTGCCAGACGATGGCGTTGTAGATCGGCTCTTCGGTCTCCGAATCCCAGACGATGGTTGTTTCACGCTGGTTGGTGATGCCGATTCCGGCGATGTTCAGACCGTTGATGTCCATCATCGAGATGGCTTCGGCGATCACCGACGCCTGCGAGGCCCAGATCTCGTGCGGATCGTGCTCCACCCAGCCCGATTTGGGGAAGATCTGCCGGAACTCGCGCTGCGCCACGGCACACGTCGTACCCCGTTCATCGAAGACAATGGCGCGGGAGCTGCTCGTTCCCTGGTCAAGTGCAAGAATGTACTGTTTCATAGTAGTTTATTGTGGTTGGTTTTGGTTTGGAAAATAGTTGTCGGAAGGGCAAGGTCCCGTAGCTGAATCCGCTCCGGAGCTTCCTGCCGGAAGCCGCGGCGGCCTGCCCGAAGAGACGCTCGGTCAGGCCAGCCGCGAAGCAAGGATGTGCAGCGGATGCTCGCAGGGCTTGGAGGTCGACATCTCGATCTGCCATTTGCAGGTTTCGCAATCCGTAGCCACAATATCGGCGCCGGAGTCTTCGATCTGCCGGAACAGCGGGGCACCGATCGACTGTGCGACCTCGTAGTTCTCCTTCTTGAAGCCGTACGTACCGCCGATGCCGCAGCATTGCGAATCGAGCACCGTCACCTCGACCCCCGGAATCATCCGCAGCAATTCGATCGAATAGTAGGCCCAGCCCATCTTCTCCATGTGGCACGGCGTGTGATAGGCTACGCGAAGCGGAGCCGCCTCCTTGAATTTCAGTTGACCCTTTCCGGTCTGGAGCAGCCGGTAGAGGTAGCGTGTGGCCAGTTCGATATGGTCGCGCACGTCGGCATTCTCGAGTTTGAGCAGATGGGGGTATTCGTCCCGCAGCGTGAAGGTGCAGGTCGACGAGGTGGTGATGACATCCAGTTCGCGCCCCTTGACGGAGGTGCGGATCGAACGGAGATTCGTCTCGGCCTGACGCCGTGCCTGCTTGTAGAGGCCGTTCGAGATCAGGGCCACCCCGCAGCACTGCTCCTTGTCGAGCAGCTGTACGCCATACCCCAGGGCATTCATGATCTTCAACAGATCCTTTCCCAGCTGCGGGTTGTTGTAGTTCACGTAGCAGCCGTGGAAATAGGCCACCTGACGGGGGTATGCCTCCTGGGCCGCGGCGGCATGCCTGCGATACCAGGCCGTGAAGGTTCCGTGGGCATATTTCGGGAAGATGCGCCGATGGTCGATCCCCATCACCTTGTCCATCACCAGCCGTACGGGTTTCAGTTTGACGGTGGCGTTGACGATCGGTGCGAAGGGGGTTGCGAGGGATCCCACCAGATCCGTATTGGCGAGCACGAAGTTCCGCAACGACGTATTGTGCTGCGGCCCGTATTTGATGCGTGCGGCCTGGATGATGTCACCGATGCGCACGTTCGAGGGGCAGGCCACCTCGCAACGCTTGCAGTTCATGCAATATTTCAGCGCATTGTCGAAGAAGTCGGGGCGTTTGAGACGCAGCCGTTCACCGTCGGGTCCGGCCTGTTTGGGTCCCGGGTAGTCGGGATTCGCCGCGGCAACGGGGCAGTACACCGTACAGATCGTACACTTGATGCACTGTTCGAAATTATTCTCACTGACGCTGTTCTGCTGGATATTCATTGTAGCATGATTTAATGATCCGTTTAATCGAAAGCAACCGGTTTGTCCGACGCCCGCGCGATGCTTTCCGCCGCGTAAAGGGCCGAGAGCATCGAGACGCCCGCACCGCACCCCTCCTGTACGGGATGGAAACCGGCCAGTCCGGCCCCCACGCAGTAGAGATTCTCGAGCGGCGCACCCTGCCTGATCACCCGCAGCCGGTTGTCGGTGCGCACGCCGAAGGCCTGATACTCGTGCCGGTCGAAGAAGTGCAGCGTATACCACTCCGCACGGCCCGGGCGCGAAACGACATCGGCCTCGAAGACCGGTTCAACGATCCGGTCGGGTGTGGCGACCAGCCCCTTGCTGAAGAAACTGCCCGTTGCCAGGACAAAGTGGTCGGCCTCGAAGGGGATATCGCCGTGATTGGCCGTGAAGACCCGTCGTACGCGACCTTGTTCGGTCTGGGCCGACAGCACGCAGTCCCCGAGGAAATATTCGCCGCCCAGCGCCCGGAAACGATGCTGAAGCGCCTGCTGGGCCCGAATGCCGGGGATCGACGGCGGCAGGGTAGGCAACAGGTAAATCGGATGTCCGACCCGCTGCTTGAGAAATTCGAGCGAATCGTTGCGGTTGATGCCGATCAGAGCCGGAAGGATCAGTGCGTCGCATCCGGCCGCCAGCCGGCGCAGTTCCGCAGCCAGCGCCTCCAGATCGGCGTCATGGTCGAAGACCCGGGCGATATTTGCCGAACGCATCTCGCTCGGATTGCGGCGGATAAGTTCCAGATCGGGATGGTTGAAGTTCCCGAAGCGGCACTCGATGCCGAATTTGCGCAACTCCTCGGCGATGAACTCCGGATAGAAATCCAGAAAACCTTCGATGTTGACGATGCAGACCCTCTTGAAGGGGAATTCACCGATCTGCGGGGTTGTGAGATAGCCGTCGATGGTGAGCCATGTGGCCCGGGACTTGCCCATGGGGGTGATCCGGAAGTGGTTGTGCTGAGCCTGTCCCGTCACCCGGATCCCGGCCTCGCGCAACAGTTCGGGAACCTGCCGTGCATAACGGGCGCAGTTTTCGGTGCCGATCACGGCGTAGGGATGCGAGGGCCAGCGCCCGGCCAGCTCGGCAATCCCCGCCTCGGGATCAAGGACCGGTTCACCGTCGGGCAGCTGGCCCAACAGATCGAACGATCCCGACGAAAAGTGAATGGCACTCTGCCCCTGCGAGACGATGGCGCAACGCTGTCCCGCCTGAGCCAGGCGGATGCCGCAGGTCATTCCGGCCAGTCCGCCCCCGATGATTACAGTATCGAATTTCATTTTGCAGCTCGATTTTCTTCGTCCGACAATCCGCACACACTTTCGTAAACCCACGTCATGTATTCGCTTTCACGCAGCGTATCGCCCCAGGCGATGGGCGCCATTCCCTTCCATCGTTCGTTCAGGAACGAGACCAGATCCTCCTTGGCCCTGCGCGCGCAGACCGGATCCCGGCGGCCCATCAGCCCGGCGGCCCGGCAGGCGCACAATTCGCCCTGACAGGTTCCCATGCCGATCCGGGTCCGGCGCCTGAGGTCGACCAGATTGTTCACGGCGAGATTCTTCAGAGCGTACTCCACTTCGCCGATCGACACCTCCTCGCATTCGCAGACCAGACTGTTCTGAATCGACGTCCGGCTGTCGATCTTCACGGCCAGATCGCCATGTCGCGAGATCGACGAGCGTCGTTGAGCCACAGGTTTGTTACGGAGTTTGCGGTCGACCTCCTCGCGGCTTTCGGTCGATCCCGGCAGGGGTATTTCCGCCGTCCGGCACTTTTCGTTGTTGCCGATCTTCTTGCAAACGAGATCCGTGGCCCATTCGGCCATCAGCCGATAGGTCATCAGCTTTCCGCCCGTGATGGTGATGAAGCCCTCCAGGCCGTCACGCGTGGCGTGGTCCAGCAGGACGATTCCGCGGCTCACCGTGCGACCGCTCGGGTCGTCGTCCGAAGCTACCAGCGGACGAACACCCGCATAGGCTCTCAATATGCGGGTCGTGGCCAGTTGCGGAGCGAGTTTCTGACCTTCACGCAGCAGCAGGTCCACTTCGTCGGGCGTAATGATCATGTTGTCGATCTGATCGTAGGGGACCTTGCTTGAAGTGGTTCCGATGAGCGAGATCGTGTCGCCCGGGACCAGGATGTCAGCATCGGCGGGTTTGCGGCAGCGGTTCAGCACCAGGTTGTTGACCCGGTGTCCGAAGATCAGCAGGGCCCCCTTTGCCGGGAGCATGCTGACCGTGATGCCGGCCTTTGCGGCGATGCCGTGGCCCCAGATGCCGCCGGCATTGATCACCACCCGGGCATAGAACTTTTCGTCGCAATGTTTGCGATGGTCATGGGCCCGGACTCCGATGATGCGATCCTGTTCACGAAGCAGCTCCACGACTTCGGTATAGGTCCGGATCTCGGCGCCGTGCATCCGGGCATCGAGAATGTTCGAGGAGGTGAGACGGAAGGGGTCCACCGCGCCGTCGGGGACGCGCACGGCACCGATCAGAGCGGGATTGGCCGAGGGTTCGAGCCGCAGGGCCTCCTTGGGATCGAGGATCTCGGCACGGATTCCGGCCCGCCGGCACGCCTCCACGAAGACGGACTGATACTCCAACCCGTCTTCGGGCAGCGAGATAAACAGTCCGTCGGTCTCTTCGACGCAATGGGCGGCGATTTTTCGCAGGATTTTGTTTTCGCGGATGCACTCCACGGCCGATTCATGATCCGTCACGGCATAGCGGGCTCCGCT
>CALUKK010000171.1 GCA_944321205.1 uncultured Alistipes sp.
TCAAGCGGACAGGCCATTTACATGGACCATGTAATTGAACAAATCTGCGAGGACAATTAACCCCATGTTACAACGAACAAAGTTCTAAATCCAGATAAGTACCTCTTGGAGAAAAACTTTGTTTTCAAGAACTTTGCAACGATAATTAACGGCAACACCTCAACGGAGGGCATTGTAATCCAAAAACATTTTCTAACTTTGCGTTGTCATCGAACAGGTGGCAGACATATTGATTAGTGAAAGTGTTTCGCTGAATCCTCGATAGGAAATCTGGTAAATTTCAAAACAGAGGGATAGGCTTACAAATGCTCTTCACCTTGTGTAGATTATATCCATCCGATATATCTGCCCAAGTGTGGGGTGTTGCTTATTTCTGTTTGGGCTTACCAGAGCCTCCTATCGAATAAGTGAACAACTCCACACTTTCTTTTTGCACATAACCCACCGCAGCAGGAGTTGATACGGTAAGATTTGAAACACTTGTTTAACTTAAATAAATCTTACTATGAAAAAATTATTTTTATTTGTGCTTACTGCAATGATGATTTGCGGATGCTCCAAGAACGAAAACGAAAACCCTGCACCTCCTGAAGAGGATATATTTTCCGTCAAAGAAACATCGCTGGAATTTAGTGGGCGGGGAGGCACACAATACATTTACTTTGAAAGCACCCAAGATTGGACACTTTCGGGTGGCGCTTCTTGGTGTGAACCGTCTCAGAAAAACGGAAGCGGAAGCGGAACAAACCGCTATTTCACTATCGATTTTTCTGTAACAAGCAATACGACAACCGATAACCGTTCGGTTACATTTACGCTCAAAAGTGGAGGACAATCGGTAGAAATACAAATAACACAGAGATTTGTTCCAACCGTCACTGTGTCCGAAGCGGGAACATTGCAACAAATATTAACATCCCAAAACCTATTGGAAACGACGGAATTGAAAATTAACGGCAAGCCCGATGAAACGGATTTCAAATTTCTCAAATCCGTGCTGACATTGAACTATTTGGATATTTCGGACGTAAATTTGGAAGAGTTGCCTGAAAGAGCCTTTGCAAATTCCCTTATTTCCCATGTTATATTACCGCGTTCTTTGAAAGTAATCGGCAATGAAATGTTCTATATGGCAGAAACGAGAACCGTACAAATGTTTGACGAAGTAGTTGCCATAGGCGACAAGGCATTTTATATGAGCGAAATTCATTCGGATTTTCATTTTTCATCCAAATTACAAACTATCGGTAAAGAGGCGTTTTATCATTGTTCGGGCTTATATTCTCTAAAATTTCCTGCATCACTTGAAACTATTGGGAAAAGAGCATTTGCGAATTTGACATATTCCGTCACGAGTTACCCATCTCTTGATTACATATTTTTTGAAAAAGGGTCGAAATTGAAAACGGTCGGAGATGAAGCTTTTTATCGCGCTTTAGACCGTGATGGGATTATTTATATGCAACATTGTACTCAAGTTGAAACGCTTGGATACAATACATTCAAAGAAGATATTGCTTCTGCATTCTATTTTGGGACAAAAACACCGCCCCAAGGAGGATTCCCCTTTGCAAAAGGCGACTACGTCAATGCTTGGACTGTTAATATATATGTCCCGAAATTATATGTAGGTGCATATCAGAAACTTTGGGACAGGGATTGGGACGTGCAAGGTAGCTTTATGGCGTTAGAAGAT
Source organism: uncultured Alistipes sp. (assembly GCA_944321205.1). Taxonomy (GTDB): domain Bacteria; phylum Bacteroidota; class Bacteroidia; order Bacteroidales; family Rikenellaceae; genus Alistipes. The sequence goes on from CALUKK010000171.1 coordinate 1,697, forward strand.
AATATGCCCGAAGACAAATGATACTGCTATGAAGCAAAATAGGATAAATAAAGCCCAATGGCGAGAATTGATTGCAAATTACATTTCTTACTGCAACAACAGAGGAAATTTAGGATTGTTGGTCAAGACGGATAATCTACGGCATATTTCAAATGTAATTTGGGATGAGTGGAGCCGCATTATATCAACAAATTGCAATCGCCTTTCCCAATCGGCCGATTTTAACGAATTGTACGAACGCATAGAGGATTTGAAAATTCGAGGAATAGGAGCACAATCCATGATTGAAACAGCCCGACAAGTCGCTTATAAATACGATATTCCATTGGATGATTCCTGCTGGAGAGTGGTCGTACGAAAATCCTCTATAATCGCATTACTTGGTGTTCCTGCAAGAGATATTAAAAGTTACTTTGCCCGATTATCTTCCGATTTTGGACAATTAACCTCACAGCAGAAAATAGATTTTATTATTGCCTACCAAAATAAAATTAGGCGTCTGCTAAAGAAATAAGATACACCACCTATCGAGTGACAGACTTTGTGAAAAGGTTAATTTATAAGACCCTTTTGCAGAGTTTGTCACTTTTTCGTTTTGTTTATTTCGCTAATAATCTTATCTTTATAAAGATAAATAACAATTAAATTTTAGCTAAAATGAACAGATACAAACAACCGAAAACAGAATGAATGACCAAAACATGAGAGGATAAACAAGCTATTTGCAAGTTGGTCGAATGGAGCAAGACAGAGGGAATAGGCTTAATTGTCATAAAACCTCAAAATGAGATTTATCCCGAAATGTTTTACTTTGTTTTTTCTCCCGAAACAGCGGACATAAATAAACCTGTTGAAATCGCACTTGTAAAGAACAAACAATGAATAATCGGGTGAAAAAGCGACCTTAAAGAGATAGACGATATAATAGGAATAATAATCGCCAACGAGATGAAGATGGAGGGCATGAGCGAAACGGTAAATTTATTCGACTGCCTTGTCAGAGCGAACACTATATTATTTCATTACACCACGCCCGACGGACGGGACGAGATGGTGAAATTCCCGTTAGCGGGATTCTGTGAAAACTATCTGATGCAATTTACGAAATAACTTGATTTCGTTGGATTGCATCGTGTCCATAAAGGATAAGGAGAGAGCCGAAAAAATGCGGCTTTTCCCTTTGACTGCTGATATGCGAAAGAAGATTGCTTATCACCAATAGTTCACTAATGTTTAACCTTTGACTGTCGAATCAACCGAGAAGTCAACCGCCTTGTAAGGTAGAAAGCTAAAGTGTTGAACGCAAGCGGTGTACTCGACTTTAGAGTACACGTCTGGGGGGCGTGTGGTCGCTGGTTCGAATCCAGTCACCCCGACTGATGAAAAGGCTTGACAATCTGACGGTTGTCGAGCCTTTTTCGTTTTTGCACCTGCCCTTCGCCCCAGCCGTGGAACATAAATGGAACATGGAAGGCTGCAATTGGAAATTCCAGAATTCTTTAAAAGGTTAAGGCGCTATTTTGTTGGACGATGAATCAGTAAAAACACGGAAAGATTATTTTCGGTGAGTTCGGTGTCTGTATTACAACCCCAGGCGATATTAGAGGATGGCATGAAATCATTAGCGTCCCGTTAAAATGGGACGAGTTAAACAATTAATCAAAAAGCCCCGGAATCAGGGGATCATTTAGATCTTTGACATCATTGAAATTAGTCTTGTCGAACAGGTCACGCAAGTGGGT